>CAZXRG010000159.1:0-6582 GCA_964642935.1 uncultured Rhodobacterales bacterium | reverse complement strand
AGGATCGCGTCGAAGTGGCCTTGGGCGAGCTAACCAAACCGGACCTTGGCCTATCCCCAGAGGAGCTCGAGCGGATCATCCAAGACGTCGACCTGATCCTGCACAATGGTGCCGAGGTTCACTCCCTAAAACCATACGCGAAGCTGCGCACCCCAAACACGCTCAGCATGCTCGATCTGCTGCGCATCATGTCCCAAGGCCGCCCCAAAGCGCTGTCGTTTATCTCCACGCTCAGTGTGCTTGAGGTCGATCTGGACGAGCTTCGCTGCGGCTTTGATCCAGAGGTTCAGGAACCCGCTGTAAGCACTGGCTACATCCTCTCCAAATGGGCCGCGGAGCGCATATTGGTCGAAGCCCGCTCCAAAGGCTATCAGAGCACCATTCTGCGTCCCGGCCTTGTGATCGGCGACTCTAAAACCGGCTATTATGAGAACAACGACATAGGAAACGGATATATCGCCCTGTTCATGAGCACGAAATCGGTCCCCAACGCAATGTCCTCCACCGATATGCCATGGATCAACGTCGATCGCGCCGCCCAGATGATCCTTGATATGACCCAAGCCGATATTGAACATGGTATCGGCCATGTCTTTGACTACGGCGCCTTGCCCTCTGATGTCATGGCAGAGGCCCTCGGTGTTGAGGTTCTGCCCGTCAAAAAATGGCTGTGTAGCGCCATTGACGTGCTGGAAGCTGATCCGGAACACAAATCCGTCTGGCTTCTGCCCCGTCTGCGCGAACAGGCCGAAGATCTCGATGGCATTCCCGATGAGATGATTCCGGTTGAGGACGCGGACGCAATGTTTGAGCGCTTCGCACCACCGGACGTGCTGAAAACCTCATCGCCCCGCAAAAAGCCGACACCGATTGACGGGCTTACGCCGACCGTTGAATGGCTGGCAAACCGTAAAAAAGACTAAAACGCTAAGGAAATAAAATGGAAAACGAACTCGACTATACCGTTCTTATAAACGAAGAAGAGCAATACTCGCTCTGGCCTGCTGGAAAAGACGCGCCGGAAGGCTGGTCTCAAGTTGGACCAACGGGAACACAAGAAGACTGCGAAGCCTATGTGGAAGAAAACTGGACCGACATGACCCCGAAAAGCGCGCGCACCTGAGATGACCACGTTGATGTCCAAAGTCGCACCGGATGTTCTGATGAGCAACGGAGCACGCATGTTGCGTTGGCGCGGTTCCCCGCTGCCCGGCCAAGTGGTCGTGTTTCTACACGGTCTTGGTGACGGCGCGGACGTTTGGCGTCCCGTGATCAACGCTTGGCCGGATGGCCCGATCACTGCCATTGCGGTCGACTTCCCCGGCCACGGCGGAACAGAGTTTCAGGATGCCAAAGACTATACAGTCCCCAAATTCGCAACTTGGCTCGCCAACGTGCTGGCGCGTGAAGGCATCCGCAACCCGATCCTTGTCGGCCATTCCATGGGCGGACGTGTCGCCATGGAAGCCTCTTACAGCGGTGTGATCCAACCCTCCCAAGTCACCATCGTAGATGTCAGCCCTGACGCAAAAGAGGGCGAGGATCTGGACAACGCCATTGAGACCCATCTGCAAATGCTGGCCGCAGGAGCCTCCAACATTACCAGCTTCCGCCAGAAAATCGGTATGCGCATGCCCTTGGCCGACAAAGAGGTGCTGGCGGAAATCATTCCCGCCCTCGTGGACGCAGGCGGTCCAAGCGATATGCCCGGTGTTCGCCTCCGGCTCGACCCAGAAATCCGGCGTCTGCTAAACGCCCCGCTAGAGGTAAACGGCTGGGGGGCCTTGGAAGCCATGGGATGTCCGGCCACCATCATCAGGGGCGCTTTCTCTTCAGCACTCGATGCTGAAACCGCGCAAAAGATGGCGCGAACTCTGCGCCAGTCCAGCGGCTGCCTAACGGTACAAAAAGCCGGTCACGCCATCGCGTTCGAACAACCGGTCGCCTTGGCGAAAGCCATCGCTCAAGGCCTGCGCAGCAGCACCTGATGTATATTTCTCCGACCCAGCAGCGACGTTTTGGCCTCAAATCCGGTGATGCGGTCCTGTTCTCGATCCTATTGGCGGATTTCTTCGGTGCTTTTGCCGGAGCCTTGGTGCATCTGACCATGGTCTGGTGGGTCCTCTCTCAAGGCATATCCGGCCCCACGGTCAGCATGTTGGTACTCTGCATCTTTCTCCCTCTGAACATCGGCGTCCTCCTGACCGGAGTTGCCGTGGATCGGTTCGGGTCGAGACGCCTCTTGATCGTTTCAAAAATGCTGGCCACATGTGGCGCTTTCGTCTGCTTCATATTGCTCGCCACAGATTGGATGACCCTGACGATCCTCGGTCTGATTGCAATCTTCACCTATGGCGCAATGGCACCCTCAATTGCCGCCGATATGGCCCGTGTGCCAGCCATCACAAAACTAGCAGGCAGGCGACTTGAGAGCTTTCATGCCGCCAACGGTATCATCATGGTCTTGGGGCAAATGTCCGGACTGGTGGTTGCGGGTTATCTATGGGATGCTGTCGGCCCTGCCGCAGCCGTGGGCCTTGGGGTCATCTTTGTTGTGTTCAGCACCGCCTTTACTTGGATCGGTTTTCCCAGAGACCGTCTGGGCCCGCGCAGCCCCTTATCTGCAAAAGCCCAAATGATCGCATTATCGCGCTCGGTCATCGAAAAGATCGACGGACCAAATCTCAACAAGTCCTCGATCTGGGTCACCGCCGCCATCATCGCAACGGCGCAAGGCTGTATCGAGGTCGCCTTCCCCATCGCTGTCGCCGCCGCAGGCCTACCAGCCACCGCCCTCTCTCTGGCACTCGTGCTCGCCGTTATCACCGGCGTCGCGGCCACCGTGATCGCGGATATCATCTATTCCCGCATCCGCCTCGCTCCGGCACTTCTGATCATAGCCCTCGCATTGCTGGCTTGCCTCATCATCGCCTCGGCTTGGCCCAACATTATCGGTTTCTACATTGCCGTGGGCGCAACCTCCGCCGCCGCATCTGCCGCCGGAACCATAACCATCACAGCCTTGCAAGAACGCATGCCCGTCTCCCTCCAAGCCCAAGCCATCGGCCTTTGGGAGTTTTTGGTGTTGAGCATCGGGTCCGTCACGATCCTCTTCACAGGCTTCACGGGCTCCTATTCGCTCTATTTCATCACAGCAATTGCCCTGATCAGCGCGTTTGGGGCCTATTGGTCAAACAACCTCAGTCGCCCCCCGCAAGAGTGACCAGCGGATGGATATCAACGCGATAAACGAGATCACAAACGGCTTTATCCCCCAAGCCGCTTTTCGCACCCTTCAAGGCCCAAACGCAGCCTTTGTGCAGGGTCATTTTGATACCGCGCAATTCTTGCCAGACCTCTTCCCCCTCCTGAACATTCAAGAGCCCAAGGGCTTTGACAACATGGCCAAGAAACGCCAAGCGGACTATCTGGCAGGTCGTATCATGGCCAAACTGGCGCTGTCTGAAATGAACGCAACCACCACCGAGCTCCCCATCGGCGACAATCGCGCTCCAATCTGGCCAATTGGCCTAAACGGATCATTGAGCCATAGCAAAGGTCTGGCCTGCTGCATGGTCACAAATGACCACAATACGGCCTGCGGTGTTGATATCGAACATCTGGCAAGCGCCTCAGCCTCAAACGCCATCCTAAAAAAATGCCTGAACGATGCGGAGCGGGACTGGCTCTCCACCCAAACAAACCGCGCGCCCGATCTGGCCGCCACGCTCATATTCTCAGGCAAGGAAAGCATCTTCAAAGCTTACCACCGCGTGGTTGGCCGCTTCTTCGGATTTGAAAGCGCGCAGGTTATTGGCGGAATGAGCGACCATCTCATCCAATTCGAACTCACCGAAGATTTGCATCCAACGCTTCCAAAAGGCTACCAAGTGCCAATCCACTTCGAAATTCAAGACAACACCGTGCTCACATGGATCCTCACACCTCTGCCCAGAGACATCACAAAGGCTGCACCTCTTGACCAAACGTAAAACACCTTGGCTTAAACGCAGCCTTTTCGCGCTCGTAATCCTTGTCGCACTCTCCTTTCTGGGCGGCTCCGTGCTGCCCTATCTCCTCTTCGGAAGCCCGATGAATATCGACGGGAATGCCCAGCAAACCTCCACCACTGAGCGCGGCGAAGGATGGGGCAGCTATGGCGGCGACATGGGCGGGCACCGCTATTCCAATGCCGCTCAAGTAACCCCGGACAACGTCGGTGAGCTGACACAAGCGTGGAGCTATTCCACAGGCGATATGGAAGCCCGAGGCGATCTGATGGGGTGGAGTGCATCTGAAGCCACCCCGCTCCTGATCGATGAGAAGCTGATCTTCTGCACCCCCTTCAATGAGGTCATTGCGCTGCATCCGGGCACGGGCCAAGAGCTCTGGCGCCATGATCCACGCGCGCCCACGGATCAATGGCCCGCAAACCTCCATGTGTGCCGGGGCATCTCCGCCCATGAGCGAACCGATGGTGGAGAGATCTGCAAAACGCGCATTCTAACGGGCACAAACAACGGGCTCCTAGCGGCGCTTGACGCTGAAACAGGCGAGCGCTGCTCAGACTTTGGCGACAACGGCATCGTGACCCTTGATCCGGGCAAAGACCTGCTCTGGCCTGGCGAATTCCACGTCACCTCGCCCCCCGTGGTTGCAGGCAATACGGTTATCGTAGGGTCCTCCATTTCCGACAACGAACGTGTCGACGCCCCTGTCGGTGCCGTGCGTGCCTATGATGCCATCACAGGAGCCATGCGCTGGACGTTCGACCCGATCCCGCGCACACCAAGCTCCCCTGTCGCTAAGGACTGGAAAGGCGCATTCCCCCCCGTTGAGGGCGGCGCAAACGCATGGGCACCCATGTCCTATGACGCCGAGCGCGACTTGGTCTTCCTCCCAACCTCCTCCCCAAGCCCCGACTTCTTTGGCGGCGGTCGACCGGGCGACAATCGCCACGCAAACTCCGTGGTTGCCCTGAATGGCCAAACAGGCGAGCTCGTCTGGGCCTATCAAATCGTCCACCACGACATCTGGGACTATGACCTGCCGGCCCAACCGGGTCTTTACCAAGTCACCACTGAAAACGGCGTTCGCGATGTGGTCACCCAAGTGACCAAAACCGGCCATGTCTTTGTGCTGGACCGCGACACAGGTGAGCCTGTCCTACCCATCGAAGAACGCCCCGTCCCCCAACGCGCAGCCCTCGGAGAGGCGCTATCCCCGACACAGCCCTTCCCCGTCGCAACACCAGAAATCGTCCCGAACCGGTTGGAGCCAGAAGACGCCTTCGGCCTGACCATATTCGACCGCTTTCAGTGCCGCCAAAGGATCAAACAATTCTATTCCGAAGGCCTGTTCTCAGCCCCTACGGAACAAGGCACACTCCTCTATCCTTTCGCAGGTGGTGGCGCCAACTGGGGCGGTGCCGCCTATGATCCGACACGCAACCTGCTTGTCGTAAACATGTCAAACATCGCCCATGTCGCCACCCTGATCCCACGCGAAACCGCAGATGCACTCCAAAGCGAGGGCGGCGGCCTGTGGCTGGGCGAACAAGCAGGCGCACCCTATGCCGTCACCCGCGACGTGCTGCTCTCAAGTATCGGTCTGCCCTGTTCCGCCCCCCCCTTCGGCGTGATCGCAGGCATCGATCTGAGCAACGGGAAAATCGTCTGGCGCAAACCCCTTGGAACCGCAGAAGCGTCCATTGGTCTTCCCTTGCCTATGGGAACGCCAAATTTCGGAGGCCCGATCATCACAGCAGGCGGCATCGTATTTATCGGCGCTGCCATGGACGACTACCTACGCGCGTTTGATGTGGCAACCGGGGAAGAACTCTGGAAAGGGTCACTGCCCGCCGGAGGACAAGCCACCCCCATGACCTACGTCTGGGAGGACCGCCAGTATATCGTCATCTATGCAGGCGGACATGGGCGGGTCGGCACAACCCTAGGCGATCAGATCGTGGCTTTTTCCTTGGAGTAAGCTTGCCCTTGGCACCTGCGGCCTCGTTCCGAAAAATCAAACAAATATCGCGTTCCACAAATAGCTGAGTAGCTTCGGAGCCAGCCCGATTGATGCGTTCAGACAAATCACCGGAGCAACGGAGGATATTGACCGCAGCGCGACATCCCCCCCAAGTTTGCGTTGTAACCCTTGCCGGATTCCGAGCGAAGAATAGCATAACCCTCATCATAGTCCCACAAGTAGCCAATAGGTTCCCCCTTGGGTGAGACCAACGGCATCCCCGCTAGACCGCCGCGATAGAGTATTCCTCCATATTCCCTCTGAACATCCCATCCCGACGAAATCACAGCCGACAGAGCGGGGCTATATCGTACAGGCGATAGAATGCATGATCCCAAGAGGCGCGCCCAGAAACCGCATTTCTGATCAAAGCGGGCTGGTAGAGGCCAGGGCTCTTCTAATCCCACAGCACCTCCGTCCATTTTGATGGCTAATCAGATAGCTTTTCGCCAAGCCTAGCACGGCAAATCTATTTTCTGACAGCCAGATCAGGTTGATTGGAGCAGCCGAATTTTCCTGTCGCACAGAGTGTCCGTCGTCAGGTTTTTTGGG
>CAZXRG010000158.1:1628-6663 GCA_964642935.1 uncultured Rhodobacterales bacterium | reverse complement strand
AGAGCCGCCGGACACACATCCATCCGATCAGACGTCGCCGAGCCGCCAAGGATCAAAACCACTTCGCGTTTGGCCTGTTTCATCGCCTGCCGCACCGCTTCAACCTCGTGATCGACAACGGCCACATCAACCGCCTCAACCCCAAGGGCCGAAAGCCGTTTGCGCAGGCCATCTTCCGCCTTTGCAGTCAGGCTCTTTTTCAAGGACGGGGTCTCAGTGAGGATCAGACTAGCGGAGGTCAGTTGGAACGGGTGCAGGTCTAACGCCCCGTTCGCAGCCGCTAAAACAGTCTCCAGCTGCGCCTTTGGAACCGCATAGGGGATGATCTTGACGGTGGCTACCATTTGCCCCGCCTCCACACGCCCATAATCGGCCAGCGTGGCCAGAGTGATCGCTTCATCCACCGTATTAATGGCCAAAACATCCGCGTTAATCCGCAAAACACCCGCCGTTTCCGCCACCAGATTGGCCCGTCCCGTGAAGGCCTCAACCGCACGCAGATTGGCCCCCTTGATCGCACGTGCCAAGTCAGCGGCGGCTTCGTTTTCGGGGACGTCGCCCGCTTCCAAACGGGCCACTGAGACCTGATCAAATTCTTGCCCGATCACATTAAGATCATCCGCGCCTAATAGTTGCCCCTTGCGAAAGACCTGCCCCGCCACCTTCAAAGAATGTGCCAGAATAGCACCTTCCGCCTCAGCCAATGGAACTGGGCCGAACTTCACCGGCGCGTGTCCGGTCTGCGCAGGCGCTCGGTCACCTCAGCCATAATCGAGATGGCGATTTCCGCTGGCGACTTGGAACCGATATCCGCCCCGATGGGGGAATGGATCTTCGAAATGTCAGATGGCGAAATACCAGCCTCCTCAAGGCGCACCACCCGCTTGGCATGGGTGCGTTTGGAGCCCAAGGCTCCAATATAAAACGCCGCACTCCCCAGAGCCGTTGTCAAAGCGGGATCATCAATTTTCGGATCATGGGATAAGGTGATCAAGGCCGTCCGCCCGTCAATCCCGTAAGCCTCGATGGCCTCATCAGGCCAGTCGTTGGAGATGGGTTGGTCTGGGAAACGATGGGTAGCGCCGAAGGCCTCGCGCGGGTCAATCAGGAAGGGATCATAGCCCGCTTCCCGCGCCATCACCAAGAGCGGTTGCGCAATGTGAACCGCGCCCACGACAATCATGCGCAATGGCGGGTTATGAACGCCCAGAAACCAATCGCCCTCAAAGCCGGATTTGTCCGCATATCGCGCCGCCTCTGCCGCTTCGCCTAAGGGATCATCGCCCCGCACAAAGCGCCGTTCCCAAGTCTCAGGATTGACCGCATAGATCATGGGTGTGCGGGCGGCTCTCGCCTCTACCAGCTCTTCAATCATCGCGCGATCCGGTCCGTTTCCGACGCCAATCGGCTCGACCATCACCCGTATCGTTCCCCCGCAAGCCAGACCGACCGCAAACGCGTCATCATCCGAAACGCCGTACTCCAGAACACGGCTCTGCCCGTTCTCCAAAGCGTCCAGAGCCTCGGCCACAACCGCACTCTCAACGCAGCCACCGCTGACCGAGCCTTGAATGTCTGCATCTCCCGAAATCACCAGTTGCGATCCCTGAGGGCGGGGCGCTGATCCCCAAGTTTGCACCACCGTGGCCAGAGCTGCCGATTTGCCCGTAGCAAGCCAAGACAATGCAATTTCCGGTATCCGGTCGTGGTCGGCTCGATCCATCAGAACGCCCTCTCTAAGTTCACTGAGAACCTAAGCCCTTTGGCGTGGGTTTCAATTGGGCTCACGGCTCCAACTCGCGCATCAAACGCGCCCGCTCACCGACGTCATCAGGTTGGCTCAACACATCCGACAGGTCTTCTAATGCAGCGATATTATGGGCCGACCGGAAGCTATCCACCTGCGGCAAGAGCGCCTTAACCCCTTGCGCTTTCGGCGCAAAACCATCCCAACGCAACAGCGGATTAAGCCAGATCAGCTTCTTGCAGGACAGGCGCAACCGCTCGGCCTCTCGGGCAAGCTCGTCTGCGTGATCGCGATCCAAACCGTCGGTGATCAACAGCACCACCGCCCCCTGACCGAGCACACGGCGCGACCAGACCCGATTGAACTCATGCAGAGAAGCCCCGATCCGAGTGCCCCCCTCCCAGTCCAAAGCATGGGTTCCCGCCGCCGTCAAAGCCGCATCAACATCCCTTTGCCGGAGGTGCCGTGTGATGTTTGTCAATCGCGTGCCAAAGGTGAAAGAATGCACCTGCGCCCATCCCGCCCCTTTGGCGTTTGACGCCGCATGAAGGAAGTGCAAAAGCATCCGCGAATAGCCCGACATGGAGCCGGAAATATCGCAAATGGCCACAAGATTGGGCCAGCGCACCCGCTTTGATCGCTGCTCGAGGCGCATGATATCTCCCCGCCGCATGGAGGAGCGCATGGTGGCCCGCCAATCTGGGATTTTACCGCGATTATTCGCTTTCGTGCGGCGTGAAGCTATGGGTTCAATGGGCAGCCTCATCTTCGCAATCGCCCGCTTGGCTGCGTTCAACTCCGCCAAGGTCATCTGCTCGAAATCCGCCGCACGCAGCTTCTCATCAAGGGCGTAGGTCATCTCCGCATCAAGCGTGAATTCCTGCTCCTCACCGGTCTCAGGCGCGGGCTTTTCCTCAGGCTCCTCCAACAGCGCTTCCGAGGCTCGCCGATCCGCATCCTGCGGCTTTTCCGCAGGGACCTCTTGGCGCAAAAGCGGGGAGAGCATCTTCATCATTTTCTCTAGAAACTGAGGGTCGCGCCAATAGAGATTGAAGGTCTGCTTATAGAGCTGCAGGTGTTCGGGCTTGGATACAAAACAGGCCTCAAGAGTATGATAGAAATCACGCTTTTCTGTGAAGCCCGCCGCCTCTACAGCCCTGATTGCATTGAGTATTCTCTCTGGTCCCAAGGGCAATCCGGCACGCCGCAAAGCGCGCCCGAAATGGGTGATGTTCTGCGCCAGTTTGCCGTCGTCAGGGATGTCGAGAACGGTCATTGTCTCAACGCTTCCCCAGATTGCCTCTGGCCTCATCAAGCAGCCGTTTGGCCTCGGAGCCTTCTAGTTTCTGGATGTCGTCCTGATACTTCAAAACCGCCCCCAACGTGTCGGAAATCAGTTCTGGCGATAGCTGGATTGCGTCCAATGCAACCAAAGCCTTGGCCCAATCAATCGTCTCCGCCACGCCCGGCTTCTTGAACATATCCTCATCGCGAAGGCGCTG
Organism: uncultured Rhodobacterales bacterium; assembly: GCA_964642935.1. GTDB lineage: Bacteria > Pseudomonadota > Alphaproteobacteria > Rhodobacterales > Rhodobacteraceae > CAKZTM01. The sequence continues at coordinate 3,414 of CAZXRG010000158.1, read as the reverse complement.
AACAAAGGCAACGACCTCGCGTGACAGAGCCTCCTCGGCTTCTGGCGCCTTGGCTCGCACGATCTCCATCTCGCGCTCAAAATCGGGAAAATCGACCCAATGGTAAAGGCAGCGGCGTTTGAGCGCATCATGCACTTCGCGCGTCCGGTTGGATGTCAAAATCACAATCGGAGGTTCTGGCGCTTTGATGGTGCCAAGTTCGGGAATGGTCACCTGAAAATCGCTGAGCGCCTCTAGGAGGAAGGCCTCGAACGGCTCGTCGGTACGGTCCAGCTCGTCAATCAGCAGGATCGGCGCACCACCGTCTTGCGGGCTCATGGCCTCTAAAAGAGGGCGCTTGATCAGGTAATCATCGGAGAAGAGTTCGTTCTGAAGCGCACCGCGATCACTCGCGCCACTGGCCTCAGCGGTACGAATGGCAACCATCTGGGCGGCAAAGTTCCACTCGTAGACAGCCGACGCTGCATCGAGACCCTCATAGCATTGAAGACGGATCAACCGACGACCCAACATGGCGGAGAGTGCCTTGGCGATCTCGGTTTTCCCGACACCCGCCTCGCCCTCTAAAAACAGCGGTCGGCCCAGCTTTAAGGACAGGAAAACAACGACCGCCAGCGAGCGGCCACATACATAGCCAACATCGCCGAGCGCTTTTTGTGTCTCGTCAATCGAGCCGGGTAAATTCGTCACGTATCGCTCCTTTTAGCTTCAAACACAGGAGCCTTTGGCGCGGACAAATTCAACCCCTCATTTGTGATGTTATGCGGTTTGAAATCGGCTCACAAACGCGCCTTGATCCGGTCCTTGGTCGCTTGATCACAAAAAGCTGCATCCATCGCATCCATGTTTTGCGCCTTTAAGGCCGCCTTATCCCATCCCAAATGCTTATCCAGCATCTCATATTCGCGGGTCATATCGGTGTGGAAATAGGGCGGGTCATCAGTTGAAACAGTCACTTTCACCCCCTGATCGCGCAACGCGTTGATCGAGTGATCCGCCCAAGACGGGAACACAGAAAGCGAAATGTTGGAGCCCGGATTGACCTCCAAAGTAATTCCCTCACGCACCAGCCGCGCTACCGTCGCCGGATTTTCCACCGAGCGCACGCCATGGCCGATACGGGTGACGTTGAGCGCATCAAGCGTGGCCTCGACCATCTCGGGGCCTTCGATCTCTCCGGCGTGGCAGGTGAGGCCAAGACCGGCTTCTTCCGCGATTTTATAAGCAGTGGCGAAATCAGCAGGCATATGGAGGCTTTCCGCCCCTCCCATGCCCCATCCGGTCACACGCTCGCCAGCCGTTTCAGCGGCCAATCTAGCCGCATGTTCGGCCTTTTCGGGGCCAAAATGTCGGATGCAGGTGGGAATGAACCGGACCTCGATCCCATGCTCTGCCATCGCCTCTTCCGCGCCTTCGTTCATGGCGGCTAAGTGCTCTGCCCAAGCCTCCGCACTTCCGTCGCCACAAAGATCAGAGGCGAGGAAATGTTCAGTGTAAATCACCCCATGGGAGGCCTGTTCGCTTAGCACCGCCTTCATGAGGCGCTTGAACTCCTCTGGGCCTTTCAGAAGCTCGGAGGCAGCTTCATAGACAGCGAGGAACTCGGTGAAGTTGGACCATTTATAGGCTCCCTTGTTATCGAAAATGCCCGAAAGATCAGCGCTTTGCTCCGCTGCCAACTCGCGGATGAACGCAGGCGGCGCACCCCCTTCCAGATGAAGATGCAACTCGACCTTGGGCATAGCGCGGTAATCGGTCATAAAAAGCTCTTTCCATGTTTCCCGGG
>CAZXRG010000158.1:0-1528 GCA_964642935.1 uncultured Rhodobacterales bacterium | reverse complement strand
TCCACGTCGCGGGGATGGCCATAAAGCGTGTCAAAATCGACCAGATTGGTGAAGATGAAATCCCCATCCTTCGCCTGATCGAGCATCTTTAGGGTCAGATCGATATGATCATTGTCATTCTTGCCCTTATGGCTTTCGGAAATCCCAGAATAGGCGAAGATGTCTCCGATTTTCCCGACCGCCAACGTGCGCCCACCAGCGGCCTCAACGCGGTTACACAGAGTGTCTTGGGGCGGTGTGATCGCATAATCCTTGCGGTTGGCGGTGCGCGTGAAACCGTCAATCTCATTGCCCTCAAAGGGACGCGCAATGACGCGACCCACCCGCATGGGGTGCATGAGTTCCGCTCCGATCTCACAAATCTCATAGAGGCGCTCTAAGCCGAAGCTCTCCTCATGGGCGACAATCTGAAACACGCTATCAGCCGAGGTGTAGCAGATCGGCTTCCCGCTTTTCATGTGTTCAACCGCATAGGCTTCCATCACAGGAACGCCAGAGGCATGGCAATTGCCCAGAGTGCCGGGCAAATCGGCTTTGGCGCAGAACTCCGCAAGCAGATCATCTGGAAAAGCGGGCTTCGTATCGGGGAAGAAATGCCATTCAAAGGGAACCGGAAGGCCCATAAGCTCCCAATGGCCCGAAGGCGTGTCTTTTCCCAAAGAGACCTCCGTGGCAACGCCCCAAAGACCAGATGGGGTCGCTTCAAGACCGGGTGTTTCAATGCCAGTGGAGTGTCGAATAGCAGCGCCTAATCCAAGCGCATCCATGTTTGGCACAAGGAGCGGGCCTTCCGGCGATTTGGCGCGATGCTCTATGATGTGGCCCAGCGTATTGGCCCCTTCATCGCCAAAATCAGCGGCGTCCGGAGCACCGCCACAGCCCACAGAATCAAGTACGATCAGGATGGCACGCGGCATCAGGACACCTGCGCTTTGATCAGATCAGTTTCAGTCGGAGGACTGTCCGCGATCGAAAAGGCGCCCCGGACCCGCGCTTGCGCTTGGTCCGCCTGCGCCTCGCTCCGCGCATGGATCCGGCAAAGCGGCGTATCAGCATCGACTGCCAGTCCGAGCCCCATGGTCCAGTCGAGCCCCACCCCATAGTCGATTTTATCCGATGGATTGCGCCGACCGCCACCCAGTTCGACCACAGCCATGCCAAGCGCTTTTGTGTCTATGGAACCGACGAACCCTGTCGATTCCGGGAGAACCTCGCGGATGATTGGCGCATGATCTAGATGGGTCTCATAGGTCTCCATGAAGTCCGAAGGACCACCCAAGGCGGATACCATTTTGCCAAACACCTCAGCGGCTTTACCGGATTGCAATGCATCCGCAATCTGCCCCGCGCCTGCGTTCATGTTTGCAATGCCAGAGGACTCCAAAAGAGCGCCCCCCAAAGCAACCACGACATCCCAGAGCCGCGTATCAATCTCATCCCCGCGCAACAGCCGGACCGCATTGGCGACCTCAAGAGCGTTTCCGGCCGCCGTGGCCAAGGGCTCGTTCATGTCGGTGATGAGCGCGGT
>CAZXRG010000157.1:0-6846 GCA_964642935.1 uncultured Rhodobacterales bacterium | reverse complement strand
ATCGGCCTCATCGTCCTTCAAACCGACGAGACCATCGAGCAGGATTTCCGCCGCATGTTCGCGCCCGAGCGCGCCAACATCTACGTCACCCGCATCCCAAGCGGAGCCGAGGTCACCACAGACACGCTCGCCCAAATGGCCCTAGACCTCCCCCAATCGGCAAGCCTCTTCCCCGACCTCGAATTTGACGCCGTCGCCTATTGCTGCACATCCGGCACCTCGGTCATCGGCCCCGCCAAAGTCGCCGAGCTGATCAACGCATCGGTCAAAACCAAACACACCAGCAATCCGGTCAGCGCCCTCCTGCATTGCTGTAAAACGCTTGAGATCAAAAACCTCGCCTTCCTCTCCCCCTACATCCAAAAGGTCAGCCAAATCCTGCGCGATGTCCTGAGCGAAGGCGGCATCGCCACCCCTCATTTCGGCTCCTTCAATGAGGCCAGTGACGCAACCGTCGCCAAAATCGACGCCCCCTCAATCACAAACGCCGCAAATACGCTCGCCAAAGGCACAAAGGCCGACGCCCTCTTCCTGTCCTGCACCAACCTCAAAACGCTGGACCTGATCGCGCCGCTTCAAGCCGACCTCAACATGCCGATCCTCTCCAGCAACTTCGCATTGGCCCAGCACATCAGCGCCCTGACCGGCATCAAAATCGACGCACCACCCCTAAAGCCCTAAGAGGCCCTACGAAGCCTGCTCTGATAATCATGCTCCGCCCAATTGGCATGGGCCAGCCATTGCGCCTCCGGTTGGCGCGCCGCCAATTCATCCGAGATTTCCACCTCATCAAAACCGGACCGCCGCGCATTGGCATATTGATCCGCCAATACATGCCCCGCCGCGCGAATACGCCCCTTATAGCCCAACAAACGAAGCCGTTTAGCCAAAGAGAACCCGCGCCCATCCGCAAAACTCGGGAACTCAATCCGAATGGTCACCGTCTGGTTCAAAAAACCCTTCAGCGCCTCTACATCCGTATCCGAGGGTACAGTCACTGTGTGCCCGCCCGTATCAGAGCGGCGCAAATGGGACAGCTCCAACGCCTCCGGCCCATCAATCGCAGGCGAAAATCCAATATCCGTTACAATAATAGCCATGTTATCTCCCAACCCGCCTAAGCGGCCTTGCCAGAGTTGCGTATAATCTTCCCGTCCGCGCCAAAATGAATGCCGCATTCCGTCTTTTCCGCGTCCCGCCAACGCCCAGCCCTCGGATCCTCACCGGGTTTGGTCTGACTGGTACAAGGGGCACAGCCAATGGAGCGGAACCCCTGCGCCACCAGCGGATGGCGCGGCAGATCATGTGCATCCATGTACGCGGTAATGTCCGAAACCGTCCAATTGGCCAAAGGATTGATCTTAATTCGATCCGCCTGATCCACCTCAACAACACCCATGGTTGAGCGATCTTGCGTCTGATGCCGCTTGCGCCCGGTCACCCAAGCCCCAAAGCGCAACAGCTCCTGCTCCAGAACCAAAGTCTTGCGCAGATGACAGCAATCATCCGGCGCGGACTGATGGAGCCTCCCATCCCGATCCGCCAGTTTCAACACCCGCTTATCCGCCGAAATACGCCGAACATTGCTCAACCCCAAGGCCTCAGCCACCTCAAGCTGATAAGACAGCGTCTCCTCAAACAACATCTGCGTATCAATGAAAATCACCGGCATGGCGCGATCCACCTGAGCCGCCAGATGCAACAGAACCACCGATTCCGCGCCAAAAGACGACACCACAGCCATGCGCGTTCCGAACAACTCATGCCCATAACGCAAAACGTCCAGAGCTTCCGCATCCCCCAAAGCCACACTCATATCCGCGGCCACACGGTGACGCATCACCGAGGGCGCTTCACCGGGAATGATATCCCATTCATGCCGCATCGCGGGTCACCGTTTCCGGGTAAAGAGCCTCTTTGAAAGGCCCCTGACCAAGCCTGCGATAGGCCTCGATAAACGTCTCCGAAGGCGCGTCCCGCAAGCCAAGATAAGCCTCGATCAACCGCTCCAAAGCGGGCAAAAGCGCATCCGCAGAAAAGCCGGGCCCTGCCCGCTCACCCACCGCAGCGGTTTGCGTATGATCGCCACCAAGGGTGATCTGGTAGTTCTCCACCCCAGCCCGATCGAGCCCCAATATCCCGATATGCCCCACATGATGATGCCCACAGGCATTAATGCAGCCGGAAATCTTGATCTTGAGCGGCCCCACATCCTTCTCGATCTTCAAAGCATCAAAACGGGTCGAAATCTCCTGCGCAATCGGGATCGAACGCGCCGTAGCCAAAGCACAATAATCCATACCCGGACAGGCGATCATATCCGACAACAACCCGATATTGGCCGTCGCCAAACCCGCCGCCTTCAACCCCTCATAAACTGCAGGCAAATCCGCGCGATGCACATGGGGCAGGATGATATTCTGCTCATGGGACACCCGAAGCTCCGAATACCCGTAACGCTCCGCCAAATCCGCCATAACACGCATCTGCTCCGAACTCGCATCTCCAGGCGTGCCACCAATGGGCTTAAGCGAGATCGACACAATCGCATGATCGCTCTCCTTATGAGCCTCTATATTTGTATCAAGCCATGATCGATACGCCCCGTCCCCCTGATCCGCGACAGGCACAACACGCCGCTCAAACAAAGGAGGCGCAAAAGCCGCCTCAATCCCCTCAATCAAACCCTCATCCACCGGCTCGAAATTCTGCTTTTGCAACAGAAACTGCGCCTCAACCTGCTCTGCGATCTGCTCCAAACCGGTCTCATGAACCAGAATTTTGATCCGCGCTTTATACTTGTTATCCCGACGCCCATGGAGGTTATAGACGTTCAAGATAGCCTCCAGATACGGCAGCAAATCCGCTTTCGGGAGGAAAGCCCGCAGCACTTTCCCGACCATCGGCGTGCGCCCAAGACCACCGCCCACAATCACCTCATACCCCGGATTGCCAGCTTCATCGCGCTGCATCCGCAAACCGATATCATGGGCCTTGGTCACGGCCCGATCATTGGGCGAACCTGTAATGGCGATCTTGAACTTGCGCGGAAGGTACGCAAACTCCGGATGATCCGTGGACCATTGCCGCAACAACTCAGCCGTCGGGCGCGGATCCTCGATCTCATCCGCTGCTGCCCCCGCAAAATGATCCGCAGTCACATTGCGAATACAATTGCCAGAGGTCTGAATGGCATGCATCTCCACATCCGCCAGATCGCTCAAAATATCCGGCACATCTCCAAGCTTGGGCCAGTTGAACTGAATATTCTGACGGGTGGTAAAATGACCATACCCCTTGTCATAGGTCTCCGCGATATCCGCCAGCGCACGCATCTGAACTGGGCTCATGGTCCCATAAGGCACCGCCACGCGCAGCATATAGGCATGAAGCTGCAGATAGAGCCCGTTCATCAAACGAAGCGGCTTGAACTCATCTTCCGTCAGAGAGCCATCAATCCGCCGCGCCACTTGCCGGCGAAACGTCGATACCCGATCGCGCACAAAGGCTTCATCAAAATCCGAATACTTATACATGGCTCAAATCCACCTGTTTCCCATGCGCATAATTGGACGGCCCCCGCGTGCGAAACGCCTCGCGAAAATGAACCGGAAGCGGCCCATGCGGCCCCTCCTTGGCATCCGCCAGATAAGGCCCAACGATCAAAGCAGGCTCTGCCAAAGCGACAACCAATGCCGCCTCCGCCTCGCGTTGATCCTGAAACAGAACCGCCTCCTCGTGACGCCGAGACCACCCCCCAGAGGCATCACGATAAATGGCATCACCCTCCAAAAGATGGTTTGCAGTCAGGACTTTGGGCGTGAAAGCACGGGCCATTTCAAAACGCTCCTGTTTGAAAGAAAGGGGAATGTCGCATTGGGTCACCTTGGAAAATTAATGCCCCATACTAGGAAATTATCCCAATCAACCTCAATATCCAGCACCCAATAGAAACATAAATCCCATCATATCCAGAAATCCGGAACTTAATCCCAAAGCCACCCCAAGCACAGAACAAACCACCCCAAACCCCCAACATCCCAAAACATCAGACGCGCCGCAGAGCCATCCGCGACGCGCCAATAAGTAAATTCAGCGTGATAATTTAACGCCTTACGAGGAGCCTAGCCGATCAGGCGCGAATCCTGAGACCGGTCATAATGCTCCACCAACCGCTGAAGCGCGATCCGCAGAACAACCTTCCCGGCCCGCGCAGACCAGCCAAGCCGCTTCTCCGCTGTCTCCAAACCTTCCAAAAAACAACAACACCGAAACGCCACATCCGCCAGACCGGGACCAAGGTCTTTCAACGCCGCCGCTACGCGATCCCGCGCACGGTTGGCCCCGTCCGAGCCCTCACCACTTCCAAGAGGCCCACCGCTGGTCGAAGACGTCAGGAAGTTCTCCCAATTCTGAGTAATCCGAGGCCCCATCTGAGCCAACTCGAAATCCTCCCGCAACCGCTCACCGGCCGCCAGAAGATCGTTGGACAGATACCGCGATCCATCCGGCGCCTTCTTGCGCGCCAAAGCCGTCAACGGGCTTTCCGCTAAGTTATAACGCAGCTTGCGCGGCCCATCGCTCTCGGACACATACCGCTCGCCCATCTCCCGATGCTGATCCTGAAACGGCGAAGGACACTCCGAATAGGCCGATGATGGCCCACGACGGGTCCGCTCCTCAGACAGCAACCGCTTGAGAGCCGACTTACCGGCATTGGTGATCTTATAGATCCCCACACGCCCGGCCTTTTGACCCTCGATCCAGTCTTTGAGCGCAAACACCTGAGCGACCTCGCGGTCAACAACGGCAATACGCGTGCGACGCCCGGGAACCGCCTCCTTAAACACGGCCGCCTTGTTCATTTCGGGGGAAACCAACAAAAACGTATGGGCCTCACACAATCGGCGCAAAATACGACGCGCCTCCTTTTCAACTTCACTTTCGTTTTCAACCAATTCACGCGCGGCAACTGATGACATCTCTTGCTCCGTCTTATTGGGGGACTTGTGAACAAACGCACTATAAAAAGCCGAGAGCCGGTCCAGAGCCTCATCCTTGAGCGGATCATCGCGTTGAGTTTCGATTTTCCGAACCTGTCTGAGAATGGTGGACGCATGGCAGCCAGAGCGTCTGGCCAACTCACGAATAGGCACACCCAGACACACATGTTGCAAATACGTAGACATCGCAGCAGAGACCCACTTGGGCGGGGTCTCTGCATTTGACGCGGGCATTGTATCGCTTAATTCCATTGTGATGGCTGGGGGCACGATTCACCTTTTTTAATACGTTTAATTTTACGTAAAATTCTACCTAAAGTTGTATTATGAACAGAATCTTAAAATCTGTGGATAACTCAAATTTTCCGTTTTATAACAACATCTACAGTCCTTGCGAACGGTGTTGTGACCCATTACGCAACACACTCTTAAGTTGAGTATCGCTTACCCCTCAACCTTAAGGGAGTCTGTGATGTCTCATATTGATACAGCTATCGAAACGCTTGCCCGCCCAAGCCTCTTAACCAAGGCCGCCCGTATCGGAGCGCGGCGCTATAAGCGCAAAAAGCATCTGGCTACGCTCACCCCAAATGGCGCACGCATGGGCCAAGCGGCTTTGCTAAAGGACCTCATGGAAAAAGAAAACGATCTGGAATGGACCAGACGAAACGGCGCCGCCGACTATAACGTCAAACGCCACGTCCTGATCCTCTCCGCATTGATCGCAGAATCCCGAACACCCGCCCTAGAGCTGGTTCAATAGACCTTAAGCAAAGGCATCGGGCTCGGAGGCTTTCTTCTGAGCCACAAAATCGTTCAAAGCCTCTTCCACACCTGGATCAATGGCGGGCTTTTGATAATTGGCCAGTTCGCTTTTGACCTTCTCATGGGCCAAAGTCACGCTGTCCTTCTCGCCCTCCTCGGCCCATTGCTCAAACGGCTTGTAATCCAGAACGCCCGTGCGCCAGAACGCATCCTTAAAATGCTCCTGCGTATGGGCACAGCCCAAGAAGTGCCCACCAGGTCCAACCTCTTCCAAAGCGCTCATGGCTTGAGCACTTTCGGACACATCAACCCCAGCTGCCACAGAATGGAGCACACCCAGTTGATCTGCATCGAGCACAAATTTCTCAAAGGACGACACCAAACCACCCTCAAGCCAACCGGCCGCATGGAGCATGAAATTCACTCCACCAAGGAGAGCCGCATTCAGAGTATTGGCCGTCTCATAAGCCGCCTGCGCATCAGGAAGTTTCGAGCCACATAGGGCCCCACCAGAGCGGAACGGCAGGTTCATCCGCCGCGCCAATTGCCCGGCCCCATACAATATCTTCGAGGCCTCAGGCGTCCCGAATGTCGGCGCCCCTGAATTCATATCAATGGACGCCACAAACGCCCCGAAAATCACCGGCGCTCCGGGGCGCACCAACTGGGAATAGGCAATCCCCGCCATCGCTTCCGCCAAAACTTGCGTCAAAGTGCCCGCCACGGTGACCGGCGACATGGCCCCGCCCACAATAAACGGCGAGACAATGGCCGCCTGATTATTGCGCGCAAATACCTCCAAAGCCCCCATCATCACCGCATCAAAAGTCAGGGGCGAGTTCACGTTGATCAGCGACGTCATATACGTGTTGGTTGTCGCCTCAGCCTCCCCAAAGAGGATCTTGCACATATCCACGGAATCCTGAGCACGGCTCGGCTCGGTCACCGACCCCATAAACGGCTTGTCCGACAGGGTCATATGCGCGTGCAACATATCCAGATGCCGCTTGTTCACGGCCACATCCGTAGGTTCACACACGGTCCCGCCGGAATGATGCAGCCATTTGGACATATACGT
>CAZXRG010000156.1:0-6859 GCA_964642935.1 uncultured Rhodobacterales bacterium | reverse complement strand
GACCACATAAACGTGTTTCTGATCCGCAGGACTTCGTCTTTCAAACTGGCCATTTCCGCTCCTTTTGCCGCAGTGCAACACTTAACAGACCTCTAAGTCCCAGCACGCACCCGGTGCACGGGAGGTGCACGCATGGTGCGCCGCCTGTGCCGCCCTTTTCAGGCCCGATTTTCACGTGTAGTCTGGTCCCATGTTTACCATCGAGCACGACTTTGACGCGACTGTAATCACTCTTGTGGACGAGGGCAAAGCGCCCTTGGGTGAGGATGTGGTGATTAACGCTTTTGAGGACAGTGTCACGGTCGAGCAGTTCGATCCGCGCACCGAAAAAGTCAATAAAATCAACATTACTTTGAGCCAATTGGACGATCTGGTCGCCGCTTTGGACTTGCCTGAGGGCACCTACAGGCGAGACCTCACGCGATCATAAGCCACGCCTTGCGCGGAGTTTCGGTTTCCAATGCCTACTGGTGTCGCTAGAACCGCGCTATGACATCACCGCATGAACCCACCGAAGACATCATCATAACCCTAGGCCCCACTTTGGCCCGGTTCTGGTTTGCCATCATCACCATCGGATCATGCGGCGGGTTGTTACTCTTCGCCGCAGCGCGGGGCAATGCAGGTTCACTCTTTGCTATGATTGTTCTTATTGTGGTTTCCGGGTTCGCATTTCTGGCCGCACACAGCATTTACAAAACGCGGGACAAAAGTATCTCGCTCACGCAAGAGGGCCTATTCGACGAAACGGGCCATAGGCTTTGCTCCATTCAAAAAATCGCGTCAGTGGACCGATCTTTTTCCGCATTCAAGCCATCCAACGGGTTCGTTTTGCGTCTGAAAGAGCCAATGGACCGGGCTTGGGTGCCCGGTCTTTGGTGGCGTTATGGAAAAAGTCTGGGCGTGGGAGGCATCACATCCCCCTCACATGCCAAAGCGATGGCCAATGCGATTGAGCTGCTATTGGATGACAGCCCTAAAGCACTGGACGCCTGATTACAGCCCTTTGGCGCGATAGCCCGAGGAGACCCGATCAATCGCCACCAGATAGGCGGCGACGCGCAAATCCTCGACATCTTCGCGGCTATGGAAGGTTTCGCGCATGGCGCCATAGGCCGCGCGCATTGTGTCGTCCAAGCCTGAGCGGACCAGTTCAAGTTCCCCCGCGCCATGCAGGTATTTTTTCTTGAAACTGTCGGAGAGTTGCTTGCCTTCCATGCGCTCCATCTCGTCAATGAGGAGTTGGTGGCGGGCTTCTTCTTGACGGCGCTCCATACGACCAAAGCGGATATGGCTGAGGTTTTTCACCCATTCGAAATAACTGACCGTCACACCGCCTGCGTTTGCGTACATGTCGGGGATGATGATGACACCCTTCTCTCGCAGGATTTCATCCGCGCCCGCTGTCACCGGACCGTTGGCGGCCTCAATGACCAGTGAGGCCTGCACGCGGGCCGCATTATCGAGGTTAATCACACCTTCCATGGCCGCAGGGACGAGGATGTCGCAAGGCTCTTCCAATGCCAGTGATCCGTCCGGCGTATATTGTGCGCCAGGGAAGCCCTTCACGCCGTTGTTGGCCATGATGTGTTCGCGCAGCTTTTCGATATCGAGCCCGTCTGGGTTGTGAACCGCGCCATCGCGCTCGATCACATGGGTGATCTTTGAGCCGTCCTCTTCGGAGAGGAATTTGGCTGCATGATAGCCCACATTTCCAAGGCCCTGCACAATCACCCGTTTTCCATCAAGCGTGCCGGACATTCCGGCCATATCCACATCTTCTTTATGGCGGAAGAACTCTTGGAGCGCGTATTGCACACCGCGCCCTGTGGCCTCCACACGGCCCTGAATGCCGCCTGCGTTCAACGGCTTGCCGGTCACACAGGCCCGACTGTTGATGTCAGTGGTGTTCATGCGCGAGTATTGATCTGCGATCCAAGCCATTTCTCGCTCGCCCGTGCCCATGTCAGGGGCGGGGACGTTTTGGGAGGGGTGGATCAGGTCGCGCTTTGCCAGCTCATAGGCAAAACGACGGGTGATTTGCTCCAGCTCATGCTCTTCCCATTCGCGCGGATCAATACAGAGGCCCCCTTTGGAGCCACCAAAAGGCGCTTCCACCAAGGCGCATTTGAACGTCATCAGTGCCGCCAAAGCTTCCACTTCGTCCTGATTTACACTGGTGGCAAAGCGGATGCCGCCCTTAACCGGCTCCATATGTTCCGAATGCACAGAGCGATATCCCGTAAAGGTTTGCACGTCCCCACGAAGTCGCACGCCAAAGCGGACCTGGTAGGTCGAATTACAAATTCGGATCTTCTCTTTAAGCCCCGGTGAAATGTCCATCAGGTCCGCCGCGCGGCTGAACATCATCTCGACGCTTTCACGAAACGACGGCTCTTTTGCATTGGTCAGTGGGAAGCTTCCATCATGCATCAGTAGAGATCCTTATAGGTTTTTGACCTCACTGCTCTGCCACGCCAATGGTTTAGAAATCAGTAATTCCCAGCATTTTCTTCAAAATTAGCGCATTTTACCGTTTGGGATGTTTCACGCGACGGGTCGGTTCCGCTTGCGAAGGGTCCTCTGGCCAATGGTGTCGCGGATAGCGCCCGCGCATGTCCTTGCGCACATCGCTGTAGCTGGAGGCCCAGAAGCCCGGCAGATCAGCGGTGGTCTGGATGGGGCGCTGGGCGGGGGAGAGGAGTTCGATCAAAAGCGGGATTTTATCGCGTCCGACGGTGGGATGGGTGGTCAGGCCCATCATCTCTTGGAGGCGAATGGAAATCTTCGGCGTCTCGCCCTCATAGTCAATCGCCACCCCTGTTCCCGTTGGAGCGGTGAACTTAACAGGAGCCACGGTCGAGAGGGCTTGCAGCTTGTCCCAGCCAATCTCCGCCTCCAATGCGCCCATCACATCCACTTGCGCCAATTGGGCTCGCGTTGACACCCCGTCGAGATAGGGGGCCAGCCAGCTTTCAAGATCATCGAGCAAGCGCGGCTCCGACATATCGGGAAGGTCCGAGCCCGCCGCTTTGGCCCAGATCGCACGGCGTTGAAGTTGGCGGGTCGTTTTGCTCCAAGGAAGGGCGCGCAGGCCGAGCGTTTTGATCCCCTCAAGCATGGCACCCATGATTTGAGCGTTACCCGCCGGACCCGCTTTAGAAGCCACGGTGATCGCGCCCAGTCGGGTTTGCACTTCGGAGATCACGCTTTCGGAGCGTTTGTCCCAGAGGCAGACGGGATCTTCCGTGAACCCGTGGATCTCCTCGATTTCACCCTCAGAGAGCTGGGCTGCCCTCCGCGCCTTGGCCTCGCGCCCGTCACCGTCCAGATCGGCGATGACCAGCCATGGGGCTCCGGCCAATTCAGCCTCACTTGGCAGAACGGCACCCTTCCCGCCGGACATCAGATAGCGTGCACCGTCCCCCTTGCGCCGCTTTGCGATGCGGTCGGGGAAGGCCAGTGACAGGACGGCTCCGGCAGAGAGGCTGGCGGTGTCAGAGCCCTTGGATATCCGTTTTAACGACGTGGCCATCTCTCGTGTCATCTGCCCGTTGCGAAGCCCACGAAGATCACTTTCCAGATCAAGGGCAGTCCCGCGTGCCTCTAAAAGAACCGCCAGTTCAGCGGCGGTTTTGCCCATGCCCAAAGCGCGACCACGCTCCACCATATGGGCCAGTCGCGGATGGAGCGGGAGCGTCGCAATCGCACGGCCATGATCGGTGATTTGCCCTTGGGGTGTGAGGGCGGCGAACTGCATGAGCAATGCCCGCGCCTCATTGAGTGCGCCCTCAGGGGGCTGGGTCAGGAAGGGCATGCGGCTTGCATCCACCTCACCCCAAAGGGCCAAGTCCAAGGCGAGCCCCATCAGGTCATTGTCCTCGATCTCAACGGGCGGGAAAGCGGCCATGCCCCCCTCCTCCCCTTTCGTCCAATGGCGATAACAGATGCCAGCGGCCACACGACCCGCACGACCTCGGCGCTGGGTGGCTTCGGCCTTTGTGACCCGCTCAGTCACCAGTCGGGTCATACCAGAGCCCGGATCAAAGCGGGGCCGTCGCGAGCGCCCACCATCTACCACCACGCGCACATCGGGAATGGTCAGGGAGGTTTCTGCGATGGAGGTGGCCAGTACCACCTTGCGCCGTCCTTTGGCGGGGGGCTTTAGAGCCTCCATCTGGGCTTTAAAGGGGAGCGCTCCGTAAAGCGGGACGACGTCTATATCCGCGCCGAGTTTTAGCGTGGATTGCACGCGCGCAATCTCTCCCGCGCCGGGCAGGAACACAAGCACGCCGCCCGTGGTTTCGCCAACCGCGCGGGTGACGAGATCACTCAGCGCGGCTTCAAACCTTGGCCCTCGTCCACTGGCAGATGTCCAAGGCGTCTCCAGCCATTTCGTCTCAACCTCGTAGCTTTGCCCCGCACTGGTGAGGATTGGGGCGTCATCCATCAGCTTGGCCACAGGCTCGGCATCCAGAGTGGCGGACATGACGATCATTTGCAGATCAGGGCGTAGGGCCGCGCGGATTTCCAGAGCCAAAGCCAGCCCCAGATCGGCCTGCAAGGAGCGTTCGTGAAACTCATCGAAGATCAGACAGCCGATGCCGCTTAGTTCAGGATCAGACTGAATCATCCGCGTGAGAATACCCTCGGTCACCACCTCGATGCGGGTGGACTTAGAGACTTTGGTCTCCCCACGCATCCGGTATCCGACACGCTCCCCCACACTCTCCCCCAAAAGTGAGGCGATATGGGTCGCAGCCGTGCGCACAGCCACACGGCGCGGCTCCAGCATGATGATGCGACCATTGGTGAGTTGGTTTTGGAGAAGATAGAGCGGGACGCGGGTGGTTTTACCCGCACCCGGAGGGGCCTGTAGCACGAGCCGACCTGAGGCGTTGAGCGCATCGCCCAAAGCACCCAGAACATCGTCTATGGGCAAATGATCCATCAGACGCCCCGAATTCGATTAAGAAGGCGAGGCGCTAGGCTTACTTCAAGACCGCCTTGGCCACGCCCCAGAATGTCGTCGCACGGAATTCGCGCACTTGAAACAGGCCGGACTCTGTTGGATGGAAGACCAACTGGAACGGGAAGTTCTGACGATCCGCCATTTGCTCTGGCGTGAAGCCACCCAGACGGGTGTAAACGCCGTTACAAATCACAGTGCCATTGTCACCCTGTGAGCGCTGCATGTTGATGCGCGATGTGCGTGTGCCCTCGTAGACCTGAAAGCTCTGCGTGCAAACCTTGTCCACGGTCACATCACGAAGCAAGAAATAAAGCGCCGAGATCGGGTCCAGCGCCCCCCGAACGGAGCCTGGCTTGATGTCGTAAGGCTGAGGCTGACGCTCTGGACGGCGGATCACGTTTGATGGACGGCCCCCCGAATACTTGATGTCTACTTCCGCGAATTTGCGACCCTGCTCAAAACGGCCACGGAAGATTTGCGGTGTGAGACGGGTGCCATTCGTGCGGCCAATGACGGCTCCGGAGTAGCGAGACGCGAGAAAGGCTCCGAAAAATCCGGTAGATCCGATGAAGCCTTGAACCTCATAGCGTTTTCCTGAGACCGCTGCAGAATAACTGGCGGTGCCTACCGGAAATCCGGCAATGGAGACGCGAAACGCTTTTTGATCAGTCTGCGCTGTGGATGCCTGAACCGCACCCAAAAGGACGAAAACACTCAAACATCCGACGATAATCCGAGCTTTAATCTGCTTTAGTTTTGATGTCATTTGAACTGCCAAACCCACTTCGTAGTCTCACCTACATTCCCCATACGGTATTTTAGAGCGTCAAAGAACCAAAAAATGACCTTTTGATGTTCAATGATCAACATATAAGCGTATGGGCTTTAGAAGTGCGGGGAAAACAGCACATTTAGCGCCCAAAAATTGTGGAAACAGATTTTGGATGTGCGGAATCGCCCCTCAATTGGGAATGAGAGAGCGCGAACGGGTCGCAGCTCTCCGATTTTTGCGGGCTTAGGCCTGCATATCTGCCAGCATTTTATCCAGGATCGCAAAGCCGCTCTCCCAGCCACCGCCCATTCGGCTTACTGCGCCTTCAAAACAGGCAACCTCCGCGTCGGTGGCATCAACCGGCGTCCAGACCAGACGCAGCTTGGTTTTACCGCCCTCTTCTTCAAAGGTGATCACATTGGAAATCACCCGTGGCCAGTCAGGCATCATCGGGCTTGAGACAATGTTCCAGTCTTTATCTGTGGAGGATTGATCAAAAGTCAGACGCTCGGACGGGATCACATCCCCGAACACGGATTTCGAGAGCATGGAATTCTCGCCCATCTTCATCTCGTTGAGCCATTCGCCCCCCTCGCGCAGATCAAACTTATGGATGATCGTCTCGATATTGGGCCCATACCAAGTGGAGAGCAATTTGGGGTCCGTCCAAGCTGCCCAAACCATATCGCGGGGCGCGTCGAACGCGCGGTCGAGCACATATTCCGGTAAATCTGCCATCCCTATTCCTTTTCTTTGTCCTGTTTCATTTGCACCAAGAGCGTGTCGAGCTGATCGAAACTGCCGTCCCAAAAGGCTCTGAATTCCTCAAGCCATGCCACTGCCGCCTGCATGTTCTTCCCATTGAGGCGCGCAGGGCGGCGTTGTTGATCAACGAAACGCTCGATGAGCCCCGCCCCTTCGAGCACCTTGAGATGTCGGGAAATGGCAGGTTGGCTGATCTCGAAGGGCTCCGCCAGCTCATTCACCGTCGCCTGCCCGTCAGAGAGGCGCGACAGGATGGCCCGCCGCGTGGGGTCCGCGAGGGCTGCGAAGACCGCGTCGAGTTGGGGTTCTGCATTTATATAGCCAAGTGATTCCATAACAATATGGTTATG
>CAZXRG010000155.1:0-6877 GCA_964642935.1 uncultured Rhodobacterales bacterium | reverse complement strand
CATGTTTAAGGTCGGACGCTCTAAGGTGCTTTTCCCTCTGGAAATCCGGCGGGTCATCTGATTGAAGATGGCCCAACGTAGCGATCCACCAAAGGGGCCACATCCATGCACGCAAAAGTTCATGTCACGTTGAAATCAGGCGTGCTCGACCCGCAAGGTGAAGCTGTCCGTCATGCTTTGGGCACGATGGGCTTTGATACGGTCGATGCGGTCCGTCAGGGCAAGGTGATCGAGCTGGAATTGAGCGAAACCGATCGCACAAAGGCCGAGGCTGATCTGACGCAAATGTGCGAAAAGCTGCTCGCCAACACTGTGATCGAGAATTACAGCATCGAAATCCTCTGATTTTTAGCCCGTCTTTTGGGCAAAGCCCCGCCACTGGGCGTTTTGTCAGCTTGTAGGGCGGGCGCGTGCGGCTTAGAAGTTCCCTAGTTTTATAGCCTATTGGGGATTTTTAAATGCAATCTGCCGTCATCGTCTTTCCCGGTTCCAATTGTGATCGCGATTTGAAGGTCGCTCTGGAGCGCTCCAGTGGCACAACGCCTCATATGGTCTGGCACAAGGAAACCGAGCTCCCCAAGGGCATTGATCTTGTGGCCATTCCCGGTGGCTTTTCCTTCGGGGATTATCTGCGTTGTGGTGCGATTGCAGCCCGCGCTCCGATCATGGATGCGGTGGTTGATTTTGCCAAAAAGGGCGGGATGGTCATGGGGGTCTGTAACGGCTTTCAAATCCTTCTTGAGACGGGTCTTCTGCCGGGCGCTTTGATGCGCAATGCCGGTTTGAAGTATATCTGCAAAGATGTGGCGTTGAAGGTCGAGACCACCCAAAGCGCGTTTACCTCCGCCTATAATCAGGGCGAGAAGATCACCGTGCCCATTGCCCATCACGACGGGAACTATCTGGCCGATGAGGGGCTGTTGGAGCGGTTGCGCGGCGAGGAGCGCGTGGCCTTTACCTATGAAAACAACCCCAATGGCTCGGTTGGCGATATTGCGGGGATCCTCTCGGAAAACCGCCGCGTGCTTGGCATGATGCCTCATCCTGAGCGTTTGAACGATCCCGCCCTTGGTGGGGTTGATGGGGCGAAACTGTTTGAGAGCCTGACGCTCTCCCTTGCGGACGCGTAAGCGCTAAAGGGCGGGGGAGACAGCGGGTTTGACGGAAATAGCACCAGATTCTGATCAGAAGGTTGCATCATTTTACAAAATGATGCGGTTTATGATCGCGTCTGCCCTGTTCCTGATGACGGCCATTCTGCTCTTCTCCAACAGCTATTTCACCAACCGCTTTACGGAGAGCGCGCGGATTGATGCGGCTGTGCGCTCGACGCTTTATTCGGGCAATATCTCGGCGGCCTTGGAAAAGCAGCGGATTTTGCCGCTTATTCTGGCGCGGGATCAGACGATTGTAACGGCGCTCCAATCCAACGACTTTCAGAACACCTCGCTGCATTTGATCTCCTTCATTGAGGAGACCGAGGCGGGGTCGGTGACATTGTTGGATAAGGACGGGCGCACGGTTGCGGCCTCTGATCGGCGTTTGATCGGGACGGACCTGTCTGAACGGCCCTATTTCAGCTCGGGTCTGCGCGTTCCGGGCACATCGTTTACTGTGATCAAAGTCGGGGAAGAGCAACCCGGTTTTTACTTTTCCCGACGGATCGGGGATGGCGCGAACACGCTTGGTGTGATCGTGGTTGAGGCTGATCTCCAGCGTCTTGAAGAGCGTTGGGGTGGGCGACGTCGTCAGGTGTTTGTGGCGGACAGCGAAGATTATGTGCTGCTTTCGTCTAATCTGGCGTGGAAAAACTCCCAGGTTGAGGATTTTATCCCGCCAGATGCCACGGATGCTCCAGGCTCGCGGGTGTTGAATTTCAACTTCAACCAGCGCAACCAGAACTTCACCTATATTAACGGCGATGCGCTGTTGCGGGTTGAGGCCAAGATCGGCTTTCAGGGTTGGAAGCTGAGTTATTTTGAGGACATTGAAGGCGTGAAAGCCCGTGTGAACGGGATTTTGGCCATGGAGACGATGATTTTTGCGATCATCGCGGCCTTTGCGTTTTACTTGCTGTCGCGTGCCTCAAGACGTGTGTCCAAACGGTTGCGCTTGGAATCCGATGGGCTGCGCGAGTTGAACCATCGCCTGCAAGAGGAAATCTCCGAGCGTAAAAAGGCGGAGAAAAACCTAGAAGTTGCCGAGCAGTCTTTGGCCCAGCAATCCAAACTGGCCGCTTTGGGGCAGATGTCTGCGGCTGTGTCCCATGAGTTGAACCAGCCTCTGGCGGCCATGCGGACCTATCTGGCGGGCGCGCGTTTGTTGCTTCAACGAAAGCGCCCTGATGAGGCGGAAAGCAGCTTCCAGCGGGTCGAGGACCTTTTGGACCGGATGGGTGCTATCACCCGTCAGCTGAAATCATTCGCCCGTAAAAGTACGGATGATATGATCGCGGTGGATGTGCGCGTGCCCCTGTCGGCGGCATTCTCGATGATGGCCCCGCAACTGGGTCAGGGCGGGATTGAAATCACACGTTCCATCCCTGAGGAGCCTGCCATGGTGATGGCGGATCCCCTTCGCATCGAGCAGATTATCGTCAATCTTTTGCGCAATGCGCTGGATGCCATGAAGACCGTTGATACGCCCCATATCGATATTATTCTGTCTATCGGGGACACTGTGACTTTGGCGGTGCGCGATATCGGGCATGGGATTGATGATCCCGAGAGCCTGTTTGAACCGTTTTACACGACGAAAAAGCCCGGTGAGGGGGTGGGACTTGGTCTCGCCATTTCTGCCGGCATTGCAACTGACTTGGGTGGCCGGTTGACGGCACGCAACCGTGACGGAGCCGGTGCGACATTCGAATTGCAATTACCACGGATTGGGGCCGAGCCTCTTGCTGCTGAATAGGAATACAAATGGCTGAAAAAACGAACGTACTAATCGTCGACGACGAAGAGGATATGCGCCGGTCGATTTCGCAATTCATGGTCTTATCCGGGTTTGAAACGGAAACCTACGACAGTGCCACACAAGTGCTGCCCGTGGTGAACCCTGATTTTGACGGGGTGATTATCTCGGACATTCGCATGCCGGGCATGGACGGGATGGAGTTGCTTCGGCGCATTCATTCCATTGATGCCAATCTGCCGGTCATTTTGATCACCGGTCATGGTGATGTTCAAATGGCCGTTGAGGCCATGCGCATTGGTGCGTTTGATTTCATCGAGAAGCCCTTTGATCCTGAGCGTTTGGCCGATCTGGTGCGCCGTGCGGGGCAAACGCGTCGCTTGATGCTGGACAATCGCACGCTGCGTCGGGAACTGTCTGACGGCACGGTTCTGTTGAAAAAGCTGATCGGCTCAAGCCCGATCATGAACCAGTTGCGCGAGGATATTCTGGATTTGGCCCAGGCCGATGGACCTGTGCTTATTCAGGGTGAAACGGGTACTGGAAAGAGCATCGTGGCCCATGCGCTTCATGCCTGTGGTCCCAAACAGGGCAAGCCTTACGTGGCCATTGATTGCGCGGCCCTTTCGGAAGCGGAGTTGAACACGCGCCTCTTTGGCACAACCGAGGCGGATGGGGATGCGGTGTTCGGGCAGAATGTCGGGGGCACGCTTTGTCTTGAGAATATCGACGCGATGGGCGAAAGCTCCCAGACAGCGCTCTTGGCGGCTTTGAATGCTGATGAGCGGGCGGCGGTGGATGATCAACCGATCTTCCGCGTCATTTCCACCACCACTGTGGTGCGCGGCGAGACTGATCCGGTGGAGAAGAACCTGCGTCCTGATCTGTTCTATCGTCTCACCGGTCTTCAGGTGGCCGTGCCCCCGCTTCGGGATCGCGGTGAGGATATTCTGACGCTGTTTAACAAATACGCTCAGCGGTTCTCTGAGGAATATGGCTGTGAGACGCCTGAGTTGTCAGCCGCCGATGCGGCCTTGCTCTTGAGTGCGGATTGGCCTGGAAACGTGCGCCAAATCATCAATCTGGCTGAGCGGATCGTGTTGCGGTATCGGCGTGGCACCGAGAGCGTCTCTTCGATCCTGAGCGATGAATCCGGTGAGACGGGCACGCCCACAGCAGATGAACGTCCGCTTAAGGAGCATGTGGAGGCGTTTGAGAAGATGCTGATCGAGAATGCTCTGAGACGCCACAAGGGCTCTATCGCCAGTGTTATGGCGGAGCTGACCCTACCGCGTCGGACGTTGAATGAGAAAATGGCCAAATATGCATTGGCCCGTGGTGAGTTCACCTAAACGGAATGGGGGCTGTTGGGTTGCCCCCAAACCGAGGTTTGAGATTTATTCGATCTCTTCAATCGGGAATTGGACGTTGACCGGACGATAGCCGAAATCATCATTGGTTTCGTCGTTGGCCGCAATGGCGATACCGCTCGCAATGCCTACAATCATCATACCCACAAGTCCGCCACCTGCTCCGGTGTTGTTTTGCAAGTTGGAAACGGTGATGTTGTAGGGCTTGGCCACGATTGGGCGCACGGAGTCTTTCACGCGGCAAGATCCGGTCACTGCTTGCGAGCGGTAGCCGTAATCGGGGAAGTTCACGATCGCGGGCGTTGAGAAGCTGGCGCTATAACCGCGACCTTGGATGCTGCAGGAGGCTCCGGAAAACTCGGTCTCTTCGGGTCTGCCTTCGGATTTTTCGGTCACAGCGAAAGATCGGACTTCGACGGGGTGCGTGCCCGAATAGTTTTCTGACGGGAACGCCGCCGTGCGGCTCACGTCGACAGGTGCAGTTGTAATTTCCATGCGTTCCGCGCAACCGGCAACAAGGATAGAAAGGGGCAGGGCAAGCAGCAATTTATTCATTGTAAGTCCGTGTTCTGTTTATTGTGTTCACAGCGTCAAGCGCTTCGGAACTCTAATTCAACAGAAAATCTTGTTCAAATATTGACTAAATTTCGTGCCAATAGAAAAACCTGTGCCACGGGCGGTAGGGTGCATTTCAAATGCACCCTTGAAATAGATCAGGCGGACAGCTGGTTGTGCTTACGGGCCATGAACTCTTTGGCCGTTTCAACCGCCACAGCCGCATCGCGGCAATAGGCGTCTGCACCGATGGCCTTACCGAACTCTTCGTTCAAAGGCGCCCCGCCGACCAGAATGACATAGTCATCGCGGATGCCCATGTCCTTCATCGTATCAATCACAACTTTCATGTACGGCATGGTCGTCGTCAGCAAAGCCGACATGCCCAAGATATCCGCATCAAACTCTTTGATCGCATCCACGTAAGATTCAGCCGGATTGTTGATGCCGATGTTCATCACCTCAAAGCCTGCCCCTTCCATCATCATGGTCACAAGGTTCTGACCGATGTCGTGGATGTCGCCTTTAACCGTGCCAATGACCATCTTGCCCAAACGCGGCGCGCCTGTTTCAGCGAGAAGGGGTTTGAGGATTTTCATCCCGCCCTTCATGGCATTGGCCGCCAAGAGCACTTCGGGCACAAACAAGATACCATCGCGGAAGTCGATACCGACAATGCGCATGCCTTCAACGAGCGCTTCTGTGAGAACACGATAAGGCGCCCAGTCGCGTCCCAGAAGGATATTTACGCCCTCAAGGATCTCATCGGCCAAACCGTCATAGAGATCATCGTGCATCTGCTGGACCAGCTCATCATCGGGCAGTTCGCTCAATACGATATCGTCTTCTTCGTCAGCCATGATCTTGAACGCTCCCAGCGGTGAGTCTCGGTTTTCACATACCTAAACATGAAACATGCACAAAAGGTTCAAAATCCAAATACCGGAAGCGACAAAAAGTAAACTCAGACCGACCAATGCGCCTGCCAACGCCATGTTTTTTCACGCAGAACGCATCACAAATACAACGCACTTTACAGATTGTTCACTATATGTTCTCTTTTGAGCCATGGACGATCCAATCGAAAAAACAATCCGCAAGATGGATCGGCCCGGACGCGGGGCGGGAACAAATCCGTCGAGCCGATATGACAGGCTCGCCCATGTGGATTTCGATGACGGCTGGGAGGAGGATCAGGCAGAGCGCTCGATTGTGCGCACCTCGTTTCAGGCGGACCATAGTCGCTCGATTCTGGCGCGGAATACGTCGCCGGATATTGCCTTTGATCGCTCCATCAATCCTTATCGCGGCTGTGAGCACGGCTGTATTTATTGCTTTGCCCGACCGACCCATGCCCATTTGGGCCTCTCTCCGGGCATTGATTTTGAGACGCGGATTACGTTCAAGCCAGATGCGGCGGAGCTGTTGCGTCAGACGCTCACCAAGCCGCGCTATAAGCCCAGAACCATCGCCATTGGCACCAACACGGATGCCTATCAACCCGCAGAGCAGAAATACGGGATCATGCGCTCGGTTCTTGAGGTGCTCTCAGAATTTCAGCATCCCGTGGGCATTGTCACCAAAGGCGCGTTGATCCGGCGGGATGTGGATATTCTGGGTGAGATGGGTCGGGCGCGGCTGACCCATATTGGCATTTCAATCACCACCCTTGATTCCAAACTGTCGCGGCGGTTAGAGCCACGCGCAGCCGCCCCTGCCATGCGCCTTAAAATGATCGAAGAACTGGCGAAGGCGGGATGTCCGGTGAGGATCATGGTGGCGCCTGTCATTCCGGGTCTGACGGATCACGAGTTGGAAGCTATTTTGGAAGCCGGACGGAACGCGGGCGCCCGCACGGCCTCCTACATTGCGCTGCGCCTCCCCTTAGAGGTGAGTGGTCTGTTTAAAGACTGGCTCAATGAGCATTATCCGGACCGTGCTGGAAAGGTCATCCGCGCGGTGCGCGGGTTTCATGGCGGTAAGGATTATGATCCTGCGTGGGGCAGGCGCATGACGGGTCAGGGGCGTGAAGCGGAGCT
>CAZXRG010000154.1:0-6895 GCA_964642935.1 uncultured Rhodobacterales bacterium | reverse complement strand
TCAGGGTACATCCAGGCCTCGTTCGCGCTTTGATCGTCGTTCCACGAGTGGATCGTGAAGCGTGGATGGAAGATGCCGTTTTGGACCCAGCGCACGAATAATTCCGGGTCGGGTTTTGGGCCGGAAAAACCGCCTACGTCATGCCCGACGTTAAACAAGCCCGACAGGCTCATCCCAAGGCCGGTACGGATATTGTAGCGGAGCGTTTTCCATTCGGTCCGATTGTCGCCTGACCACGTCTGCGCATAACGTTGGATGCCGGGAGCACCAGAGCGACTGATAAGAAAGGGTCGCTTGTTGGGCGCATGGGCGCGTTGGGCTTCCTCGGATGCGCGGGTCATCAGAACCGAGTGCAGCGGCCGGACCAGCGCGATATCGATAGGCTCACCAAAGCCTGCGCATTGGGCTTCGCGATCCCAGATCTCGTATTCGTTATTGTCGTTCCAAGTGGACCCGATGCCATTTTCAAGCAATTGAGTGGTCACACCATCTTTCCACCATTTGATCGTATCGGGATTGGTGAAATCGAGGTGTGACCCCTCATCATCCCAAAAATACGATATTTCCGGCCCAGCGGTTTCACTGTCTTTCACAAATAGACCCGCGGTGGCAACGTCGGCATACTTTGGATGATCGTGGAGCAGGCATGGCTTGATGTTTGCGATCAGATGCACATCTGCATCTTGGAACGTGCCGGTCATCGCTTTGACATCGGGGATTTTTTCGCGGTTCCAGTTGAACACGTAACGTTTTCCGTTGATCGACGAATAACCAGACGAGAGTTGGAAGCTGTCGCAAGGGATGTCGTGCGCGGCGATCTTGTCAACAAAACCAATCAACTGCACCTGTGCATCGTCTGCATCCGTGTAGGACATGGTTGAACCTGAATAGCCCAAGGACCAACGTGGCGGGAAACAGGTGCCTCCGGTCAGGCGGACCTGACCCTTGACGAGGTCCAGCATATGGGGCGCCCACCTCAGGTAATAATCAAGGTCGCCATCTTCGGCGCGGTAGGCGCGGTAGGGTAAATGGTAATTATCAAGCTCTTGACCAAGGTCAAACCGGCAGCTTGCAAGGTTGTCATAGAAGATGGACCACGCCCCGGATTTGGCGGTCTGTGTCATCGAGAACGGGATGTGCTTGTAAAGCGGATCGGTGGTTTCCGCATCATATCCCAGGGCATCGAGGTTGCGCATCTCAAAATGCCGCCCGCTTCGGTTCAGCGGGCCCGTTTTTTCGCCCAATCCGTGGACAGGCTCGTCTGGGTACCGGCGCAGGAAATGGCTGTGTTGATGGTCCTTCAGGCCAAGCAGCACCCCCCCCGTGGGGCGTTCTTCGACAAAAGTTTGCCACTCGCTATCGACCTTGGCAGCCCATGACAGGTGCAAGGGGTGCGAAATTGTGAGCCTGAGCGTGTCTGTGGTGAGGGTTAGCACATCGTCATTCACAATCGCGATCTGTTGTGGGCTGCTAAAACCTGACATCTCATCCCGCTCACGTCCCTCCCAAGGAACGTCGGTCACTGGCGCAATGCTCCAGGTTCGCGGCAAACGCCACGCACCGTCCTTCTCCAGAGACACGCGAAACAGCTGATCTTCAAGTGCAACGACCCGCAAAATGTGGCGGTCTTCGACCAGCAATTCTACACCGTTGGGCAGTTGGCGGTCCAGTGTCCAAGATTTCAGGGTCTTCATACAACGTATCCTTTCAAGGTCTCTGTGCCGTTGTGGAGAGTATCAGTGTGTGGCTGTGAAAATAAGCGGTGAGAGGAAACAAAGCTGGTAGCACATCTAACAGGGGCCTATCGTGCGAAGGACATGTCGAACAGCACTTTGCGCAAACACCTTATCCAACGGCTCGGACTGGACTCCCGAAACATGGGTTACGCAGCGCCGCGTATCGTGGACGTTGAGGATTATCTTGGTTGGCAGATCGAACATCTGATCTTTCAAGCCGGGTACGGAACCGGCGAAGACATCCCGGCCTACTTTCTGCGCCCCCAAATGGGCCGCGGGCCGGTGCCTGCTGTGGTTTACGCTCATGCCCACGGAAACAACTATCAGACCGGCGGCGTGGAGCTGACCGCTGGACGATCCGCGTTGCGGGGGCCCTATGCACCCGATCTGGTGCGCGCGGGAATTGCTGCGCTCAGCTTTGATTTGCCAGCATTCGGAGCGCGTCAGCACCCGACCGAGGGCGCGCGGGCCAAGGCGCATTTGTGGCAGGGCCAGACACTGTTTGGCCAAATGCTGGCCGAATTGCAGTCCGGGGTCGATTTCCTTGCGGCACATCCCGCAGTTACTACGGATCGGATTGGGGTACTGGGGTTTTCCATGGGCAGCACGTTGGCCTGGTGGCTTGCCGCGCTGGACACCCGTATCCGGGCGACCTCGGCGATGTGTTCCTTCGCCGATCTTGCCAGCCTCGTGGCGACCGGGGCTGACAATGGCCATGGCATCTACATGACCGTGCCCGGGCTTCTGCCACTGGCCCGCAGCGGACAAATTGCTGGCCTCGCCGCTCCACGAGCCTTGCAGATTTGTGTCGGGCTTCAGGATTGGTCGACACCTATGGCTGCTTTTGCCCTTGCCCGCACCGACCTTGAACGCGCTTACGATACTGTTGGTGCGGCGGAGCAACTGCAGTTTCATATCGAGCCCGATACCGGTCACGTCGAAACGCCAGCGATGCGGGCGGCGGTGCTGGAGTTCCTCATGGGCGCACTATCCGACTAACGCTGTAATGCGCGCGGCAAGCGTATCCAGCCCCAGAGGCGACATATCCGTGACGCCAATCAGTTCGGCCAATCTGACAGCAGCCTCTGATATATCCTTTGCTTCATCAAACTGCTTGGTGATCTGTTTGGCATTTGGATCAGCAATGGCCGTACCATTGCGATGTGCCTGCAATGTAAAGGCAATCCAGGCGGCAATTGCGCATAATGCCTGAGACTCCTCTCCCCTATTGCCCATCAGCGGCACGATACGTTCCCGCATCTTCAGACTGCCGTCCGCCGCGATCTGGATCAGTTCGTGGCGCATCTCGGCCACGGCGAAACGATCTTTCAGCGCGGCGCAATAGGCTGGTACGGTGTCTATAACACTGGGTGGTAGTGTCGCAGCGGCCTCATTCCAAAGCCGTTCAACACCGTCGCGCAGCGATGGATCAGCCATCGCTTCATGTACGTAGCGATGGCCAGTGAGCAACCCGGCATAGGCCAGCCACGAATGCGCTGCATTCAGCAACCTGAGTTTGCGCATCTCGAACGGTGCAACATCCGGCACCAGTTCGGCGCCTGCGTTTTCCCAAATCGGGCGAACCCCGGCGAAATCGTCCTCGATGACCCATTCGCTGAAGGCTTCTGTCATCACAGGCGCCACACCGGGGTGACCTGCAACTGCGGTGATCTCGTCGCTTAGGGCCGCGGTCGTCGCGGGGGTGATGCGATCAATCATGGTGTCGGGAAACCGATTGGCGGGATCTATGGGCAGGTTTGCGCTCTTGGCGAAATCCTCAACCGCGGCGGCGAGTTTTTTGCCGTTGCCAGAGAGATTATCGCAACTCAGCACGGTTAACGGACCAAGACCCGCATTCATCCGCCGCGCAAGCCCGTGGGTAAGAAGGCCGATGGCACCGCTCGGTTGCCCTGCAAGATCGGCGACGATTGCGGGGTGCGTCAAGTCCAGACGTCCGGCCCTGGGATCAAGACAATACCCTTTTTCGGTAATCGTAAGGGTCACTACATAGAGGTCTGGATCGACAAATGCGTCCACAACCGCCGCCGCGTCGCGGCTTGCCAGCAGCACCCTATCGTGAACCGTGATGTCTTCGACCTGCAGCCCGTCCGCCCCTCGAATGCCAAGGCTATATCCGCGTCCGTTTCGCAGCGTGTCAAACAGCGCCTCATTGCGCATTACGACACCCGTGATCCACCAGTCGCCTTTGGCCCGCGCTGTATACCAAGCCTGATGCGCCCTGTGAAAATTGCCGACCCCGAAGTGAATCATGCGCGGCATAGTCTAAACACCCTCTAATCTGTAGGCATCCACCGCCGCATCATGGGCCAACCATGTGCCTAGCCTAGCGGCCTCATTCTGATTCAGGATGTTACGTTCGATTTGGTCGGCAAGGTGCAACGCAACGCCCCGCCGCCACAGATCGTGGCGCGCTGGTATCGACAGAAAAGCGCGTGTGTCATCGTTGAATCCGGCAAGGTTAAAATAGCCCGCCGTTTCAACGACGCTATCGAAGTAACGCCGGATGCCGTTCAGACTGTCATGGAACCACCACGGCGGCCCGATCCGCAGGCAGGGCCAATGTCCGGCCATCGGTGCGAGTTCGCGGGCATATGTGCTTTCATCCAGAGTGAATAGGAGAACGCGGAACCGGGGATCGTTGCCAACCCGGTTCAGCAACGCGGCCATACCTCCCACCCAGTCAATCGCGCCAGGAATATCGGCGCCCATATCGGGGCCGACCGCGTCAATCAGCGCTTGGTTCGTGTTGCGCCGACTCCCTGCGTGGATTTGCATGACAAGGCCGTCTTCGGCGGACATCTGCGCCATCTCGACCAGCATATGGCCGTAATAGGCGCCCGCGTCGGTTCGGTTCAACGTACCTTCAACGGCACTTTTATGCAGCGGGATAATCTGGTCACCGCTCAGCCAACACGTCGCCAGCTCGGGCACGTCGTGGTCCGTTGCCGTCGCGCCCGCGGCGCGGAATGCGGCCCGTCGGTCACGCAGTGCGGCAAGAAATTCCTGATAATCGCCCGTGTCTCGGCCCGTCAATTCTGCCAATTCGGAAAGTGCTGCGCGGTGGCCTGAGCGCTGAGGATTCAACAGGTCGTCAGGGCGGAAGGTCGGTACGACCCGTCCCGACCAACCAGACGCCGTGATTCCGGCGTGATCCGTGAGCGGCGATGTTGCAGGGTCGGTCGTTGCCAGTAGCGAAATGTTAAAGCGGTCGAACAAGGCGCGCGGGCGGAAATCGGGGCTGGCCAGCTTTGTCTCGATCTGATCGTAAATTGCATCTGCGGTTTCGGGGCTAAGTGGGGCTTCAACCTCCAAGGTGTGTTGAAACGTGTGGTCAAGCCACTGCCGACTGGGGGTTCCGAGGAACAGGTCCCAGTGTTGTGCGAACAGGCGAAATACATCACGCGGGTCACGGCCACTGCCATCTGGCCCGATGCCCAGATCGCCGAGCGCCACGCCCTGTGAATAAAGCATCCGAAAGACGTAATGATCGGGCTGGATCAAAAGCGCCGCTGGATTGGGAAATTTGGCGTCGTCGGCCCACCAGGCAGGATCGCAATGCCCGTGGGGGGAAACGATTGGAAGATCACGTATCCCCTCGTAAAGGGACATAGCCACAGATGGTAGCTCAGAAGTACGGACGTCGCTCATGGTGTTCTCTCAAGTTTCGTCGAGTTCAAAGAACGCGCGGTTCGCCGAAACGGTGTCTGACAGCGTGACAAGAACCAACCGCAGGTGTTCGCGCAGCTGCAGTGTGGCATCTTGTGCATGCCGCGCCTGCACCGTTCTTAGAATTCGATCATGCTCTTTATAGAGGCTAACCATGTTGTCAGTCTTGTCGAGTGAAAGGACTCTCAACCGATCAAGCACCGTTTTTTCGCGGACCAGTGCGCGTTGTATTCTGGCAAGGCCTGTTGCGCGGGCTAAGGCGAGGTGAAATTGATCGTCGAGGATTTGAAAAGCAGTTTTGTCACCTTCGCCACATGCGCGACGTTGGCCTTCAAGGTTGTCATGAAGTTCGGCTGCTGCTGCTTCGGAAAGACCTTTACCGCAAAGGCGCTCAACGACAGCCACCTCTATCGCTTCACGCAGGAACTGCGCACTTTTGATCTGATGCACCGACAGCTTCGTTACGAATGTACCGCGGCTGGGCCGCGTTACGATCAGGTTCTCGTCTCGTAGCATCGCAAACGCTTCGCGCACAGGTGTCCGGCTGGCCCCGAACAGCTGGCCGATCTCCTTTTCAGAAATCAATTGCCCTGGTTTGAACCGCATAGAGAGAATTGCAGCTTTTAGCGCTGTGGCGATCTGATCATTAGCCGGTCGCGATAAGTCCAGCGGCAGGACAGCATCGTCTGTTGATTGAATGCCGTTCGAATGTCGGTTCACGAATTGCTCTTTCACGCCATAGGCTCAAAGGTGATCGCACTACTGTCAGTATACCGGTATGCTGGTCGCTTGACAACCGGTATACCGGTGGGCATAGTTTCTGAACAGCTGCGGGGAAGGTCTTAGCGAAAAGGGATGGTACGCACCGTAAATCGCAATCTATTTGACGCGAAACTGCGTCGACTGATTACGTTTTTGCGAGGGTGCCACCGAGAATAAAGCCCAGAAACATTGCAGATTACCATAGACGCAGTCACCGTTTTGACACCTGAACGAAGAACGATTGCGCTTAACTTAGGAGGAGTTAGTCAAGTGAATAAAAACCTTTTGAAAACCACCGCGATACTGGCGGGTCTTGGCATGATGGCCTCAGCCGTTTCCGCCCAAGAAATCCGCTTTCAGTGCTATTCAGATGGCAATGAATGTGAAGTCTACGAGGACTTGCTGAGCCGTTTTGAAGCCGCCAATGAAGGCGTTGATGTCATCGTTGACGTTGTACCTTATCAGGCGATTTTGGAAAACCTGCCTGTGCAGCTTGCTGCGGGTACGGGCCCAGACATGGCGAAAGTCACTGATTTGGGTGGCCTGAACGAATATTACCTTGATCTGACACCGCATGTTGATGCGTCCTATTGGGAAGCTTCGTTTGGTGAAACGCTGAACTGGTACCGCGTTGGTGACCGTCAGGGTCTTTACGGTATGCACTCTCAGTTGACCATCACGGGTCCATTCGTAAACGCGACTTTGTTTGA
>CAZXRG010000153.1:0-6898 GCA_964642935.1 uncultured Rhodobacterales bacterium | reverse complement strand
TTCATCTCCAGATAATCCTCGATCCCGTGGGAGGAACCTTCGCGCCCCAAGCCTGACTGTTTGACGCCCCCAAACGGAGCCACTTCGGTGGAGATCAGGCCCGTGTTCACCCCGACCATCCCATACTCTAGCGCCTCGGCCACCCGCCAGACCCGCGACAGATCATTGGCGAAAAAGTAGCTGGCCAGACCAAAGATCGTGTCATTGGCCTGTGCAATCATATCCGCCTCATCCTCGAACTTGAACAAAGGGGCGACAGGGCCAAAGGTCTCGTCATGGGTGATCATCATGTCCTTGGTCACACCGGTCAGAATGGTCGGCTCAAAGAAAGTCCCCCCAAGCTGATGGCGATTGCCGCCGGTTGTCACCGTAGCGCCCTTGGAGGTAGCGTCCTTGATGTGCTCTTCCACCTTCGCGACCGCATCCATGTTGATCAGAGGGCCTGTGCCAACCCCGTCTTCCAGCCCGTCACCGATCTTCATGGCACTCACGGCAGCCGCCAGCTTTTCCGCGAAAGCATCGTACACGCCCGCCTGCACATAAATGCGATTGGCGCAGACGCAGGTTTGCCCGTTGTTGCGATATTTGGAGATCATCGCCCCTTCCACGGCCGCATCAAGGTCCGCGTCATCAAAGACGATGAACGGAGCATTCCCGCCCAGTTCCATGGACATTTTCATGACCTGCTTGGCACCCTGTTCGAGCAGGATGCGCCCCACTTCTGTAGAGCCTGTGAAGGTCAGCTTGCGCACGGTCGGATTGTTGCAAAACTCCTTACCAATGACTGAGGCGCCTGATCCACTGGACGTCACAACGGAGAAGAGCCCCTTTGGCACCCCCGCACGCTCAGCCAGCACGGCCATGGCCAAAGCAGACAGAGGCGTGTCTTCAGCAGGGCGTGCCACCATCGCACATCCCGCCGCAAGCGCTGGCGCGACCTTCCGCGCGATCATCGCATTGGGGAAGTTCCACGGCGTGATTGAGGCCACCACGCCCACGGGCTGCTTGATGACTACAATGCGCTTGTCCGGTTGATGGCCCGGAATAGTCTCCCCATAAACCCGTTTGGCCTCTTCAGCGAACCACTCGATGAAAGAGGCCCCGTATAGGATCTCGCCTTTGGCCTCGGCCAGCGGTTTGCCCATTTCAGCGGTCAGGATGCGGCCAAGGTCGTCCGCGTTCGCAACCATCAGATCGTTCCAAACGCGCAGAATAGCCGCGCGCTCCTTGCCTGTCCGCTTGGCCCAGTCCTTTTGGGCGACCTCGGCGGCCTCAATGGCCTCGCGGGTTTCTTCCGCTCCTAGATCAGCCACCTCGATCAAAACATCGCCTCTGGCCGGATTGGTGACGGGGAAGGTTTTCCCGCTCCGAGCGTCAATCCATTCACCTGCCACATATGCTTTGCCCGTTAGCAGTGAGGGATCATTAAGGTGTGAAAGGAGATCGGTTTGATCAAGCATGTTGGCGGCTCCCGAGGTGTTGCGTGTTTTTATTGCCTTCCGGCTTAGGCCCGTGATGGGCGATGTGCAAGCAGCAGGAGGCGTTTTCGACGGCTAGTTTGCCTGTGCAAACGGGTCCGTCTCATAATCCACCTGCGCCAGATAGAGCCCATGGGCCGGGCAAACAGGCCCACAACTGGCGCGATCCTTAGCCTCCAAGGCCACCCTCACATCATCCGGCTCCCAAGAACCTGCCCCGACCCGCTCGAGAGTGCCCACAATGCTACGCACTTGATTATGCAGAAACGAACGGGCCTTGATATGGAAGAAATACTCTCGCTGATGGGGCATCTCGCGCAGCTCGATCTCAATTCCATCAATGGATTTCACCGGCGATTGCGCCTGACACATGGTCGAGCGGAAGGTGGTGTAATCGTGATGGCCGATCAGATGGGCCGCACCTGCCCGCATAGCCTCCACATCAAGCTTATGTTTGATCTGCCAGATCAACCCGGCCTCATGGGTGGCGGGTGCGCGGCGGGATAAAAGCCGGAAGTAATAATGCCTTAGCTTGGCGGAAAAACGGGCGTGGAAGTCTGGATCAACCTCAACCGCATCCAATATGGCAATCTGGTGTTTCTTGAGGTGATAATTCAGCGCCTCAGACAGGCGGAACGTATCCCAAGGCTCGCTCATATCCACATGGGCTACCTGCGCGAGACCATGAACGCCCGTGTCGGTCCGCCCGGCCCCTTGAATGCCCTCACAACTCTGGTCGATGAGGCTAATGGCGTGCTCGATCGTGCCCTGCACCGTTGGCAGACCCTCTTGACGCTGCCAGCCATGAAAAGGCGCACCATGGTATTCGATTTTAAGAGCATATCTGGGCATATGCGCTGTTACCTTGAAAGGCAGAGCACCGCAATGAAGGGCGGTGTTTTTCGCGTGTTTACGCCTTGGGAAAAACGCCTTGATGCACGGCTTCAATCTTTCCCCCTCGCAACCCGCTCCTTGAGCGCCTAAATATGAGGGGGAAACTTCGATGGGGCGAGAATTCGTGATCCTTTATGATATTGCCGACGGTATTTCGCGCAGCCTGACATCCGTTCAGGAAGGCGTTGAGGAAATGCTGTTTGAACCTGTGATCCGCTTGGGCGTGACCGGTTTGAGCCGCTCTGGTAAGACCGTGTTTATCACCTCTCTTGTGGCCAACTTGCTGGATCGCGGACGGATGCCCCAGCTGCAATCGGCCCAGCAGGGGAGGATCCTATCGGCCTATCTGCAGCCCCAACCTGATGATGATATCCCGCGGTTTGACTTTGAGACCCATTACAACTCGCTCAAAGGTCCAAGCCCTGAATGGCCCGCGTCGACCCGCACTATTTCCCAGCTTCGCATGTCGATCCGCGTGCAACCCTCGGGCATCCTGTCCTCGGTGACCGGACCACGCACTGTGCATTTGGACATCGTCGATTATCCGGGCGAATGGCTCTTGGACCTTCCCCTCTTGAACCAAACCTACGCTGAATGGGCGAAGGAGGCGCTGGAGACGGCCCGCGCGCCAGCACGGGCGTCGCAGTCCGAGGGCTGGCTTGCCCAGCTTGAGGGCTGCGACCCTACCTCAAACCTCGACGAATCCACCGCCAAATCCCTAGCGGCCCATTTCACCTCCTATCTGCGTCAGTCGCGCGAAGACGGCTTCTCTGCCTGTGCTCCGGGTCGATTCCTGATGCCCGGTGATCTGGAGGGCTCGCCCGCGCTCACATTTGCGCCTCTTCCCGAACCGGATGGAAAGCCCCGTTCAGGCTCGCTCTGGAAGGCGTTCGAGCGTCGTTTCGAGAGCTACAAGCGGATTGTGGTCAAACCCTTCTTCCGCAACCACTTCTCCCGCATCGACCGTCAGGTCGTGTTGGTGGACGCGCTTGGCGCCATCCATGCGGGGCCGCGTGCGGTCGATGATCTGCAAAACGCCATGGCGGATATTCTGCAATCCTTCCGGCCCGGAAAGAACTCCTGGCTGTCGTCCATTCTTGGCAAGCGGGTTGATCGCATCCTGTTTGCGGCGACCAAATCCGACCACCTCCACCACACCCAGCATCCGCAACTGACCAACATCATGGACGCTCTGGTGAAAGACGCCCGCACCCGAGCCTCCCATTCCGGAGCAGATACGGCAGCGCTTGCCATCGCCTCGCTCCGCTCGACCGTTGAGGACACGCTCAGCCATCAAGGGCAGGATCTCGACTGCGTGCGCGGCACCCTCTTGGACAGCGGCAAAGCAGCCGCGCTTTATGCAGGCACGCTTCCGGATGATCCGGCGCATCTTCTGGCCCCTGCCCAAAAGGGTGCTGACAGCTGGCTCGATCACGACTTTAACGTCATGAAGTTTGCCCCACCCGTTTTGAACCTGTCACCGGGCGACGGGCCTCCGCATATCCGTTTGGACAAAGCCACTGAATTTCTGATCGGAGACCGGTTGAGATGAGCAAGAAACCTCTAGGACCTGTCGTCTTTGATCTGGAAGAACCGGACGTGGAGCAGCCCGAAGCAGCACCCGAACCGATCGACGCGCCAAAAGCCAAAGCTAAAGCCAAGGCGAAGCCAAAACCAAAGCCACGCGCAAAACCCAAAGCCAAAGCCGCGCCAAGCCCGAAGGTCGAGATCATTGAAGAACCGATTGATCCTTCCTCGGCGCCTATGATCATGGATGATGAGCCCGCCCCTAAAGGTGAGGCCATGGTCTCGGCAACCCGATTGGTCACGCGCAAGTTTTCATGGATCGCAAAGCTGTTCTGGGGCGCTTTAATCTCGCTCCTCTTGATGTATCTGACCACCGCCGCATGGGATTTCGGCGCCGATCTTTTGACCCGAAATGTCTGGCTGGGACGCGCTGCGATCCTCTTTGGCGCGGTGCTTCTGTTCACGCTTTTGGTTGTTGCCTTCAAGGAGTTCGCCGGTTTTGCGCGCCTCTCGCGCATCGATGCCTATCGCAAACATGCCGAGGCTTTGCGGGTGACCCCCGACGAGAAAAAGATCGGTATTTATTCGCGAAAGCTGCGCAGGTTCTATGCTTCGCGCAGTGACATGAAATGGGCCATTGAGAACCTCAAAAAGCAGGATGACACGATCATTGATCCCTTGGGCGTGCTTGATCTCACAGAGGTCGAACTGATGTCCCCGCTGGACAAAGCCGCCCGCCGAGAGATCGAGACCTCCGCGCGTATGGTCGCGGGAGCCACGGCCATTGTGCCCCTCGCGTTTGCTGATGTTTTTGTGGCTCTGACGGCCAACATCCGCATGGTCCGCCAAATTGCCGAGATTTACGGCGGACGCGCGGGTACCCTTGGCTCATGGCGTTTGATGCGGGCGGTTGCCACCCATCTCATTGCCACAGGCGCGGTTGGCGTGGCCGATGACATGATCGGCACCGTCGCAGGTGGTGGTCTGGCTGGAAAACTCTCTCGCCGCTTTGGCGAAGGCATCATCAACGGCGCTTTAACGGCCCGAGTGGGACTGGCGGCCATGGACGTCTGCCGCCCCATGCCATTCGCCGCACGCGCACGGCCGACCGTGGCCTCAATCGTGCAAACCTCACTGACAGGCATGTTCTCAAAGGGTGGCGCTTAAGCCTTACTCGCCCGGTCCGCGCAAAATATCGCGGATCTGGTTGGCCTGAGGCTCCCCGTCGCGTCGCCGCCCAAAGGGATCAATCAGATCGCCCGAGATGATCTTACTCACCAGCCGCGACCCTATTCCGGTTTTTGCAAAAGGCGTGAGAATCCGGTCCCTCATCCAAGCTCTGTTCTGGCTGTCGGATTGATAAAGCGGGGTCATCATCCGGCTGAGGAATTGATAGGTCCTCAAGTGCAAATTGCGTCGCCGTTGATAGACCGCCAGTGCCTTATCTGCACGAAATTCCCCAAGCGCTTCGGCCAGCATCGACGCATCCAGAAGCGCCATATTCGCCCCTTGCCCCAGTTGCGGAGAGGCTCTGTGGGCCGCATCGCCAATATGAACCACGCGCTTATTGTAAACCTTGCTCAGCGAACCGTGCGAGTAGGTCGCAAATGCCACTTGGTCGTGGTTATCAATATGCTCCAGCAGGTAGCCGTAATCGGGCCATAACTGGGCCGCTTCAGTTTTCCAGTCGGCAATATCCGCTTCATACCAATCCTGATATTCCGAAGTCTTCAGGCTCCAGAATAAAGCCGCCTTGGCGGTGGTCTCACCGGGCAATGTGCCTAGGGGCAAAACGCCCGCCATTTTGCTGGCATTTATATAGCGCTGGCGCAGACAATTCCCCAGATCACGCTCCCCTTCGGGCAGATCAACAACAGTCCATAAGGCGCCATACGCCAAAGCAGGGGTGTGCAGCGGAGAGATTTGAGAATTCGCACCCGATGCATCAACCACCAGGTCATAAGGGCCCGCCTGACGGTTGTCCTCGATCCTCAGGTACCGGTTTTCCGAGGAGTCCAGCGACAGGACCATGTGATCAGAGATGAAGTTAATTTGACGCGCTTGGGCCGCCTTGAGCATCAGTGAAAACAAAGTGCCGCGATGAATGCCAAGTCCCACGCTCTGCTTGTCAATCGCATTATACCGCGCAAAGAGAGCTTCGCGTCCATTGTACTGATTGCGCCCTGTGAGCGTTTTGATCTTCACGCCGTGCGATAGGGCAGGGCCCAAAACACCCAAATCCGCGAGGACCTTTTGGCCAACGGGCTGGATGATCAGTCCGGCGCCAACGGGCTTGGGCTCGACAAATTTATCAAAAACCGTGACGACATGACCTTGGTCCCGCAATAAACTTGCAGCCGCCAACCCTCCAATGCCGCATCCCACAACGGCAATGTCCAACGCTCTCTCCATAATTCTGATCTACTATACCTTTGGAAAATAGCAACTTTACAATGTATTTTTGTGAGAAGAAGTGGGATTTTGGACCCTCGACCTCTCTGGATTGACGCGTTATAGAGCAGCTATGCAAGATCTACCTGATCACACAATACGAATTAGCGGCCCGGCGCTCATCAACTGAGCGTCCGGGACAAAGGCGTAAGGATATCCGCGCCGCCCAAACCCATGTCCATATGATTATGATGCGGAACCACAAAAATGTGCGCCGAAACACCCGACTATAAAGAGACACTCTTCCTTCCCAAAACCGACTTCCCCATGCGGGCAGGCCTGCCAAAGCGGGAGCCGGAATGGCTCGAGAAATGGGCCAAACTCAACGTCTATCACAAGCTGCGCGAAGAGGGTGAAAGCCGCCCCGATTTCGTCCTCCACGATGGCCCTCCTTATGCCAATGGCAACCTCCACATCGGCCACGGGCTCAATAAGATCCTCAAAGACATGGTCGTGCGCTCCCAGCAGATGATGGGCCATGACAGCCGCTACATCCCCGGCTGGGATTGCCACGGTCTGCCCATCGAGTGGAAGATCGAGGAGCAATA
>CAZXRG010000152.1:0-6921 GCA_964642935.1 uncultured Rhodobacterales bacterium | reverse complement strand
GAGGCGCAAGAGGGCGCCTCTTCATCGCCCCCCGCCAAGTCCGCCCAAGAGACCTGTCGGTCGGTTCCGATAACCTGAAAAGCGCCCTTTCCATAGGTGATATCCGCAAGTGAGGCTTCAAGTCTCTCGGCTGCATTTTCCTTATTATCTTCAATAAGTTGGACAGCTGCGCGATGGACCGTATTGGCCGCAATCGGCATCAAGCAAGACCCACCCGTGCCCCCACCAATGGCCAAAGCATCACTGTCGCCCTGCTCCACAATCACCTGCTCAACAGGCACGTCAAGGCTTTGAGAGGCAACACGCGCCAAGGCCTCGAAATGCCCCTGTCCGCTGTCCTGCGTGCCCGTTCTGACCCTGATTTGGCCACCCGGAAGGACGGCCACTTCAGAGCGTTCCGCCGTCGAGCCCCCGGTGGCATGCAGGTGAAAACAGGCCGAGCGGCCTCGGTTTAGACCTTGTTTCTGGCTCTTTTCCAATCGCTCTTCATACCCGGCCCAATCGGATAATTCCTCAACCATTTCAGAAAGATGCGGGAAGTCACCGCCGTCATAGGTCTCGCCCATCGCCGTTACATAGGGCAGTTGTTGGGGCTTCATCAGATTGCGTTTTCGCAGCTCCAAAGGGTCCATGCCGAGCTTTTGTGCCGCCATATCCAAAAGCCGCTCAAGCGTCGCCGCGCTCTCAGGCTTACCGGCCCCGCGATAGGCATCCGTGGGTGGGGCATTGGTGAACACCGCCGCCACCTCGTAATGCATAGCCGGAATATCGTAACATTGCCCAAAGGGACGCACTGCGCCGCCCGTGGCCACATAGGGCGCGACCGTGTTAACAAAGGCGCCCATATCAGCAATGGCATGCACTCGAAATCCGGTCACCGTTCCGTCGGTATTAAAGGCCAGTTCACCGTGGTCAACGCGGCCCCGACCAGCGGCATCAGATTGCAGACTTTCACCCCTGCTCGATATCCATTTCACGTTCCGCCCTGATCGGCGTGCCGCGACCAGTGCAAGCGCGTGTTCGGGGTAAGCCCATATTTTTACAGCAAAACTTCCGCCCACATCGGGCGTCACCACCCGCAAGTCAGCCTCATCAATTCCCAGAACATCGACCAGTTGGCGCTTGATGCTCATCACGCCCTGACTGCCAGTTGTTAGCGTGTAGCGGCCATTCTGATAAGAACCGATACACCCGCGCGTCTCCATGGGCGCCACGGACATGCGCGGGTGGATGATGTCCAATTCCAATACGTGATCCGCTTTGGCAAACGCCTCCGCCGTCTCAGCCTCAGCACCCTTTTTCCACGTGAAGGACCGGTTTTCGGGCACCCGCTCCCAAATCGGGGGCGAGGTTTGGGCTAAGGCCGGATCAAGGACAGGTTCGAGATCCTCGATCTCCAGTTCGATCTGCTCCAGAGCATCATTTGCCTCTTCCAAACTTTCGGCAATAACAGCCGCAACCGGTTGGCCGAGGTAGACCAGTTTCCCATCGGCCAGAATGGGCCGGTCGGGCTCCTGCATGGGGGAGCCATCTGCGCTTTCCACGTTCGCGCTTGTTTTAAGAAAGCCGACACCCGCTTTATCTAGCTCACCCTTGGTCAGGACATCTAAAACACCCGCCATTTCAAGAGCTTGAGAGACATCCAGAGAGACGATCCGTCCGTGGGCCACAGGGGCGCGCAGGATCAACATAACGGCCGGATTGTCGCCTTCAATATCCGCAACAAAGCGGCCAGCCCCTTGAATATGCCTTAGATGCGGATCCAACATAGCTCAGGCTCCCAATTGATACGAAGACCATAACTGTGGCCGATCCTCAGCCGACCCGCAATCGACTTTACACGACAGATGCGTAGAAATTGTTAGGATTTTTCGCGGCTTACTTTGAAATGCACGAAAGACGCCGGACTATACCCGCTTTGGCTTGAGTTCGCCCGATAGCAATGCCGCGGTTTCCCAAAATTACTTTTTATTTTGCACGTGAACGCGCTTTTTGCTATACACGCATAGGTAGAATTATGTATACCTCGCTCTCTTACAAAATTGGCATTTTGGCTGGCCAAAAACCGCAACTCTCTCATCGGAGGCTTTCGTGTCAGATCGCATAATGGACTTTTGGAAACGTGCTCCTGAAGACCAGTTTGATATGTTTTTTGACTATGCCCCGATCCTGATGCACTCGGTCAATCAGAATATGGAAGTGCAAAAGATCAGCCGGTTTTGGGCGGCCAAGCTGGGATATAGGCCCGACGAAGTGATCGGGCGGAAGATGAGCGATTTTGCCTTCAACAAGACCGCTAAGCGCATCATGGATCGCAGTTTTGATGATCTTCTCAATGGGCAGAACCTCTATAATGTCGAGTTTAGTTTCCGAACCAAGGACAATGAGGAAATGGTGGCGATGATGTCCTCCTCGGGTCACTTTGGTCAGGATGGGCAGTTGATTGAATCGCTCTCGATTGTTTTTGACAACACGGAAGCGGCCATTGCAAAACGCGCGATCGAGGCCAGTGATGCAAAATCGCGTTTCCTTGCGGCCATGAGCCATGAAATCCGCACGCCTATGAACGCCATTCTGGGCTTTGCGCAACTTTTGCGCCGCTCCAAGCTTGATCGAAAACAAAGCGGTCAGATCGAGGCGATTATCTCCTCGGGCAACAATCTGATGCATCTGTTGAGCGATCTGTTGGACCTCTCGCGCATTGAGGCGGGTAAAATGGCGATCACCAATGAGCCGTTTGATCTGATCAACATGATCGACGATGTGATGAACCTTTGGAATTCAAGCGCACGCGAGCGCAATCTGCGCCTCAAAAGCACGTTGGATTATGACATTCCAAGGCGCATTTCGTCCGATAGCGGGCGCATTCGCCAAGTGCTCAACAACTTCATTGGGAACGCCATCAAGTTTACCGATGAGGGCAGCATCATCTTGCACGTTGAAAATCTCAAAACACATGGCAAGACCACATGGCTTCGGTTTGAGGTCACTGATACCGGATGCGGGATTGAACAGAGCAAGATCGAAACGCTGTTTGCCCCTTTCGTTCAGGTCGATGCCAATGTGGCCAAGGAGATCGGCGGTTGGGGTTTGGGACTGTCCATTTGCACCCATCTCACGGAATTGATGGGGGCAAAAATCGGGGCCACCTCAGAGCTCGGAGAAGGGTCGCGGTTCTACTTTGATGTACCCGTTGAGACACTCTCAAATGTTGACGAGGTCCGCCCCGCCCTTGAGCCTGCATCGCGTCATTTCAAAGCCGCCGTACCCCTCAATATCCTTGTGGCTGAGGACAGTTTGACCAATCAGGAGCTAATCACATCCATTCTGACCGAGATTGGCCATACCAGCACGGTCGTCCAGAATGGCTTTGAAACCCTGAGCGCCCTTCAGGATCAGCATTTCGATGCGATCCTGATGGATGTGACCATGCCCGGTCTTGGCGGGATTGGAGCGACCGAGAAGATCAGGGCGGTTGCAGGGGATCAGCGCGACATTCCGATCATTGCGGTCACGGGCAACATAAAAGCGGGTGCCCGTGAGCAATATCTGGCCATGGGCATGAATGATTATGTCCCCAAGCCCGTCAATATCAACGAGCTTGGGAAGGCCATTCAGCGTGCTGTGAACCTTACGGCAATGGCCTGATATCTAGGCAGAGGTCAGGCCCACGCGCTGTCGGATGTCCTCATCGCGCAAAGAGACCTCTTCGCCTGCATAGCGCTCCCCTGCCCCTCCACAGAGCCAGACAATTGCGCGGGCGGGCCAATCGGCGGGAATGTGGACCGAAGGATCAAGTTGGCTGACCGGATTGATGCCGGAGGCTTTGATATCCACCTGCATTTCCGTGGCCACGGTTCCGGGGCTGAGATTGATGGACCGCACACCCATGGCTCCCGCCTCCTTATGGACCGCTTTGGTGAGCATCAGTGCCCCTGCTTTGGTGGTGCAATAATGGCTCCACCCTTCCATGGCGCCGTGCGCGGCCCCCGAGCCGATTGTGATGATCGTGCCGCTTTTGCGCTCCTGCATGGACGGGAGAACCGCACGCATACCGTAATAGACGCCCTTGAGATTGATATCGACCACCTTACCCCAAGCCTCTGGATCGCTGGTGGCCAGATGGGTGATGGGTTCGATCACGCCTGCATTGTTCACGAGAATATCGACCGGACCAAAGGCCTCCTCCGCAGCGGCCACCAAGGCGGCTACATCGCTGTAGCTTGAAACATCGCAGGTCTTGGCAATGGCAGAGCCACCCTCGCTGACAATGCTATCGGCAACCTTGGCGATCTCCGCCTCAGAGCGTGCAGCCAGCACGACTTTAGCGCCCGCGCGTGCCAACTCGACTGCAGTGGCGGCTCCGATCCCACGACTGGCTCCGGTTACGATTGCAACTTTGTCTTTTAAATCCATGACACATCCCCATCCCATCTGATCAAATCTTGTCAGAGACCTTTCGATCTTTCAAAATGCCTCGACTATGCTTAACTAGGTATTAGGGCCAAATAGAAAAGGGTTTTGTGGGACATGGCGAGTTTTGATCAGGCTATATTGCGTGCTGAAGAGGAAATGCGCGAGGCGCAATCCAAGATAGATAAAATGACAGGCCAGATCGAGGCCGCGCAATCCAAGCTGCAGGCGGGTGAAGATATCAACATCGACATCGAGAATGCGACGCTGGATGATGTTCATGCCCATTCCGAATTGATGAATGCCAATATCGCCGACCTTATCATGGGGCTTGACGATGTGACCGCTGGCTTCTCCGAGGATTTCGACGCCATGCGCGAGAAAACCGCTTGGGAGAGTTTTGTTGGCATCTTCTCCTCAGGTAAGTCCGACAGTATGCGCGAGGAGCGTATGCGCTCGGCCTCTGTTGATGACAAATTGCAGGATCTGATCGGGAAGTCCGACACGATTGTTGCTCTGTTGAAAGGCCAGCTAGAGACCTTGGACGTTCATAAAGAGCGTGTGGATGGCAATCTCCAAGAAACTCTGGCGGATCGCGAAGCGACTGTGGCAGGGCTAGAACAGCTCCGCGCTGATATTCTGGCCATGGACCCCAAGCTGATCGAGATGGAGAATAAAATCTCCGTGGAGCAGGATGCAGCGGCGCGCACGCGTCTTGAGTCCGAGCTCTCGGCCATGAACACGCAATATAATGAAATGGTGCAAGACGAGCAGGTCAAACTGGCCAAATCCCAGACCCTTGAGCGCTATATCGAAAAGGGCAAGACTTGGGTGGATTCCTTGCAAAACCAAGCCGCGACCCAGATGGTTCTGATCAACAAGCTTGAGACAGATACCAAACAGCGGGTCGTGCTTTATGATGCTTTGACCAAATCCTTGAAGACCGCACAGCAGCAGGATGTGGCCCATAAGATCAACGAGATTGGCGTGAAAACCGATCAGGAAGCCCAAGCGGCCATGGCGGCCATTGGCTCTGCCACCAACCGTCAGATGGCGGATATGATGGACAAGCACGAAGATCACATGGTCTTTGCCCGTAAGGTTCTTGAAGAGAAAGCCAAGTCTGACGAGCGCTTTGCCCGTCGCTTTGCCAAGATCGTCGAGAAGCACGACAAGAACCTCTACGGCTCATGAATAACCTTGCCACGATCGTTATGGCCGGAGCGCTCCTCGTTCTGGCCATCGCGAGTTTGGCACCATTTTTCGGAATATCTTTCAACGAGACTCGATATCTCAGCAACGGCCTAGGGCGAACGGGAATTATTTTGCTGATCATCACTGCAATTGGCGGATTGGTATATTGGGCGGGGCGGCTTAAATGAGCGCGGCTGACCTGCAAGAGGATCACCACGGGCTGGATGATACGGCCGCCACGCGTCGCTATTTCACCAAGTTCGAACGCATCATCGCCCATACACGTGATGTGGCCGCCACTGTGCCGCGCCGTGGAAAGCTGGCGGGTGCGGAACTGGCCATTATCGAGAAGCATCTTAATGCGCTGTCCCAGACCTTCACGGCTTTAAGCTACAAGCACCTGTTTGCGGCGCGTGATACGGGAGCGCGGCGGGAGATACTGGAGATTGACCGGCGCGAGAGCGGCTTTCCGGTCTATTCGGAACTGCTCCGGCTCGGTAATGACGCGCTACAGGCGGATAAGCATCTCAATGCGATGCAGTCCCAGCAGGCTCTGAAACGGGACATGGTGCGCCATATTCTGGCCGAGGGCATGCCGCCCACCCGCCTGCAATATACCATGAGTCAGCGGATCTAT
Organism: uncultured Rhodobacterales bacterium; assembly: GCA_964642935.1. Taxonomy (GTDB): domain Bacteria; phylum Pseudomonadota; class Alphaproteobacteria; order Rhodobacterales; family Rhodobacteraceae; genus CAKZTM01. The sequence goes on along the minus strand of CAZXRG010000152.1, from coordinate 677 downwards.
TACGAATGGATCAAGGCCGGAAAACTCTACCTGCCCCATAACGATCCAGAGGCCGTTTGGCTGGGCAATACAGACGATAACCGTCGCCGCTATCTGGTGCATTGGTCCACCTATGACAGCCAGATGAACATCCCGACCATCTATCTGATGATTGTCGAGGATACGGGCAAAACAGCACTCCTCAAAGACCAGCGTCGTTGGCCTGCGGTTCAGGCGCATTTGATGGCCCAATCGGTTGGATCGCTGAAAATGGTCACCATCGGTTCGGGCTTTGATCTGGATTTTGATGACCTCCACCCGAAGTTCGTGCGCCGCATTCATGTGGGGCCCATGTACTCCCACGCCTTTACCACCCAAACGGGGCCATTGCGGGATATCCTCGCAGAAGCCTCCGGCGTGCCGGGCCTTGATTGGGCGCTCAGCTGGACGACGGAGACCCTTTTGTCGGGCAAAGTGAAAGAAGAAAAATCCGGCTGGTTCGGCACCGTTGAGCGAGAAATATTCCGGTTGGACAAAGATGTGCTGGAGGAAGACGGACCGGGTGCGACGAAGGTCGAGCAATCGCTGATCCTGCCCCAACGGGCCTATCAGGTGCTCCAACACCAAGACCCGATCAGCTTGCGCAAAGTAAAGAAATACGTGGTTGGCGAAGGTGGCCGCGTGTTGTCGGGGATGTA
>CAZXRG010000151.1:4959-6968 GCA_964642935.1 uncultured Rhodobacterales bacterium | reverse complement strand
TCCTTGGAGCGCACCCCGAAATCATCCTGCCCGTAGACATCCATGATCTCGGCCGCTCCTGCGATGGCCAATTTACGAAAAGTCGTTGTGATTAAGTCATAGTTCATTCTATTCACCGAAAATATCTTACATTTTGCCATAAATCGGGGCACAAGCTGTGGCAAGTGATGTGCGCGGGTGGGCGTTTGTTGTCAATTTATTATTGGCAAATCAGTAAAGGCAATTGGAACCTGATGCATGATTGAGTCGAGACGAAACCAGAATTTGCTTCAGGCATTTCACTCGATGTCTGCACTTATATACCACTCCACAGTGCGCGAAGTGCGCAAATCTTCAGGCAATAATGCGGTGCTCGGACTGCTCAACGAAATCTGCACATCGCTGCTGATGGTTGGCATGTTCTGGATCATGTATACCTTCATGGGCCTCAAAGGACTGACCATCCGGGGCGATTTCATGATCTTCCTGATGACCGGAATTTTCCTGTTTCTCACCCATAATAAGGCCATTGGCGCCGTTATGGGCGCGGCCAACGCCAGCAATCCGATCATGAAACACTCGCCCATGACCTCGATTGTGTCGATCTTCGCCTCCGCCTTTGCGGCCCTCTACTTACAAGTGCTGGCCTTTTTCGTGATCCTGACCATCCTCCACGTGGTCCGGGGCGATCTGGACATCTACAATCCGGTTGGACTGATCCTGCCCTTCTTCCTGTCATGGGCCAGCGGATGCACCATCGGGCTGTTGTTTATGAACCTCAGGCCACTTGCGCCCAAAGCGGTTGGCCTGATCTCAACGCTCTATAAACGGGCCAATATGATCACCTCGGGTAAGATGATTCCGGCCAATCTGATGACCGCCAAGATGGTCGGTTTTTTCGATTGGAACCCGATCTTCCACACGATAGATCAGGCCAGAGGTGCGGCATTCGTCAACTATCTGCCGCGCAATTCTAACATGGACTACACAATCTGGTTCGTCGTGATCACCTTGATTCTAGGGCTCATGGGCGAACGCTGGTTAAGCAAAAATATGTCCGCTTCATGGGGTAAAGCACGTTGATTTCTAAAGCGCGCGGAGAACTGGTTCTCCAAACCATCGCAATGCCTGCCGATACCAACGCCAATGGCGATATTTTCGGGGGCTGGTTGATGAGCCAGATGGACTTGGGCTCCTCGGTATTGGCCCGCCAACGCGCCAAAGGCCGCGTGGCCACGGTCGCCGTGGAAGCCATGACCTTCTACCAACCGGTCTGGGTCGGAGATATTGTCTCCATCCACGGTGAGATGACACGCGAGGGGAAAACCTCCATGGCCATCCATATCGAGGTCTGGGTGACCCGCCAACCATCCGGCGCCCACTCCAAAATGACCGAGGCTGAATTTGTCTTTGTGGCCGTTGATAACGACGGCAATAAGCGCGAACTTCCTTAACCACTCCGCCAAACATCATGGTTAACCGCAGGTTTATTGTGTCAAATCGATACAATATGACGCGATTTTAGCCGCATTCCTGCCGCAGAACTCCTTCAAAGAGAAAACTGATTAACGAGTTTATGCGGGCCGGCCTCAAAACCGCGCCCGTAAGTTTTCAGGAGTGTGCACGTGTTCAAATCTCGCGTTTTGGCGATCGCTATCGCCATGTTTGCCGCCACATCGGCGCAAGCTGTTACCATCGATTTTGAAGGCATCACCAAAACTGGCGGCTATAGCCACTATAATAACAGCTCGTTTTCCACCCAAGGGTTCGACTTCCACCTGTCCTATGGCGCGATCATCGACGGTGAGCACTGGGTTCAGAAATACTATGCCTCCAACAACGGCACCGATATGCTCATTCATAACCACTCGGGCGATCTGACGGTCTCTGCGGGCGGCACCCTGTTTTCGCTTGGCTCCGTGGATGCAGGCCAGATCTGGGCCAGCAAAACCACCAAAGACATTCTGGTGACCGGTTATATGGGGAACGGTAAAACAGTCTCCCAAATCATCGCCAATAAAGCGCAATTC
>CAZXRG010000151.1:0-4859 GCA_964642935.1 uncultured Rhodobacterales bacterium | reverse complement strand
AAATCGGGGTTTTTCCGCGTTAACCTATTGATTCGTTTTGGAAATTCCGCACCACCCCAGGGCCCCCGATGCACATACCCCAAATGTAACCCCACAAAATTACAATACCCCTCCCGCAAACCATGTGTAAAACTGCCCCAAACCGGCAGAGGACATGACAGATGCCCATCACAACTTGCGTTTTTGATGCCTATGGCACGCTCTTTGATGTGACCGCAGCGGCCCGCAATGCAGCCGCCGAACCGGGCCGTGAGGCTTTGGCTGAAAAGGCGGGCGAACTGGCCAATATCTGGCGTCTCAAACAGCTCCAATACACATGGCTTCGTGCCGTCGCGAACGCCCATGCAGACTTCTGGGATGTGACCCAAGACGGGCTCGATTTTGCCATGGAAGCCACAGGTCTCAGCGACCCTGAACTGCGCGAACGACTGCTCGCACTTTACTGGGAGCTGGCCGCCTACCCTGAAGTCCCAGACATGCTTTTGGAGCTTAAAAATAAGGGCCTAAAGACCGCGATCCTCTCCAATGGCTCGCCAGAAATGCTCAAAGGGGCTGTGGATAGCGCCAATATTTCCGAGCTTTTGGACGCCGTTTTAAGCGTCGAAGATGTGGGCGTCTTCAAGCCCCATAAATCCGTCTATGACATGGTGGGAACCCGCTTTGGATGCAAACCCGAGGAGGTCCTATTCGTCTCCTCCAACGGCTGGGATGTAGCAGCCGGAAGCGGCTATGGATTCACCACCCTCTGGGTCAATCGCGCAGGCGATCCCATGGACCGGCTCCCATGGAAACCCCGAAAAATCGACAGCGACCTAACGGGTGTGGCCGATCTTGTAGGGAGCCTCTGATGCGCAGTTTCAAAACCTCCGACGGTCTAACCTTGGCCTTTAAAGACGAGGGCGAAGGCATTCCCGTGCTCTGTCTTGCGGGCCTGACCCGTGATAGCCGAGATTTCGATTTTCTAGCCAAAACCCTTGAAGACGACGTCCGCCTGATCCGTCTGGATTACAGAGGTCGCGGCGCTTCCGATTTCGACCCCAACTATTCCAATTATTCGATCCCCGTTGAAGCACGCGATGTGGTCGAACTCCTTGATTACCTTAACCTTTCCAAGGTCGTGATTGTGGGCACATCAAGGGGCGGTCTCATCGCCATGATGATGGCCGCCACGGTCAAAGACCGTCTGGCAGGGGTGCTTTTAAACGACATCGGACCGGAACTGATCGAAGGCGGTTTGGAAAAGATCATGGGCTATTTGGGCCGCGATCCGTCCTATAAAACCTATGCAGAAGCCACCAAAGGACTGCCCGAATTTTACGCCGGACAGTTCGAGAACCTCCCCAAAGGACGCTGGGGCGAATGTGCGGAAATCTGGTGGAACGAGACCCCAGAGGGCTTAAAAATCACCTACGACCCCAAGCTACGCGACGCGCTTGTAGAAAGCTCCGCCACGCCCCTACCGGACCTTTGGCCCTTGTTCGACGCCCTGAGCGGCCTGCCATTGGCCCTTGTGCGCGGCGCAAATTCCGACCTCCTCAGTGAAGAGACCGCCGCGGAAATGCGCAACCGCCGACCCGATATGACCTACACCAACATCCCCGATCGCGGCCATGTGCCCTTCTTGGATGAACCCGAAGCCCGCGCCGCCTTGCGCACTCTTTTGTTGAAAGTAGACCTGTGAGCGACATCTCCATGATCCGCGCCGCCGCTGAGCGGCTGGCCCCTGTTGTACGCAAAACCCCGATCCTGACCTCACCCTTCATTGACGAGATCGCGGGCCGTCGTGTGTTCCTAAAAGCTGAATGTTTACAACACACTGGCTCCTTCAAGTTTCGCGGCGGCTGGTCGGCGATATCGGCTTTGGATGCTTCAAAACGCAAAAACGGCGTCATCGCTTTTTCCTCGGGAAACCATGCCCAAGGGGTCGCTTTGGCCGCCAAAAAGCACGGCATCCCCGCCGTCATTATAATGCCTGCCGATGCGCCCCAGATTAAGGTCGACAACACAAAAGCTCTTGGGGCCGAAGTCGTCACCTATGATCGCGACACAGAAAGCCGCGAGGAGATTGGCGCGAAAATCTCAAAGGATCGCGGGTTGCATCTGGTCAAACCCTACGACGACCCATACGTGATCGCGGGGCAAGGCACCTGCGGCTTGGAAATCGCCGAGCAGACCGATACGGGCGAAGCGGACGTGCTGGTCTGTTGTGGCGGAGGCGGACTAACTTCCGGGGTCGCTCTGGCCCTTGAAGCCGACGCCCCCCACCTAACCGTCCGCCCTTGCGAACCTGAAGGCTTTGACGACGTAACCCGCTCGCTAACTAGCGGAACAATCGAGCAGAACGCCCGCCATTCCGGCTCGATCTGCGACGCCATCATCACAATCGCTCCGGGCCAACTCACCTTCCCGATCCTACACCGCCTCTGCGGCTCCGGAATAATTGTCTCCGACGAGGATTGCCTACGCGCCATGGCCATTGCATATGAGCGCCTAAAGATCGTCATTGAACCGGGCGGAGCCGCCGGACTTGCCGCCGCCTTGTTTCACAGCGACAGTGATAAAGATGTAATTGTGGTCGCCACCGGCGGTAATGTAGACCGCGCCATGTTTAAAAGAGCTTTGGATACAAGCACATGAATGAATTTAAGGTTGCCACCTTCAACGTCAAAAACCTCATCGGAGCGGATGACGAATACTATAGTTTTGAAAGCTACACCCCCGAAGAATACGCGTGGAAACGCGACTGGTTGGCCCGCCAACTGCTCAAACTGGACGCAGATATCGTCTGCTTTCAGGAGGTTTTCGACGAGAACGCCCTGTGGGATGTGATCCAGGAAACCAACCGTCTGGGGGAATCCCTCAATTCAGCCGTGCTGCCGGACGACAGCAAGAAGTACAAAAAGCGCGCCATTTTCCGGCGGTTGGAATTCACGCCTTATACGCGCAACCAGATCCGTTTTGCCCGCAACGCCAATGATGGTGAACCGGGCCAGCGCCGTCCGGGTCTCGCCATTCTGTCGCGCTTCGGGTTCAAAGGTAAAACAACCATCACACAGGTGCTCAAAGAGCCCAAAGTCATCGAGTTTCCCGAACTGGGCGGCGGGGAGGCTGGTCATTTCACGCTGACCCGCACCTCGCGTCCGATCCAAAAGGCCGTGGTGCCTGTCCATGGGACCGACATTACGATCTATAACATCCACTTTAAGTCCAAGCTTGGGGAGTATCTCAAGCCGGAGGGGGCTCCGTTCCCGCCCGAGGCCGATCTGACCAAATATAATGCGCTGGGTCGTGCAATGGGCGAACTCAGAGCCTCCACCCGCCGCATGGCCGAAGCCGTGGTTCTGCGCGAATTGATCCTGAAAGACCTGAAATCCGGTCGCCCCTTGATGGCCATGGGGGACTTCAATGACAGCGAGCATTCTGTGGTTTCTGCCATCGTTTCCGGTGAGACACCCTTCAAGAACTACAGCTGGATGCGCCGCCATAATGCCAAACACCGCGACGACCGCTATTCCCGCGAAGAAAACGAGAAGATCACCAACGCGATAGAGTCGATTCGGTTAACATCAGCCGAGCTCTACTTCGTGCGCAGAAGTGCCAGAGATATGATCTACAGTTCTGCCTTTGGCGGCGTTTATGAGAGTATTGATCAGATTCTCTTGAGCCCTCACTTTGATCCGGGCAATGAAAACCGGTCAGGAGAGGTCGAATATGTCTCTGTTTTCAATGATCATTTGACCGACGGGTCCCATCCTGAAGCACCTTACAACAAATTGGCCTCCGATCATGGGCAACTTGTTGCTCACTTCAATCTATTGGATGAAAAAACGTAAGATACGCAGCGTAAGCTGTTGAATTTTTCCTCTCTTCCCGTTTATTTCCAGTTAACAAAACATTAAAGGCGCTCGTTCTGGGGAGGGCGCCTTTGGTCCGGTTTCTCCACGACCGATGGCTTGATTTGTGTGTCCGAAGAATGCGGACGGTCATCATGTTCCCGAGAGACCAAGAGAGTTAACGTGCGTATGAATTATAATAGTTCCGAGTTCGAAGACCGCGATGGTTTTGAGGAAGCACAGGTTGCCCCTTTATCTCTCGTCCAGTCGCCAAGCGCACGTCCCACCTCTTTTTATGAAACCTACGCCAAACGATTGATCGATATTCTCTTCGTTTTCGCGACAGCTCCGATCACGGTTCCGGTGGCATTGGTGCTTATCCTGCTGATCCGCAAAGATGGCGGCTCTTCCTTTTATGGGCAGGAGCGTATTGGCAAAGACGGTCAAAGTTTCACCTGCTGGAAGCTGCGCTCGATGGTCATGGACGCGGACAAAAAGCTGGAAGAGCATTTGTCTCAAGACCCCGATGCCCGCGCGGAATGGGATGAGTTCCAAAAGCTCAAGCACGACCCGCGGATCACAAAGATCGGAAAGTTCATGCGCCGCTCAAGCCTTGATGAACTTCCCCAGCTTTGGTGCGTCTTCAAAGGAGAAATGAGCGTCGTCGGTCCCCGCCCCTTCTTGCCGCAACAAGAAGAGCTTTATTCCGGCCAATCCTATTACGACATGCGCCCGGGCATCACGGGTCTGTGGCAAGTCAACGATCACAATGAGTCCAACTTTGCGTCCCGTGTGTTTTACGATGATAAATATGGCCGCAACATTACCTTTTGGAACGACCTTAAGATCATGTTTAAAACGGTGTTTGTGATGCTCAAGGCGGGCGGTTTCTAAGGCGCTTTAGACCAAGTCGCGCTTCACCTTATCGCTAAAATTCTTCTCGAAAAACAATTCCCCATTCAACTCCGCACGCAGTGTCGCGGTTGCGAAAAAATGCGCCCCGTCACAGGTCATTTCCGAGGTCAC
>CAZXRG010000150.1:0-7034 GCA_964642935.1 uncultured Rhodobacterales bacterium | reverse complement strand
GACAAGATCATGTTCGAGCCTACGGCGATCACGGCGATGGCGGCAAAGGCGATTAGCATTGCTTTCATCTCAGTTCTCCTGCAACGCCGTCTCGCGGCGCAAATAGTTGATAAGATCATCACGGTCGGATTGTTGGACAATCCGTTGCATCGGCATCTTGGTTCCCGGAATATAAAGGTCGGGCCCCTCATTGAACAGCGCGTTTATCGTATCCGCAGACCAGACGATGGGGGAGGCCTGCAAAATGTCGGAATAGGCATAATCCTCAACCGTCCCGGCGCGGCGGCCGAATAGCTTATGTAGGCTCGGCCCCGCTTTGCGCGCACTGCCTCGTGTTAACGTGTGACAAATGGAACATTTACGTTTGAACTGCCGTTCGCCGTTCTCAAGCGTTTCGGGTTTTTCGAGGAAACTGGGGGTGTCGCCAGCCATTGTGCCATGCTCATCCATGGTCGCGATTGGCCAGGAATAGACCACGTTTTCAATTCCACCTGCGTGCAAGTTCTGTCCATCCGGTGAAAAAGCCAGCGCCCATATCGGACCGCTGCGTGTGGCGCGAAAATCGCGGGTGATGCGCATTTTTGCGGTGTCGATCACCATAATGTAGCCCTCACCGTCGCCAACTGCCAGTTGAGCGGAGCCAGCGTTATAGGCCATCGACAGGATCGGGCGCCGGTCAAGGGTGAAGTCGGCGATTTGTTGTGCTGTCTCAAGGTCGATCACTCTCGTCCCGCCATCCGTCGCCCCGTATGCGAGCCAGCCATCTGTTTCATTCAGGATAAGGCGGTTCACCCCAAACCCGTGTTTCACAAGAACTTTGGAAGCCGCGGATATGTCAGTGAGGTCCCATAACCTGATCGTTCCATCTACCGAGGCTGAATAAAGCGCCTCCCCACCTTCAGAAAAGGCAATGGCATTTACACCTTGGCGATGCCCTTTCAAAAACCTCCCCGCTTGGTCCGCTGCGGGGGGCAAGATATGTTCAGCGTCTTTTGTGTAGTCCCATAGACCAATTGTGTGGTCCCAACTGGCGGACGCAATAATGCCAGCCTCTTGAGACACCGCGATGTCCATCACTTTCGCCTGATGCTCCCCGATCTTTACGCTTTGCCCCGTAGCAGGCCAAAATCGGACAGTATTGTCGTTTCCACCAGAGACCTGAAATCCGCCGGGTCCATATCTGACGACATTGACAGCCGCGCGGTGGCCCTCTTTCCACAGGGGGGTCAACCCATCCCAAACGCCAACCGAATTATCAAAACTTGCCGTCGCGATCTGACCGTTTGGGCCCACTGCGATATCCATAATCGGCCCGCCGTGGCCTTTTAGTGTAAAGAACTCCTGTGCCACCAATGGTGACGCAACCCAGAGACTTATTGCCAGCAAACGCCACATCTATTCAGCGGGGGTGGCGCTTTCAGGCGCGGGAACGTCGGGACGAGCGTTTTCCTTCACTTGCACCTCTTCCACCCAAAGTGAATGGTGCTCGCGCGCCCATTGCTCCTCCACCTCGCCGCTCGTCATGGCCGCCGCAGCGCCCTCCATTCCAACGGTACCGATGTAAATATGCGCGAATATAATGGCCATCAGCACAAAGCTTACCATGGAATGCCATAGCTGCGCATATTGCATTTCCTCATGCGGGGCGAGCGTGGTTCGCAGTTCTCCCAAGCCCAAAACGCCTGAGATGCCAAAGCTGTTAAGTTTGGAGAAGGTTGCTGCAAACATGTTGATTTCAAACGGGAAGAGCAGTGCCAGACCAGAGACAGAGATCGACGTGCCCAGCACAATTACGGACCAGAAGATCAGCTTTTGCCCAGCGTTAAACTTCTTGGCCGGTGGATGCCCCGCAGTGAAAATCCCGCCGCCTTTAAGGAGCCAGTTGATATCGGTACGGTGCGGCAGGTTGTGGAGCACCCACATCACAAAGATCATCGCCAGACCCAACATAAACGCCCAAGACACATTGTTATGCACCCATTTAGAGGCGACCGCGATCAGCGCGAAACTGTCATGTCCAAAGATCGGGATCAGCACCTTGCGCCCGAAGAGCGAGATCAGCCCGGTCATCCCAAGCAGAATGAACGACCCCGCCAAAAGCCAGTGCCCAAAGCGCTCAATCGCTTTGAAACGGGTGATTTTTCGACCTGTTTGTTCGCCATCGATACGGATGCGCCCGCGCAGCAGGAAGAACACCAGCAGTAATAACAACGTACCACCCAACAGGTAGCCGCCGTATTTCGAGAGCGGGCCTTGACGAAACTCAAGCCACGCCATCCCGCCATCCTGCACCAGCGTTGTGGCGGCGGGTCCATTGTTGGACGCCGTGATATCAGCTGTTCCAAACCGTAACGCGCGCCAAAGCTCAGGGTCAGAGGCGCCGCCCAGTGTCCCCAGCTGGGTTGCCATGCCCGCGGCAGAGTTTGGATCACCCGTTGCATCGGACCGGAAAGAATTGTCCACCTCCTCGCCACGTTGACGCGCCAGAATGTCTTCGAGCGTCTGTGCGCCCCCCGTGGCCGAACGATCAGGCAGAGGTGCCTCCGCGTCCTGTCCATGGGCAAACGTCACAAAAGACAAGGAAAGCAGCAAAGCCGTCAAAATGCGAAACATGAAGTCATCCTCTTGAATGAGCATAAAAAAGGGCAACCCACAAAGGAGCCGCCCTGATTGTTGTCGTTACCAGAGCGTCTTAGCCGCCTTGGCGACCATAGGCTGAACCCCAGCCCCAAGCTCCGGATCCAAAGCCACGGGCCACCACACGTTCGCGGTAGATGCCCGAAACAACGTCGCCATCACCCGCTAGAAGCGCCTTGGTGGCACACATCTCGGCACAGATCGGCAGTTTGCCTTCTGCGATGCGATTGCGACCGTATTTGGCGAACTCGGCGGTGGAGTGGGTTTCCTCAGGGCCACCGGCACAGAAGGTACATTTGTCCATCTTGCCGCGTGATCCAAAGTTGCCAGCCTGTGGGAACTGCGGCGCGCCGAAAGGACACGCGTAAAAGCAGTAACCACAGCCGATGCAGAGGTCCTTGGAGTGGAGCACCACCCCTTCCTCGTTCTGGTAAAAACAGTCCACAGGGCAGACCGCCATACAAGGTGCATCGGAACAATGCATACAGGCCACGGAAATCGACCGTTCGCCAGGTGAGCCATCATTGATGGTCACCACCTTGCGGCGGTTGATGCCCCAGGGCACTTCATGCTCGTTCTTACAGGCTGTAACGCAGGCGTTGCATTCAATGCAGCGTTCGGCGTCGACGAGAAACTTTGCTCTTGCCATTCGTTAGTCCTCCTTACGCTGACCAGATTTTGCAGAGAGTGGCTTTGGTCTCCTGCATCTGGGTCACTGAATCATAGCCATAGGTCTGTGCGGTGTTGGTGCTCTCACCCAACACATAGGGGTCTGCCCCGTCAGGATACTTGTCCCTCAGGTCCACACCTTCCATATGTCCACCAAAGTGGAACGGCATGAAGGCGACACCTTCACCAACCCGTTCGGTCACCATGGCCATCACTTTGACCTTGGCACCCTCAGGTCCCTCGACCCAAACCTGTTCCCCATCTCGAATACCAAGGTTGTTGGCATCGCGGGTGTTCACCTCCACGAACATGTCTTGCTGAAGTTCAGCGAGCCATGGGTTTGAACGGGATTCATCGCCACCACCTTCATATTCCACCAAACGACCAGACGTCAGGATCATAGGGTAATCCTTGGAAAAGTCGTTCTTCTGGATCGAGGCATACATAGTCGGCAAGCGATAGAACTTGCGGTCCTCATATGTTGGATAGTCCTCCACCAGATCGCGGCGATTGGTGTAAAGCGGCTCACGGTGAACCGGCACAGGATCTGGGAATGTCCAGACCACTGCGCGGGCCTTGGCGTTGCCAAACGGCGCACATTCATGCGCAATTGCAACCCGCTGGATACCGCCTGACAGGTCGGTTTTCCAGTTGGTCTTTGGCCCTGCGATCCCGTCAATGACAGCGCGTTCTTCAGCTGTAAGTTCAGAATCCCAACCAAGGTCCATCAACATTTGCATGGTGAATTCAGGATAGCCGTCCTGAATATCTGAATCGAGCGAGTAGACGCCCTCTGCCAGAAGGTTGTCACCATCCCGCTCCACACCGAAACGTGCGCGGAAGGTCAGGCCTCCCTCAGAAACGCGTTTCGACATATCATAGAGGTTAGGCGTGCCGGGGTGGTTCATCTCGGCTGTGCCCCAGCTGGGCCAGGGCAAACCGTAGTAGTCCCCATCCGCCGGGCCACCCACCGCTTGCAGCGTGGTGCGGTCAAACGTGTGCTGATTGGCCATGTGCGTCTTGATCCGGTCAGGATCTTGCCCAGTATAGCCAATCGTCCACATGCCTCGGTTAAACTCGCGCGTGATACTCTCGACATTGGGTGTTTCCGCATCCTCCATCTCGATATTGCGGAATAACCGGTCGCCCCAGCCAAACTTGTTGGCAAACTTGGCCATGATGACCTCATCCGGGAGCGATTCAAACAGTGGGTCCACCACTTTGTCGCGCCACTGGAAGGAGCGATTGGATGCGGTGACAGAACCGCGTGTTTCAAACTGCGTGCAAGCGGGCAGCAGGTAAACGCCATCCTCTCGATCATGCAGCACCGCTGAAACCGTTGGATAGGGATCAACAACCACCAACATGTCGAGTTGCTCCATTGCCGTCTTCATTTCCTTCTGACGGGTCTGAGAGTTCGGCGCATGGCCCCAAAGCACCATCGCACGCACCTTATTGGGGTTGTCCATGTTGTCAGGATCTTCGAGCACGCCGTCGATCCAGCGGCTGACCGGGATACCTGTGAGGTTCTGCAAGGATTTATCCTTACCCTCCGCATCCTTGGTCATGGCAAACTGGCCTTTTAACCAATCCGCGTCCTCTTCCCAAACGCGTGCCCAATGCGCCCATGCGCCTGCGGACAAACCATAGTATCCAGGCAATGTGTGAGACAGAACACCAAGGTCCGTTGCTCCCTGCACGTTGTCGTGTCCGCGGAAGATGTTTGTACCACCTCCCGATGTGCCCATGTTGCCAAGGGCCAACTGCAGCACACAATACGCACGCGTATTGTTGTTACCATTGGTGTGCTGTGTGCCACCCATACACCAAATCACAGTGCCGGGGCGGTTGTTGGCCATTGTGCGGGCAACGCGCTTGAGCTGAGATCCCGGCGCTCCAGTAACGCGCTCGACCTCTTCAGGTGTCCAACGCGCCACCTCTTCCTGAATTTGGTCCATGCCCCAAACACGGGTACGGATAAACTCTTTGTCTTCCCAGCCATTGTCAAAAATGTGCCACAGGATACCCCAAACGAGCGCCACGTCCGTACCGGGACGGAAGCGCACATACTCATCAGCATGCGCCGCCGTGCGGGTGAAACGTGGATCGCAAACGATCACTGGCGCGTTGTTCTGTTCTTTGGCCCTCAGCAGGTGCAGCAGGGAAACAGGGTGCGCCTCGGCGGGGTTACCACCGATAATAAAGATCGCTTTGGAGTTGTGAATGTCGTTGTAGGAGTTCGTCATCGCACCGTAGCCCCAGGTGTTTGCAACACCTGCAACTGTGGTTGAGTGACAAATTCGCGCCTGGTGATCCACGTTGTTTGTGCCCCAATAGGCGGCAAACTTACGGAACAGATAGGCCTGCTCGTTGTTATGTTTTGCAGAGCCGAGCCAATAGACAGAGTCAGGACCGCTTTCTTCGCGGATGTTCATCATGCCATCGCCGATCTCGTTGATCGCCTGATCCCATGAGATCCGCTTCCACTCTCCACCCTCTTTCTTCATCGGGTACTTGAGACGGCGCTCGCCATGGGCATGCTCGCGAACGGCAGCCCCTTTGGCACAATGTGCTCCAAGATTAAACGGTGAATCCCAGCCGGGTTCCTGACCCGTCCAAACACCGTTTGAAACCTCAGCCACAACGGTACAACCGACCGAGCAATGGGTACATACGGATTTGACCAGATCAACCGCGCCTGTAGCAGCGCTGGCTGCGTTGGCTTGAGTGACCGTGCCACCCGTGGCTGAAATTGCGGCAAGGCCACCAATGGCCAAACCAGAACCGCGCAGGAATGCACGGCGATCGACGGATTTTTCCGCCACATCAGACAGGAGTCCGGCCCTTTGGGAGCGTCGCGCAACCCCGTTGGTCTTTTTCCTTAACATATTTTATTCCTCCCTTGATCCTGACAGTCGGGCGTCACGCAACCAGTCGCCAGGAAATCGTTCAGAAACACCCCTATTAGAAGCGGGCGCTATCGAGATATGCGCGTGTATGCGCGGTGTCCTGCATCGTTTCCGATGTCAGATCGACGGGCTTTGCCGCCGCAGTGTCAGTGCCAGCGGCAAGCGCCACAGCAGCAACGGGCGCGGTTGTTCCGGCCATTTTGAGAAAGTCGCGGCGGTTCGTGCCTTGTTCTTTCTTGGTCATAGGGGATGTCTCCCTCCTTGTTGTGACGGGCATCCCCGCCAGTGAAGTCGCAAGCGCTAGCTTGCGGTCATACGAAATGCTTCGCGTTCGATTTCCATAAATTCGCGGCCCACAGCGCCAAGCGAAGCGTAGAGAATTGAGTTCTTGGCCGACTCAAGGTCAGAATAGAAATGTCCGGCCCAAGGGGCGATGTGCCTGTTGAAGAAGGTTTTTTGCTGATCCAGCTTGGTAGCCGTGCCGAAACGACCAACGATCATGCTGGCCATCATCTCCATAAGGGAGGCAATGTTGTCCTCGGGTTCAAAGACGTTGGCGGCGCGGCTCATGCCTTGCGCGGTCATGTCAGAGCGCAGGGTTGCCAAGGGTTTTTCGTTGAGAAATCCGGTCAGGTAGTAGCTGGCATAGGGCAGCAATTCACCCCGCCCCAAACCTACGAACAGCGCGTTAAACTCGCTTTCCACTTTGCGCGGCTTGCTAACTTTGGCGACACGCGAAAGGCCTGCAATCGCCTTGCCCATCTCGCTGTCATCCCCAGAAAGCCCGGCGCATTGATCCAGCAGCATTTGATCCGGTGG
>CAZXRG010000149.1:0-7041 GCA_964642935.1 uncultured Rhodobacterales bacterium | reverse complement strand
CCCGCTTTCGCCAGCGCCGCCAAATCCCTCGATATCCCGAAGGCACCTTGAACACGCGCCTTGGTGGTCGAGAAATCGCGGCGCACGACGATCTTGTTGTCCTTCACCTTCGCACGCCCACCCTCATTGGCCAAAAACTTCACAAGGCCCTCAGGATTGGCGAACTTGTCGTTATGGAACTGAATGGTCGCACCCTTGGGGCCACCATCAAGCTTGGCGATCCCTGCCCGCTTACACATGGTTTTAATGCGCACAATATTGAGCAACATATTGACCTCTTTGGGTAATTTCCCGAAGCGATCAATCAGTTCAGCCGCAAACCCGTCCAACTCGACCTTCTCTTGAAGCGATGACAAGCGACGATAAAGCCCAAGGCGCACATCGAGATCAGGCACATAATTGTCAGGGATCAACACAGGCACGCCCAAGTTAATCTGCGGCGCCCATTGATCATCCGCCTCCGACAGACCTTCCATCTCGCCAGCCTTAATCTTGGCAATCGCCTCTTCGAGCATGTCTTGATAAAGCTCAAAACCAACCTCGCGCACATGGCCCGATTGCTCGTCCCCAAGCAGGTTTCCAGCACCCCGAATATCCAGATCCTGAGACGCCAGAGTAAAACCAGCCCCCAGACTGTCCAGTGAGCCCAAGACCCGCAGCCGTTTCTCCGCCAAAGGCGTCAAACGCGCACGCCCTTTGGTCATGAAATACGCATAGGCGCGAATTTTGGAGCGCCCGACACGCCCTCTGATCTGATAAAGCTGTGCGAGACCAAACATATCCGCGCGATGCACCACAAGCGTATTGGCCGATGGGATATCGAGACCCGATTCCACAATCGTAGTTGCCAGCAATACATCGTACTGCCCATCGTAAAACGCGTTCATCCGCGCATCGAGATCACCCGCCGCCATCTGCCCATGGGCCACAACAACAGAAACCTCAGGCACGTTCTCCTTCAAAAACGCCTCGATCTCGGCAATGTCTGAAACACGCGGCACCACATAAAACGACTGCCCCCCGCGATAATGCTCCCGTAACAGCGCCTCGCGAATGGTCACCGCATCAAAGGAGGACACATAGGTCCGGATCGCCAAACGATCCACGGGCGGCGTGCCAATCAGGCTCAACTCCCGAACGCCTGACAGAGCCATCTGCAAGGTGCGCGGAATAGGCGTCGCGGTCATGGTCAGAACATGAATGTCCGAGCGGAGCTGCTTCAACCGCTCCTTATGGCCCACCCCGAAATGCTGTTCCTCATCAATCACCAACATGCCCAGATTATGAAACCGGATAGACTTGGCCAGCAAAGCATGGGTGCCAATCACAATATCCACATCGCCCCGCGCCAACCCTTCCCGCGTCTTCTCCGCCTCTTTGGCCGAAACAAACCGCGACAACTGGCGCACCTGAATGGGCAATCCACGGAAGCGCTCGGCAAAGCTCTTGAAGTGCTGCCGCGCCAAAAGCGTCGTGGGCGCAATAATCGCCACCTGAGTGCCCGACATGGCCGCCACAAAAGCCGCTCTGAGAGCCACTTCCGTCTTTCCGAACCCAACATCCCCACAAATCAAACGATCCATGGGCTGACCCGAACCGATATCCCCTAGAACATCATCAATGGCATTGAGCTGATCCTCGGTCTCCGAATACGGGAAGCGCGCACAAAAGCTCTCCCACATCCCCTCAGGAGGCTCCATCACTTGCGCCTTTCGCAACGCCCGCTCCGCCGCAATGCGAATGAGCTTATCGGCCATCTCACGGATGCGCTCTTTCAGCTTGGCCTTCTTCGCCTGCCACGCGCCACCGCCCAAACGGTCGAGCAGCCCCTCATCATGGCCATACCGCGAGAGCAGCTCGATATTCTCAACCGGCAAATAAAGCCGCGCCTGATCCGCATACTCCAGCGCAATACACTCATGGGGCGCACCGGCCGCCGTAATCGTCTCAAGCCCGTTATAGCGCCCCACACCATGCTCGATATGAACCACCAGATCACCGGGTGTGAGCGTCGTGGCCTCGGTCAGATAATTCTCCGCCCGCTTACGCTTCTTGGCCGAGCGCACCAGCCGATCGCCCAAGATATCCTGCTCGGTAATGATCGCCTGACCACGCCCGACAAACCCCTGATCCAAAGGCCAAACCGCCAAGAACAGACCGCCCGTGTCCTCGGGAACATCCCCCAAATGGGAAATCTCCCTCGCACCAGTTATGCCCGCGTCCTCCAACATGGTCGCAAATCGCTCCCGCGACCCTTCGGAGTAGGAGCAAATCACAACCTGAGACTGACGCCGCTCCACCTGAACATGATCCGCCAAAGCACCGAAAAGACTGACCGATTCCTGTTGCCGCTCAAGCGCAAACTCTCGCCCGAGCCGTCCGCCTGCATCCAAAACACCGGGCCCCGTAGGAACTGGCAGAACCGACAAACGCCGAACCGCACGCCCTTTAAGAGCCGCCTCCCAACCCGCATCATCGAGATAAAGCGCAGCTGGCTCCAAAGGCTTATAAACCGACGACAGGCCAGACTTGTCGCTCAAGGCCGCCTGACGGGCCCCATAAAGATCATCAATGGTCTCCCAACGGGCATCCCGCATGGCGTCAATCTGATCATCCACAATGACCGGAGCATCCGGGAGATAGTCAAAAATCCGCTCCATCCGCTCGTAAAACAGCGAAACCCAATGCTCCATGCCCTGATGTTTGCGCCCTTCCGAGACCGCCGCATAAAGCTGATCATCCGATCCAGCCGCTCCAAACGCATTCCGATAACCAGAGCGAAACCGCTCGATGGAGGCCTCATCCATGATCACTTCGGACGCAGGCGCCAGCTCAACGCGGGTGACCTTCTCGATGGTCCGCTGAGACACCGGATCAAATCGCCGCGCCCCGTCCAGAACATCACCGAATAGATCAAGCCGCACAGGCAACTCAGTGCCCGGTGGGAAAATATCAATAATGCCGCCACGAACCGCAAAATCACCGGGCTCGGTCACGGTTGGCGCATTGGAATACCCCACACGCACCAGAAACGCCTTAAGCCCATCCACATCAATCTGACGTCCAACCTCGCCCACAAAACTGGCCGATTTCACGACATCTCGGGCAGGCACCTGCTGCGTAGCCGCATTCAACGTCGTCAGGATCAAACAGGGAAAATCAATGCCATCCGCCAAAGTCGCCAACAGCGCGATCCGCGCCGCGGAAATCTCGGCATTGGGCGACACGCGATCATAAGGCAAACAATCCCACGCAGGGAAGGTCAGCACCGGCAATTGAGGATCAACAAACTCAAGCGAGGTCTTCAGCGACACCATGCGCGCATCATCCCGCACAACATGAAGAACCGGACCATTCGCACGAGCTACCAGCTCGGAAATAAGACGCGCGTCAAAACCATCGGGCGCTCCACCGATTGTAACAGATCCGGACGTAAGAGGAGCTTGGCTATTCATAGCGCTAGCATCTAGGGGGTTCATCCCAAAACGGCAAGCCAGATGAAATGCTTTGGGTGCAGAAATCTAGTAAAACAGAGCCACGTTGCGCGCCATGGAGACTATGGTCATAACCGATGCCAGAAAAATTGACACCAGACCAATCACCTGATTCCAAAACCGCCGACGGGTCAGCGCTCTGCGAAGCGCCTCGCCCTCAAGTTCGCGCCGCTCGACCTTAAAGGCCAGCAAAATCCCCATGGCATTCACAATGGTCAGCGGCAACAGCAAGGCAAACGCCGCTTGGGCCAACTCGTAACCGTAATAAAACCCGAAAGTGCAAAGCACGGCGAGACAGAAACACACCACCGCCAGAACATAAACGCCGGAGCTGCGAAACATCGGCACCACGCGACGGGCATAAATATGCGCCATCTCTTCCGCATCCCGCGCCGCCCAACCCCCATGTTGATGGGCCGCAACCAGAGCATCATAAGGCACGCCCAAAGTTCTATGGCAGGTCAGTGACCACGCCAAACCCGTCAATATCCAATACCAGATACTTGAAAAGCTAGAGAATGATATGGAAAGTAGAAGATCCAACTATCTCAAATCCCAAAAACACAGCCGTCAGCCAACTCTACCTGAAAAACACTAAGGAAGGCCTTGAGAGCAATACCTAATCCGTGCGATGCCTTCACAATTAGCCGACAGTGAGGCCCATATGCGACCAATTCCAGCTCCCTTCCCCAGATCACGGCAAAGACGCATGCGTGCCACCCCTTGGGTGCGCGATATGGTGCGCGAGACGCGCCTGTCTCCCTCTGATCTGATCTGGCCGCTGTTTGTGTGCGAAGGAACGGGCATTTCCGAACCCATTTCCAGCATGCCCGGTGTTTTCCGCCATTCCGTCGATAGGATCGTCGCAGAAGCCGATAAAGCCGCAATCCTTGGCATTCCTTGTGTCGCCCTCTTCCCTTACACGCCCGACGCGTTGAAAACGCCCGAGGCCGAGGAAGCATGGAACCCCGACAATCTGGTCAACCGCGCCACCCGTCACGTCAAAGCAACCGTTCCAGACATTGGCGTCATGCTCGATGTGGCTCTGGACCCCTATAACTCCGACGGCCATGACGGGATTGTGCGCGACGGCGTGGTCTTGAATGACGAGACCTTGATGGCTCTGGAAAAACAGGCCCTCTCCCATGCAGAAGCAGGTGCAGACATTCTGGGCCCCTCTGACATGATGGACGGGCGCATTGGCGTCATCCGCCAATTGCTGGAGATGCATGATTTCCCCAATACAATCATCATGTCCTACGCCGCCAAATACGCCTCCAGCTTCTATGGCCCCTTCCGCGATGCGGTCGGCGCAACCGGAGCGCTCAAGGGCGACAAGAAAACCTACCAAATGGACTTCGCAAACCGCGCCGAGGCGCTCCGTGAAGTGGCCCAAGACATCGATGAGGGCGCAGACATGGTCATGGTCAAACCGGGCATGCCTTATCTGGACGTCTGTCGAGAAGTAAAATCCACCTTCGAGGTTCCCACATTCGCCTATCAAGTCTCCGGTGAATACGCGATGATCTGTGCAAGTGCAGAGCGCGGCTGGATCGACCGCGAGGCAGGCATGATGGAAAGCCTGGGCGCCTTCAAACGCGCCGGATGTGACGGCATATTGACCTATTTCGCCTATGAGGCCGCAACTTTAATGCAATCAGAGTGAGACAGCCCTAGGCCGGATCACTGCCCCCGTATTTCAGCCAATACTCCCGCACAAAGGGAACCGCCCCCTTGCCATACCGGCTCCAAGACCCCCAAACCTGATCCTGATCAGGCACCACATCAATGGGTCTGGGCACACCATGAAAGGCCACAATCTTGGCCTCAGCTGGCGGCGGTGAGGGCGCTATAAAACGGTTGATCAACGGATAGGCCAGAAGATTGCGCTTGAAGGACACGACCCACCCCTCAGGCCAGAACTGCATGTCTTCCGCCACTTTCGTCACCCATGCCTGCTCATGGCGAACAGAGCCTCGGGCTGCCACCGGATCAGCCAAATAGCGCTCCAAAATCTGCGTCTCAGCCCCCAGAGTGAACCCGAAAATCGAGGTCATACCCCTAACTTTCTGACGGCGAAAATGATCATTGAACCGGGGCCATTCCTTGATAACCACAACGCCACCCTCAACCGCGAACAAATCGGTGATATTTCCACAAATCACCGTATCAAGATCAACGAACAGAGCCCGCCCCTTTAGCCCGTATAAATCCTCAGCAAACACACTCAGCTTGGGCCAGCCTCCAAACTTATACTCACCCGCCCCCCAGCCATGATCGGGAATGTCAAAACACTCAACACCCTCCGAAATGCCCGCACGATCATCGGTCAAACAGACAAAGCGAAACGGAATATCAAGATTATCCGCCACCGCATTATAAAGCACATTGACATAATCCGGCCCGTAAAGCGTTCCCCACTTCATGCAGATAATAACCGCAGGCTCTTGCTGTGTGACTGCCATCTCGCTCCCCTTTGGGCGCTGTTTTGACGAAGCAGCCTCAGGATGACAACGATTTGTTGCCAATTTCGGGGTTTTTACACGCTATCTGTTGGGGTTTTTCAAAATTGCGTGCTAAACTCACCCCCAAGATCCGGCGAATAGACCGGACAGATATTGAGCGTTTAAATTCGAGGAGTAATAGACATGACACACTTAACGCGTCGTGCGGCGATGGTTGGCTCGCTTGCATTGGCTGGATGTGCCTCCCGCGTAACCTCATCTCGCGGTGAAATCGACACGCGGGTTGGTGAGGCTTTGGCCGAACTCTACGACACTGTTCCAGGCGCCCGCGAGATTTCGGGCCAAGCCGCAGGTCTGCTGATCATGCCGCGCGTAAATGAGGGCAGCCTGATTTACGGAGCCTCCTACGGCGAAGGCGCTTTGATGATCAAAGGCGCGCCAGTTGATTATTACTCCGTGGCCTCCGCCTCCCTTGGGCTTCAGATCGGCGCACAACGCTATCGCCATGCTCTGTTCTTCATGACGCCAGAAACTTTGGCCAACTTCAGAACGGCCGACGGATGGGAATTGGGCCTTGATGCGGAATACGCCATTCCCAATCGTGCAGGCGCGGCCTCGATTACATCTAGCACCTACAATAAGCCGATCTATGCCGTGATCTACGGACAAGAAGGCATCATTGTTGGAGCTTCACTTGAGGGTAATAAATACTCTCGCATCGTGCGCTAAAATTGTAGGATGCGTTTCAAACGCATCCTACCCGCTCGCGCTTATTCGCGCGTCAATCGCCGCATGAGCGCAGACGTATCCCAACGCCCCCCGCCCATGTTCTGAACTTCTTTATAGTACTGATCGATACAAGCCGTCCCGGGCAGTGACGCCCCATTCTGCTCTGCCTCTTCCAGACAAAACGCCAAATCCTTGCGCATCCAATCAATCGCAAATCCGAACTCGAATTCGTCCCGCAGCATGGTCGAGCCCCTATTTTCCATCTGCCAAGAACCAGCCGCCCCTTTGGAAATCACATCCAACACAGCCTCCCCATCAAGACCCGCTTTTTGAGCGAAACTCATCCCCTCAGA
>CAZXRG010000148.1:0-7054 GCA_964642935.1 uncultured Rhodobacterales bacterium | reverse complement strand
GCGGGCGTCGTCTCCAAGATCATCGAGTAATTCGAAACGAGCCGTAGGATGCGTTGGAGATTTTCTTCGAAAACTCCCTAAACACATCCTACCTCTTATAAATACTAAAGCGCCGGGAGTTTTTCCGGCGCTTTTCATTTGGGTGGGTTTAAAGTGATTTGGGTGGTCCGGTTGACGCGCCCACCAGCAATCTCGCTTCCCACAGATCATGTTGCGGCGTTTGGATGTCACCTGCAATCAGATCAAGCAGCATTTCCGCGCAACGTTGACCTGCCTCACGTACCGAGGATTGGGTGGCCGTGAACATGGGCACGTCTCCTGAGTTGGGCAGATAGCTCAGATCATCGTCATGGGTGATCAAGGACACATCTTCACCGAGCCTGAGCCCGTGGTCCTGCAGCGCCCGTCTAACGCCAATTGCCGAGAGTATCGAGGAGACCAGATAGGCGGTTGGTGGAGTGTCGGTGTCGATCAGGCTTTTTGTGAAGCTATAGCCCCAGTCTTCGGTCATGTCGCGGCTGGTCATTATGGTGGGGTCGATTGTGATGCCGCGCCCCCTCAGAGCCTCCTCATAGCCCATGCGCCTTCGGGCGGCGAAATGCATGGTCTCGTCGCCGTTGATCAGGGCGATGCGTTGGTGTTTGAGATCAAGCAGGAATTCGGTGGCGCGTTTGAAGGCGCTTTTGTTGTTCATGTCGACCCAAGCGTAATCCACGTCCTGATTGGCGCCGCGTCCGTGCACTACGAAGGGCATTCCGATGGATTTAAGGAGGTCGATGCGCGGGTCATTGGTGCGCGGGCCGTGCACGATGATCCCGTCTACCGTGCCTTTGGAGGCCATGTCGCGGTAGGCTTGCTCTTCCTCTTCGTCCTTGACCACGGAGAGGGTGAGGTCATAGCCGCGCCTTGAATAGGTCTCGCCCGCTCCGGCGATGAAATCGGCGAAGACCGGATTGACCAACTCGTTTCGTGTGGAAAGCGGGATGATGTGGCCGATGGAGAAGGAGCGGCCTGTGGCGAGGCCTTTGGCCCTTGTGTTGGGGCGGTAATTGAAGCGCTCGGCGGCATCTGCGACCCTTTTTCGGGTCTCCGCGTTCACTTCGGGAAAGCCGTTCAGGGCGCGGCTCACGGTGGTTTGTGAGAGGCCTAGATTTTCGGACAGCTCTTTAAGGTTCATGCTTCTACCACTGGAATTCAAACCGCTTTGAATGCCCATAATGACCTTATATGGGGAAAGGAGGCAAGTATTTATAATCTTGACTTGGTCCGCCTCAGCGCTACATTCCAACAATCCAAAGCGCTTTGGAAGATGATTCCAATGCGGATATAGTGGAAGTGAGGGCGCAAAAAGTGCCCATTTTGGGAGGAATAACCATGAAAAGAACGTTTCTAGCGGGCGTGGCTGCGACTGCATTGTTTGCAGGGGCCGCTCAGGCCGAGCAGCTCACTGTCTTTGGACCGTGGCTTGGGCCGGATCAGGAGAATATCGAGTCGGTTCTATCCGTATTTGCAGCGCAGTCCGGTCACGATGTGCGTTATGTTGGCTCGGACAGCTTCGAGCAGCAGATCATGATTGATGCCGAGGCGGGCTCTGCGCCCAATGTTGCGGTTTTCCCGCAGCCCGGTCTTGCGGCTGATATGGCCAAGCGTGGCTTCTTGTCGCCGCTCAAAGATGGCACAGGGGATTGGATTCGCGAGAATTATGCGGCCGGTCAGTCCTGGGTCGATCTTGGGACTTACGCGGATGAAGGTGGCGCGGATAATCTTTACGGCTTTTTCTACAAAGTCGATGTGAAGTCGCTGGTTTGGTATTCGCCCGAGAACTTCGAGGATGCCGGATACGATATCCCGACGACGATGGAAGACCTCAAGGCGCTTTCGGATCAGATCGTAGCGGATGGCGGCACGCCATGGTGTATCGGTCTGGGATCAGGCGGAGCGACAGGTTGGCCTGCGACCGATTGGGTTGAGGACATGATGCTGCGCACGCAAACGCCTGCGGTTTATGACGCTTGGGTTGCCAATGAGCTTCCGTTTGATGCCCCAGAAGTGGTGGCCGCGATTGAGGAATTCGGCGCGTTTGCGCGTAACGATGCTTATGTTGCAGGTGGAGCCGGTGCGGTTGCGTCCACGGATTTCCGTGACAGCCCTAAGGGTATCTTCTCCTCGCCACCTCAGTGCTACATGCACCGTCAGGCCTCTTTCATTCCGGCGTTTTTCCCTGAGGGAACATCTGTTGGTGAAGATGCGGACTTCTTCTACTTTCCGGCCTATTCCGGCAAGGACCTAGGCTCTCCTGTGCTTGGCGCAGGTACGCTCTTTGCGATCACCAATGAAAACGATGCGGCGCATGAGCTGATCGAATTCCTCAAGACAACTGAGGCCCATGAGTTGTTCATGGCCCGTGGTGGTTTCCTCACGCCTTTGAAGGGTGTGAACCCCGATGCTTTTGCTGATCCGACACTTCGCAAAATGAACGAGATTTTGCTGGGTGCGACCACATTCCGGTTTGACGGTTCCGACCTGATGCCCGGTGCGGTTGGTGCAGGTTCTTTCTGGACTGGCATGGTTGATTATGCAGGCGGCAAGGATGCAGGCGAAGTGGCTGCTGGCATTCAGGCAAGCTGGCCTAAGTAAGTGATACGGGCTCTGGCTTAAGGGCTGGAGCCTCTTGATATCTGGATCGGCGTCATGCGCCGGTCCTCCATAAAAATGCACAAAAATCGCTGTTTTTGATCCCCGGGGAGAGATCGCATGTCACCTGCATTGCAAGGTTTGTTGACTATTGTTGTCGGGGTGAGCGGGTGCATCGGGTATTTCTATTTCTCTAACCAGTTTCTCGACAAAGTGCTGTTCCCTGCCAAGGGTGTGAACGCCGGTCGAAATATCAATCGCGCCAATATGATCCGGCCTTGGTTGTTTCTGTTTCCTGCCATGGCGGCGCTTGGGCTTTATCTGGCCTATCCGGTGTTTGAGACTTTGCGCTTGTCTGTGACGGATCGTTCTCAGGGCGGCGCATTTGTCGGGCTGGACAACTACGCGAAGATGTTCGCAGAGGATAAATTCTGGGAGGCCATGCGCAACAATATGCTTTGGCTGATCATTGTGCCTGCGGCCTCGACCGCGTTTGGGCTTTTGGCGGCACAGCTGTCGGACCGGCTCTCATGGGGCGCCATTGCCAAGTCGTTGATCTTCATGCCCATGGCGATTTCATTCGTCGGGGCTGCGGTTATTTTCAAGCTGATTTATGACACGCGGCCTGTGGATCAGGCGCAGATTGGTGTGATGAATGCGGTTTGGTTGCAGTTTGAAGGCGGAATTGGCTCGTTTCTGGTCCTACGATTGCTGCCGGCCTTGTTGATGATCTGCGGGGCATTGGCGGCTGGATATGTGGCGCTCGGCCTCGTTCAGGCGATCCGTGATAAGGGGAATGGGGCCATACGCGGCCTAGGAGTTTTGCTGCTTGCACTGATTGCGATCTCCTTTCTTAGCCTCGCTTTTGGAGCCTTTACGGCCAATCATCAATACGGGGAGCCTCAGACGTGGTTGACCATTCCGGGGTGGAATTCGTTCCTGCTGATGATTGTGTTGATCTGGATTCAGACCGGCTTTGCCATGGTGATCCTGTCTGCGGCCCTTCGCGGTATTCCCGAAGAGACCATCGAGGCGGCCATTGTGGACGGGGCCAATCCGTTTCAGGTCTTCTTCAAGATCAAATTGCCGCAGATTTCAGGGACCATTGTGGTGGTCTGGACGACCATTACTCTGACGGTTCTCAAGGTCTTTGACATCGTATTTGCCATGACCAACGGGCAGTGGGAGACGCAGGTTCTGGCCAATTATATGTTCGACAAGCTGTTTCGGGCCAATGACTGGGGGATGGGCTCGGCGGCGGCGATGATCATCATGCTGCTGGTCTCTCCGATCCTGATCTGGAACGTCTATAATGCCCGCAAGGAGATGCGATAATGGACAATATTGCTGGGTCCAAATCGAGCCTCGGCTGGCTTGTTCAAATCTCGACCGTTCTTCTGGTGGCGCTTTGGCTGTTTCCGACGGTGGGGCTTTTGGTGTCGTCCTTTCGCACGGCTGATCAGATTACCGGGTCTGGCTGGTGGCAGTCTTTGTTCCCGACCGAGCAGAACGCGACCTTGCGTGCGACCGATCCTGATGACGAGGGGGCGCAGGTCGTCAAGGATGGGCTCTATGTGATTGAGGGCAATCTTTATGGTGGTCTGGGTGAGGCGGATATTCGGGTTTGGGGGACCAGCTCGCGCAACATTGATGCCTATGTGCCCGGTGATCTGGCTGAGTTGAAGGACGGGGCTGAAATCACCGTTCAGGCCAATGGCGATTATGTTCTGACCAGTCCCACGGAGATGACGGGTCGCGGGCAGCGGGTGTTTGTGACGGCTGTAACCCCGCCGGAGTTTACGCTTGGAAACTACACGAATGTTCTGACTGGTGGATATACGGACGGGGGCATGAGCAAGGCGTTTTTCAACACTTTGACCGTGACCATTCCGGCGACCATTATTCCGATCGTAATTGCCGCATTTGCCGCCTATGCGTTGGCGTGGATGGAGTTTCCGGGCCGTGCGATCCTGATTGCAATTGTGGTGGGGCTTTTGGTGGTGCCGCTGCAATTGGCGCTTATTCCTTTGCTCAAACTGCATCTGGGGATCGGCATCGGGAAAGGATATCTGGGGGTCTGGCTGGCCCATACTGGCTTTGGTCTACCGCTCGCCATTTATCTGTTGCGCAATTATATGGTCGGCCTGCCGCGAGACATTATCGAGAATGCGCGGGTGGATGGGGCCACGGAGTTCCAGATTTTCACCAAGATCATTCTGCCGCTGTCGTTTCCCGCACTGGCCTCGTTTGCGATTTTCCAGTTCCTCTGGACTTGGAATGATCTTCTGGTGGCCAAAGTGTTTCTGATTGATGCGACCGGAGAGACCACGGTGATGACCAATCAGATTGTTGAGTTGTTGGGGACGCGCGGTGGAAATTGGGAGATTTTGGCTACGGCGGCCTTCGTCTCCATCGCGGTGCCTCTGTTGGTGTTTTTCATGATGCAAAAGTATCTGGTGCGCGGTCTTCTGGCCGGCTCCGTCAAGTAGGGTTTTAAGAGATGAATGTAATTCGTGAGACGATTGGAAGTGCCTCGGTGGATGTGGATTGGTGGCGCGGTGCGGTGATCTATCAGATCTATCCGCGTTCCTATCAGGACAGCAATAACGACGGGATCGGGGATTTGCGCGGCATTGTCGAGCGGCTCCCTTATATTGCCTCGCTCGGTGTGGATGCGATCTGGATTTCGCCGTTCTTCACCTCGCCCATGAAGGATTTCGGGTATGATGTGAGCGATTATTGCGATGTGGATCAGATGTTCGGCACGCTTGCGGATTTTGATGCGGTTGTGGAAACGGCCCATTCGCTGGGTGTGAAGGTGATGATCGATCTGGTCTTGTCTCATACCTCGGATCAACATCCATGGTTTGGCGAGAGCCGGTCGTCGCGCGATAATGCGAAATCTGATTGGTATGTCTGGTCTGATCCAAAGCCAGATGGCACGCCGCCCAACAATTGGTTGTCCATTTTTGGGGGACCTGCGTGGCATTGGGATGCGCGTCGGGAGCAGTATTATCTGCATAATTTCCTGACCAGCCAGCCGGATTTGAACTTCCATGCGCCAGCCGTGCAGGATGCTTTGCTGGATGTGACGCGCTTCTGGTTGGAGCGCCATGTGGACGGGTTCCGGCTTGACACGATTAACTTCTATTTTGCCGATAAGGAGTTGCGGGACAATCCGCCGCTTCCCGTTGAAAAGCGCAATTCCAACATTGCGCCTTCGGTGAACCCTTACAATCATCAGGAGCATATTTACTCCAAGAACCAGCCGGAGAACCTTGAGTTTTTGCGTCGGTTCCGTGGTCTTTTGAATGAGTATCCCGGCTCGACCTGTGTGGGTGAAGTGGGGGATGCGCAGCGCGGATTGGAGCTACTGGGGGCCTATACTGAGGGCGATGATTTCGCTCATATGTGTTACGCGTTCGAGTTTCTGGACAAGGACCCGCTCACGGCTGGGCGGATCGCAGATGTGTTTGCGCGATTTGACGCGGTGGCAAAGACGGGCTGGGCCTGTTGGGCGTTTTCCAACCATGATGTGGTGCGCCATGTGACGCGCTGGTCGCTATCGCCTGGCGCGCAACGGTTGTTTACGACGATGATCATGTGCCTGCGCGGCTCGGTCTGTATTTATCAGGGCGAGGAGTTGGGATTGGGCGAGGCGGACGTGGCGTTTGAGGACCTGCAGGACCCTTATGGCATCGAGTTCTGGCCCGAGTTCAAGGGGCGCGATGGATGCCGCACGCCTATGGTTTGGGACAAGTCCAACCAGAATGGCGGCTTTTCGGCGGGTGCGCCCTGGTTGCCCGTGGCGGAGCAGCATTTGTCCAATTCGGTTGAGTGGCAGGAAGAGGATCCAGAGGCGCTCCTCCATCATTATCGTCGCGCGATTGCGTTTCGAAAGGCGCATTTGTCTTTGGCCAAGGGGAATGCCTCGACGGTTCAGGCCGAAGGGGACGTTGTGTTTTTCACGCGGACGGAAGGGGGCGAGACGCTGTTTTGCGCGTTTAACCTCAGCGACACGCCGTCGGTTCTGGAGATGCCCAAAGGGTCTTGGAGCCAGATTGGCGCTGATCTTGGCAGTGCGCCCACCACCGGGGATGGCAGGTTGGAGTTGGGGCCTTGGCAGCCTGTTTTGGCGTTAAAGGCATAAGGAAGGGGATCGGGGAATGACGGAATTAACGCTCAGGAATGTCGAGAAGACTTATGGGGGCAACGTCAATGTGCTCAACGACATTAATCTCGATATCAAGACGGGCGAGCTGATCGTTTTTGTCGGTCCCTCGGGCTGTGGAAAGTCGACCCTGTTGCGCATGATTGCGGGTCTTGAGAAGATCACTGGGGGCGAGCTGACCATTGACGGACAGTTGGTCAATGACGTGCCACCTGCGCAACGCGGGATTGCCATGGTGTTTCAATCCTA
>CAZXRG010000147.1:1526-7054 GCA_964642935.1 uncultured Rhodobacterales bacterium | reverse complement strand
ACGCGGGTGTCAAAGCAGGCTTGGATGTCGTCTTTGGTAACGCCTTTGAGCATGGAAACGCGCGCACGTAGGGCTTCCTCGAACACCAGTTCCCCGCGCATGGCGCGTTCGGTGATGTCGGAGACCTCGTCCTTTTTGCCCGCGAAATCCGCCAGCTCGTCGATGCACTCAACGGTGATGATGGTGCTGTCCATATCCGCGATCAGAAGTTGCTTTTCGCGGTTTTCAGCGGGGATGAAGTTGAGGTCGATCCCGTTTAGTTGGATGGACTGTGGTTCGCCGTTGAAACGGATTTCCACGGCGTTTTTGCTGAGGCGGTTTGGAGTGCCGCCCAAGGCTGTTTCAACTTGGGCGACGGCCTCATCAGGCACGCCTTTAGAGGCTGTTAGAACGGCAAAAAGATCCATCAGTTCAGACCGCTTGGCGTTGCTCGGCGCGGCGCTCGTGCAGCTCTTCGGAGACCAAGAACGCCAGTTCGAGCGCTTGGGCTGCGTTGAGACGCGGATCACAGGCCGTGTGATAGCGCAAGTTCAGGTCCTCATCGGTGACCGCACGCACACCGCCAGTACATTCGGTGACGTCTTTTCCGGTCATCTCGAAATGCACGCCGCCTGCGTAGGTGCCTTCGGCTTTGTGAATCTCAAAAAACTCGCGGACCTCGCGCAGAACACTGTCGAAGGGGCGGGTTTTGAAGCCCGTGGTCGACTTGATGGTGTTGCCGTGCATTGGATCACAGGACCAGACGACGGACTTCCCTTCCCGCTCGACCGCTTTGATGAGCGCGGGCATATGGTCGCCCACTTTTCCAGCGCCAAAGCGGTTGATCAGGGTCAGGCGGCCCGGGATATTGTCCGGGTTGAGCGTGTCGATCAGGCGGAGCAGTTCTTCGGGATCGAGCGATGGACCACATTTGAGGCCAATCGGGTTGATCACACCACGGGCGAATTCCAGATGGGCACCGTCGGGCTGGCGGGTACGGTCGCCAATCCAGATCATATGACCCGATCCGGCAATCCAGTCGCCGGAGGTGGTGTCCTGACGGCAAAGGGCCTCTTCATACTCCAAAAGAAGCGCCTCATGGGAGGTGTAGAAGTCGACCGTGTGCAATTCGCTGGTCGTATTGGTGGAGATCCCTGCGGCATCCATGAAGTCGAGGGATTCTGTGATCTTGTCGGCGAGTTTCTTGTAGCGCTCCGTCCCCGGCGCATCATTGGCGAACCCTGTGGTCCACTGATGAACTCTGGCGATGTCTGCAAAACCGCCTTGCGAGAAGGCGCGGAGCAGGTTGAGGGAGGCCGCTGATTGCGTGTAGGCGCGCAGCATTTTGTCCGGATTGGGCTCACGGGCTTCTGGCGTGAAGGCCAATTCGTTGATGATGTCACCACGGTAGGACGGCAGCTCTGTGCCATCCACGGTCTCGGTCGGGGCCGAGCGCGGTTTGGCGAACTGTCCGGCCATGCGACCGATTTTGACCACGGGGCGTTTGCCGCCGAAGGTCAGGACAACGGCCATTTGCAACAGCACTTTGTAGGTCTCGCGGATGTTGTCGGCTGAGAACTCGTCAAAGCTCTCCGCGCAATCGCCGCCCTGAAGGAGGAACGCGCGCCCCTGAGCCACTTCGCCTAGCTGTTGGGTCAGGTTGCGGGCCTCTCCGGCAAAGACCAAGGGTGGATATGACCGCAGGCGGTTTTCAACGTCGCCGAGCTTTGCCGCGTCCCGATACTCGGGCATTTGGATCCGCTGGTGGTTGCGCCATGTCGATTTGTTCCACACGCTTGTCATGTGTCTCACTCCAAAGAGGGTTAAATGTAGGAAACCGTCATAGGCCGAATCGAAAGGGATGACCAGCGTTTGCTCTGTCGGGGAGAGAGACGTCTTTGGGGGGCTTATTCGGTGGCGAGGTAGGTGGTTGATGTGTCCACGTCTGATCCGATGTTCAAGGCCGCACTTCCGGTGATGATACGTTGGTTGGTGGTCAGGACTGTGTAGAATTGCCCGGTTAGGGTGCCGGAGATCACCTCGCCGTCCAGAAACCCTGCGACATCGGTGGATTGGATGGTTTTGCCGGGTGTTGAGCTTGAGTTCTGATCGGTGATGGTGCCCGAAAAGGTGGCGAATCCTGAGACCGGATTGAGGGTTGGGGATGTTGATGCGGTGAGATGGCCGAAATCTCCCATGGCGCCGTTGATTGTGGTGCTGGCAAAGTCGGCGTTGATCTGGATGCGTCCGTGGTAGAGGTCGCTGGGGGTTGTGCTTGGATCGTTTTGGGTCGTTTTGTTAATCGAGATTGTGCCATTATAGGACGCTGTGCCGTGTGTCGGGATGTTGCCGACGATGGCTCCGGTGATGTTTGTGCCGTTTTGGAAGACGGTGAGATTGTCAGTGGCCGCTTGAAGGTCGCCCGATTGGAGGGGGCCGGTTCCAAGGGTGGCGATTGGGGTGAAGGATGGGCTTTGGGCGGTTGCGGCTTGTGCGGAGATGTCCTCGGGCGTGTCGCTGGATTGGCAGTTGGTTAAAACTGCTGCAGAGAGGCTCGCTATCTGCAGCGGCTTCAGTATGTTTCGCGTCATGCACATGGCGTCGTTGTGGCTTGGAACTGCCTAACGAAAGCTTAAGACGCCGTGGCCGGGTTACCTTGAGAGCAAAATGAGACCTGTGGCATCGGGCCTTGTATCAAAGCTCATGTCAGCAAAGCCGTTGATCAACTCTCGGCCCGTGTCATTATGCTCGTAAAAGCTGGCGGTGGTAGGCGCGGTCATATTGGCCCCATCAATCGTGCCTGACATGCTTCCCGTGATCACAGTGCCGCCGACGATATTGCCCGTCATCGTCGCGTTCCCGGGCACATTGGAAATTGTGTTCACAGATGAGGTCGAGATGTCGACTTTTCCGAAGTTTCCAAGGGTGCCCGATACCGTGGAGCCTGCAAAATCAACGTCCATTTGCATGCGGCCGTAATAGATTGAGCCGGGTATGACACTCGCAGACATGGATGGTTCGGTGATGGTGATTGAGCCGTTGTAAGTCGCGGTTGGCACCGATGGCGCTTTGAGAGTGACACTGCTTGTTCCCAGAGCGTCGGCAAACCAGGCGAAATTGCCACCTGCATTTGAGGTGTCCGAGCCGGACCAATTTGCCGTTCCAATGGCCCCGATTGGCACGTAGCTTTGGCCAAAGTTCGGATCTCGCCCGAAGTCGTCGGTTCCTCCTGAGCCTCCGCAGGCGCTTAAAAGCGCTATGCTGGTGGCGATGGCGATATTGGATGTTGTGTTTTTCATGGTTCCCCCCATTTATATCCGCACCTGTTAAGAGGTTAGTAAATCGCAGGCGTTATCGAAATGGGGGGATTCCTTACGTGACGTTGAAGTCATCTTAGACGCGATCATCTCTTGACCTTGCCCCCTAAAAGCCATTCAGTCAGTCAATTGAATCGGTACGTGGTTTAGCTTCCAATGGTCGACCCAGAAAATGCCCCTGAGCAATTTGTATTCCTGCTGTTAGAGCAATTCTCGATGATGGCCTTTGCGGCGGCCATCGAGCCTTTGCGCATTGCCAACCGCATATCCGGCGCACCTCTTTATAAGTGGGATTTGGCCTCGGAGAGCGGTGATACGGTGGCTTGCTCCAATGAGACCAAAGTGTCTGTGACCATGGGGCTCGACGCTATTTCCAAGGATCAGAAGATTGTGGTCTGTGGCGGAATTGATGTGCGTGCGGCGACCACGAAGCCTGTTTTGTCCTGGATCAGACGGGAGTCGCGCAAGGGCATGGCGGTGGGAGCCATTTGTACGGGGACCCATACGTTGGCCATGGCCGGATTGCTCAATGAGAAGTCCTGCACCATTCATTGGGAGAACCGCGACAGTTTCAGCGAAGAGTTTCCCGATGTGAACCTGACCCATTCGATTTTCACCATTGATGGGAACCGGTTTACGGCGGCTGGTGGGACGGCGCCCACGGATATGATGCTTAAGATGATCGCCAATTCCCATGGCTCGGAGATTGCGGGGACTGTGGCGGATCAATTGATCCACACGGCCATTCGCACGGAGAATGACGAGCAGCGCTTGTCGATCCTTACGCGTATTGGCGTGCGGCATCCCAAGTTGGCCACTGTGATCAAGCTGATGGAGGAGAACATCGAGGAGCCTGTGTCGCCGTCTGTTCTGGCCTCTGATGTGGGCATGTCCACGCGCCAGTTGGAGCGGTTGTTTCGCCGGTATATGAACCGCTCGCCCAAGCGGTATTATATGGAGTTGCGCTTGAAGAAGGCGCGGAATTTGCTGCTGCAGACGGATATGTCGGTGATTAATGTGGCTTTGGCTTGCGGGTTTGCCTCGCCCTCGCATTTCTCCAAGTGCTATCGGGCCAGTTTTCAGACGACCCCTTATCGGGAGCGTGGGGCCAATGCCCATCCGCCTGTTGAGGGATCGGGTTTGGGGTAAAAGACGTCATGGAGTTCCAGTCCGGGCATCAATCGCGCGAAACGGCGATTACTGATCTGTTTGTCTCCGCCTTTAGCGCCTCTGAAGGGGCCGATGAGGGGGCGGTGATTGGCGCGTTTGTGCGTGATCTCATGGAGACGACCCCAAGTGACGACATGATGGTTTGGTCGGCCTATGAGGCGGGCAGCCTGCTTGGGTGCATTTTCCTCACGCGTATGACTTATCCTGAGGATGAGCGGGTGGTGTTCATCCTGTCGCCGGTGGCCGTTGGGACAGAGCATCAACGGCGCGGTGTCGGGCAGGCGTTGATCAGGGCCGGGCTGGAGGATTTGCGCGAAAAAGGCGTTGATGTGGTTCTGACCTACGGCGATCCTACGTATTACGCGAAGGTTGGGTTTGCGCAGATTAAGGAAGATTGGGCGAAGGCGCCGCTTGATTTGAGCTTTCCGGAAGGGTGGTTGGGCCAGTCGCTCTCACGCAAAGGGAACGCGCCTCTGCGTGGGTCATCGCTTTGTGTTCCAGCGCTCAACAAGCCGGAACTCTGGTAGGGCTGGCGATTAGGCCGCTAAGAACATTGGTTTATTGTTCTTCACATGCCTTGCAACCAGCTCACGCATGTCCTTGCCACTATCGGGGATCAGGCGAGCGGATATGGGCTCAAAATCCGGGTCACAGATTTCAGGAAATAGTGTTTCCAATTCCGCGCGCGCCTCTCGGGACACCGCTTTGAGGGCTTGGGGGCCTGTCAACAGGCTCTCGGTCGCGGCTCCGTTGGAGTAGATGATCTCGTGTTGATCAAAGAGGATGTGGAAGCATTCGACCCCGTCAGGGTTATCCTCCACGACTTCAACTCCGTCCAGTGGCAGCAGTTTTTTCGCCGGAAGCAGGACTTCATCTGAGTTGAATATACGCTGAGCGATTTTCGAGCGCACGAGAATGCGTTTGTTGAGGCGATACCAAAAGATCTTGGACAGGTAATCCTTCACCGAGCGCACCTTTGCGGATGACAATCGGGCGGAGTTTTGGATCAGCTGCAAGATCAATACTGTCCAGTTTGGTGGAGCCAATCCAGCGAATTGTTTG
>CAZXRG010000147.1:0-1426 GCA_964642935.1 uncultured Rhodobacterales bacterium | reverse complement strand
GTAAATGTGATTAGGTTCTCTGGCTCTAGTCGTGCACATTGGCTCGACCTAATGCTGTATTCTTTGTGGTGATTGTGTTGTCAGACCGTCATGGCCTAAGTTGGAATGCACGGATTAGAACAATGCCAACCACAAAGGGTCTCCTTATGATCTTCCCACTTCGTTTGATACCGCGCGCGCTTATTGCCGCGCTTTGTTTGATCCAGATCAGCACGTCCCCTGCCCTTGGAGACGCGCCTTTGGCCGGTTATGTGATCGACGAGTTTGGGGCCCCTCCCCCTATCCCTTCCGAGGCCTTGTCGGCTGAGATGCAAACAGCCATTCGCGTGGCCTTTGTTGACACTGTGACCAATGGGGAATGGGGGGATAAACAGGAAAAGGCGCTTGCGGAAATTGCAGCCTCGAAAGACCCGCGTTTGGCTTGGATCATTTCTGATTTGATGCGTTTTGTGACCTCTCAGAGGTTAAACGAGGCTTTGACGAATGCCGCCTCGGACGTGCTTGGCAAGGGGTTTCGCTTTGAAGACAGTTGGGGTGATGTCACTGATCATTTGCTTGCTTGGGACATTCCGGCACCGCCTGATTATCTACGCGTGAAGCGGGAGATTTTTACCAGCATCGTGCCGGGTTGGGAGAAGATTTTCATTGAGGGCGATATTGATTGGCGGATTGTCTCATGGGGTGGCGTTCTGATTGATGATCGCGCTTATGGCACCACGGATGAGCCCTGTAACTGCATTCCGGCGGCGGACAATCCTGAGGTGACATCGGCGGATGAGGCCACTTGGTTGGATGATGATGATATTGTTTTTGGCATTGAGGTGAATGGAGACTACCGCGCCTATCCCCGACAGATCATGGAAGTGCGTGAGATGGTGAATGACACACTTGGCGGGCGTGATCTGGGTATTCCCTATTGTACCTTATGTGGAGCGGCTCAGGCCTATTTCACAGATGATGTGCCTGCTGGTGTGGAGCGTCCGATCCTGCGGACCTCGGGGCTACTGAGCCGTTCAAATAAGGTGATGTATGATCTCAATACCTACTCGGTGTTTGATACGTTTTTGGGGCATGCGGTCACGGGGCCTTTGGCTGATAAGAAGGTGCAGCTTAAGCAGGCGACGGTGATCACGACCGATTGGGCGACTTGGAAGGAAGCGCACCCGGAGACCACTGTGTTGCTAGAGCGCTATGCGCTGGGGCGGGACCCTGATTTCAGCAACGGACGCGACGCCAATGGGCCGATTTTTCCGGTTGGAGATGTGGACCCGCGATTGTCCGTGCATGAGCATATTCTGGGCGTGGTTACAGCTTCGGGTAAGCCTGTGGCTTTCCAAAGAAGTAAGGCGATGGTGGCGTTGCAGCGGGGGCAGGAGATTGCCTATGAGAATGTGCGCCTGAAGCTGGATGCGGGCGGGATCAAGGC
>CAZXRG010000146.1:2393-7190 GCA_964642935.1 uncultured Rhodobacterales bacterium | reverse complement strand
GCGCGCATTGGCTTTGGTTTCAACTTATTGGGCCGTTGCCCGAGGCGTCACCGTAAAGCCGTGGCTGGTCCGATAAGACCCATCCTCATTGCGAAAAACGCTGAAACAACTCTCCTGACCGCCCCGCAAGGCCACCAGACGCGTGCAGACCTGATTGCCGCTCAACCGCCAAGTGCCACCCTCCGCGATACCGCTTTGGGTGTCCACAAACAGGTTCCCATTGGCGTTATAGGTCATAACACCCGAAAAACGGGTGCCTTGGATGGAGCCGGAATAGTCAAAACTCTTACCCGAAATCTCGGATGTGATCTCTTGGGCGGACATGGGCGGGGTCGCGGTTTGGGCGCATCCAATCAATAGAGCGCAAGACGCGAGTAAGAGGGGTGTAATCTGTTTCATGGGCAAAAGGTTAACAAATGGAAATCATGAGGCAAGTCAAATACATCCCAAAAGCTATATTGGCGCCAACCCTAAACGCGTGCCACCCAAGACCTCCACAACCGCCGCGCAAAAATGCTGCAGGCCAGAGCCGCCCCGACCAGCACCACAATCACGACCTTCGTGACTGTCTCCATGGTGCCCTCGATCAAGACCACATGCAGGATCGAGCAAGCGACGATGAACACCGCCAAAGCCGTATGGGCCAGCCGCCAATAGCGAAGCGGCAGATTCAACCATCCCCGAAAAGCCCCCAGAAAAGCGGTCGCAATCAGCGCCCACATCCCCAGAACGCCCCAATCGGAAAACGGGGTGGGGGAGGCGAAAAGAAGCGCGTCGATCACATCAGGCGGGCTCGTCAGATATAATCCCAGCACATGCAGCATGATCGAGACCACCAGCAGCCCCCCGATCCAACGATGCACCATTTGAGCGCGTGTCGGAGCCAGATCCGGCAGGATCCGCGCGACCAGAAGCGGTTGGATCAGCAAAAGCGACAGCCCGATGATGCCTGCAAAACCGGAGGCGATGTATATCGGATTACGCCAGTTCAACAGCTCACTTTGAGCGGCCGCAAGAACAGGCGCGACCATGGCCAGTCCAAGAGCGCCCCAGATCAAAGCCTTGCGAAAACGGCCTGTGATCAGACCGGCTCCAACACGAAATGCGCCTCAAGGCTGGTGTCTTTTGAACGACCCATCACGGGGCGCAGAAACACCGTTTTGAAGTCTCCGCTATCATAGGCCAGATGCCCATGGGCCTGACCGAAAGCGGGCACAATTTGCGGCATTTCCAGCCGATAGTTGCCATTGGCATCGCTCAAAGTTGCCCCGTGACTGTGCCAATCCCGCTCATGGCCTTCTGTGGTATGCGCCCAAATCTGGATGCGTTGACCGGCCAAAGGCGCACCGTCGCCCGCTCGCCTGACCGTCCCGCTCATCCAAAATCCACCGCCACCAATACGCTCCACAATCGGAGCGCCTTCGCGGTAGTTGTTGGCCCCACCGCGCATGCTCTGCGTCGGCTCAAGCCCGCTGGCACGCGCAGGAATGGACAGACCACTGGCACCCAGAGCCATCACAGCCCCGCTTGAGGTCAGCAGCTTTCGGCGATCAAACAGGCGTTTTACCATGGGTCGGCCTCCATCAAGTCGTGCGATTAAGGATGGCTCTAAACTAGCCCGCCCCGCGTCGTTTCTCAAGGAAATCACCGTAGGATTGCCGCTCAAGGCGTCAACAATCGCGTGAGCGGGCCGCCAAAGACGAAAAAGGGCCCCCGCATGGAAGCCCTTTTCCTAAACCTATAACCGCGAGATTACTCCATAACTGGAATAGAAAACTCGCCACCCTCCTTGATGCCCGAAGGCCAGCGAGAGGTCACGGTCTTGGTGCGCGTGTAAAACTTGAACGCATCCGGCCCGTGCTGGTTGAGATCGCCAAAGACCGACTTCTTCCACCCACCGAACGTGTGATAGGCCAAAGGCACCGGAATAGGCACATTCACACCCACCATGCCCACATTCACGCGGCTCGCAAAGTTCCGCGCCGTATCTCCGTCACGGGTGAAAATCGCAGTACCATTGCCGTACTCGTGATCCATGGCCAGACCCAAAGCCTCCTCATAAGTCTTGGCACGCACCGTCGACAGCACAGGCCCGAAAATCTCCTGCTTATAAATGTCCATGTCCTTGGTCACATTATCAAACAGGCACGGCCCGATGAAATGCCCGCTCTCATAACCCTGAAGCGAGAAATCTCGACCATCCACGGCCAGCTTGGCACCCTGTTCAACGCCGCTCTCCACGAGACCGAGGATCTTCTGCTTGGCTTCACCGGTAATCACGGGGCCGTAGTCCACATCATCGCCAGCCGTGTAAGGGCCGACGCGCAGCTTCTCCACACGCGGGATCAGCTTTTCGAGCAGCCGATCCGCCGCGTCATCGGTCACAGGCACAGCCACAGAAATCGCCATGCAACGCTCACCAGCGGCACCATATCCGGCCCCGATGAGAGCATCCGCCGCCTGATCCATATCCGCATCAGGCATGACGATCATGTGGTTCTTGGCCCCACCGAAACACTGACAGCGCTTCCCGTTGGCCGTGGAACGGGCATAAATATACTCCGCAATCGGGGTCGAACCCACAAAGCCCACGGACTGAATGGTCTCATTGTCGAGGATCGCATCCACGACCTCTTTGTCCCCATGAACCACCTGAAGAATGTCCTTGGGGAGACCCGCCTCGATCATCAATTCGGCCAACATATTGGGCACGGAAGGATCACGCTCGGACGGCTTGAGGATCATCGCATTGCCGCACACCAGTGCGGGGCAGAACATCCACATGGGGATCATGGCCGGGAAGTTGAACGGGGTAATGCCCGCGGTCACGCCCAAAGGCTGCTTCATGGAATACATATCAATGCCCGGACCGGCACCATCGGTGTACTCGCCCTTCAACAACTCAGGCGCACCAATGCAATATTCCGCAACCTCAAGACCGCGCACCACATCGCCCTTGGCATCTGGCAGGGTCTTGCCGTGCTCGGCTGACAGAGCTTCCGCCAGCTTATCCATATCGCGATGCAGAAGGCTCACATATTTCATCATCACCCGTGCGCGACGCTGGGGATTGGTGGCCGCCCACTCAGGCTGGGCCTTCGCCGCACGCGCCACAGCTGCATCAAGATCAGAGGCGTTGGCCATGGCCAGCTTCGCCTGAACCTCGCCAGTGGCCGGATTATAAACGTCATTCCAACGACCAGATGTGCCTTTGGTGTAATCGCCGCCGACGTAATGGGTGATCTCTTTCATGGGGAATCCCTCCAGTTGATTTTCTTCCTTATAGATTTGCAGAAATTCATAGGCTAGAAGAGATATACCGTATCTATTTTGCAAAAATTCCCTATCCAGCCAGAAGAGACCATGAGAAACGCCGACGACATCCTCACCTTCCTCAGCGTGGCCAGAACCGAGAGCATCTCTGCCGCCGCCCGCCTGCTCGGCCAAGACCCTGCAACGGTGGGGCGGAAGGTGCAGCGCTTGGAGGATACGCTCAAAACCAGCCTATTTGCCAAATCCCCAAGAGGTTATCATCTCACCGAAGAGGGTCTTCGCCTGCTTGAACGGGCCGAGGAAATGGAAACCGTGCTTCTGGAAATCGACGGCGATTTCTCCCAATCGGGCAGCCAACTGCAAGGGCGCGTGCGCATCGGTGCGCCCGATGGCTGTGCGACGTTCCTACTGCCCGAAATTTGCGCCGCCCTTGCGCAAGACCATCCCGACTTGACGCTGGAAGTGGTCGCCTCCTCACGCGAGTTTGACCTGTTGAACCGCGAAGTTGATCTGGCCATCTCTGTCTCCCCCCCCACTGCCAAAGCCCTCGAGACCCAAGCACTGGTTGATTACAAACTCCACTTTGCTGCCGCGCGAACACTGGTAGAGGCCCATGGGGACAGCCTCGATGACCTACCCCTGATCTCCTATATCCCCGAACTTCTGATCGATCCGGGCCTTGATATTCCAAAGGCCTTCCGCACCAAAGAGCCGAGCCTGCGCTCCAATTCCGTCCTCGTGCAATGGGCCTGGCTCAAAGCCGGGCAGGGGATCGCGCTGGTCCATGATTTCGCCTATCGGGACGACCCTGACGTCTTGCGCGTCCACCCTGACTTCGAGTTGGAGCGCAGCTATTATCTCTCCATGCGCAAAGACGACATGCGCTTTAAACGCACCGGAGCTTTGGCGGGTCGGATCAGAGACGACATCCGCAAAAGTCTCGCGATGTCCTAGGCTTGCCACAAGATGCCCCTGAGAGCG
Organism: uncultured Rhodobacterales bacterium; assembly: GCA_964642935.1. Classification (GTDB taxonomy): domain Bacteria; phylum Pseudomonadota; class Alphaproteobacteria; order Rhodobacterales; family Rhodobacteraceae; genus CAKZTM01. The sequence continues at coordinate 2,936 of CAZXRG010000146.1, read as the reverse complement.
TCTTTATTTCACCACAAAACGTGTGAATTAAAGGGCGCAAGAGGTAGGGACGAATTTTATGACTTTGATATATCTGTGCATTCCCTTGGTGGGAATTTTGGCGTTTGCGGTGGGATACAGGCTTAAGAACCACTGACAGGCAAAGCCGCGCCCCTCAGCTACCCCGATAGGTCGACATGGAAAAGGGCGAGGCCAAAAGAGGCACATGATAGTGATCATCCGCATCCGCAATCCCAAAGCGGATCGGCACCTCATCCATAAATGCAATGCCTGAGGTTTGGCCACGCGCGCGAAAATAATCGCCAATGGCAAAGACCAACTCGTACTGCCCGAGGGTCATTTCACCCTTCGGGAGGATCGGCCCATCCGTGCGCCCGTCGCTATTGGTCACCAACGTGCGAAGATGCTCGCGCGTATCCCCCTCAAGGCGATAGAGATCAATCGTAACACCCGCCGCCGGACAGCCATTGGCCGTATCCAGAATATGCGTGGTTAAAAAACCGCTCGGCTGGCTCATCTTGAAATCCTCACCCTCACCTTAAC
>CAZXRG010000146.1:0-2293 GCA_964642935.1 uncultured Rhodobacterales bacterium | reverse complement strand
GACCCGCAGGTGGTGATCACCGGACGGCTCAAATCAACATCGGCCGCCTCGAAAACGGCCTTCAGTTTGGCCTCGGACTTCAGGGTCATGTCACTGTTGAGCAACTTGCGGAAATGCACGTTCTTGGCACCGGGCATATGCCCTGAGCGCAAACCGGGCCGCGCCTCCGCCTCTTTCCCGGAAAAACGCGCAGGCGAACGGGCATCCAAAATCTCCGCATCACGCAGCTTCACGGATGCCGCCACTTGGGTCACATCACGCACCAATCCCGCATCGCGCTGGGCAGTGAAATGACGATCACGCAAGACAGGCGCCATATCCTCAACCTCGCGGCCCTCGGCAATCCATTTGGGCAATCCCCCATCAAGAACCGCCACATCCGTCTTTCCCATGAGGCGGAACAACCACCACACGCGGGCGGCGGAAAACACACCCATCCCGTCATAAATAATCACCCGATGACCATCCCCGATCCCCATGGCCCGCATGCGAGACACAAATTTCTCCACGGGCGGCGCCATATGAGGCAGCTCGGAGCGGCTGTCGGAAATCTCGTCGATATCAAAAAACCGAGCCCCCGGGATATGCTGGGCCGCATATTCCGACCTAGGATCACGCCCCTCTGCAGGCAAATACCAAGAGGCATCCAGAATCCGAAGATCAGGTGCCGACATATGTTCGGCCAACCACTCAGTGGAAACAAGAAGCTGCGGGTCACTCTGAGGCATAAAATCACCGGATCATTTGGTTTCAAATCGATTTAGACCGCACATGGCACAGGTGCAAGAGGCCCGGCGCGCCGCGACTGAGTGAAATAGGGTCGGATAGGACAAATTCTCGACATAGTTCCACGCTAAGCGATCCCCGTTAACATACCTTATAAGGACCGCTGAAAATGGTGTCGCGTCGTGAAGTGCTGGTTGATCTATTTGCAACCGGAGCCCTGATTGGGGCAGGGTCCGCAGCCCTCGCCAACACCCCCAAGGGCGGTTTCGCAATCGATCCGAGCCTCTTGCCCCAACGGGTGGAGGTCATGGAGAAGTTTGTGGCCGGCCAGATCATCGTGGTTCCAAGCCATCACCTTCTTTATTGGATCGACCAAAAGGGCTCGGCCATGCGCTACGGCGTAGGGGTCGGGAAAGCAGGTCTGGCGTTCACCGGACAGGCCATCATCCAGCGCAAAGCGGCTTGGCCAAGCTGGCGCCCTACGGACGAGATGATTTCCCGCGAGCCGCATAAATACGAAAAGTTCAAAGACGGAGTGCCGGGGGGGCCGGCAAACCCACTTGGAGCCCGCGCGCTTTATCTCTATGAAAACGGGATCGACACGTATTTTAGGATTCACGGAACCACCCAACCGGGGTCCATTGGCCGCTCTGTCTCAAACGGCTGCATTCGCATGATCAATGACCATGTCATCGACCTTTATGACCGCGTGCCGGTGGGTACGGTTGTGACCGTCGTTTAGTTGGGTTTGCGCTCGGATGGGTTGGCTTTGGTGAATTAGCCGCCATTCGATTTACGTCAATGAACGGCAGCTTCTTAAGGATTTGACTGACCTAAGGGATAGACCTTAGCATTCAGCTGAAACCTAGAGGAGTGTGCGCGTGGCCTTGGAAATCTACCTCGTCTATCTCGCGGCTGTCGCAGTGTTCTTTGCGACACCACCTGACACGAGTCAGCTACTCATCATCTCCAACAGCGCCAATCATGGACTACGGCGGGCCGCGTATACGATTGTCGGAGACTTAACCGCAAATAGCCTGCAAATGACGGGGGCCGCGTTCGGTCTTGCAGCGATCATTGCAACCTCCGCAAGTGCTTTCACTTGGATCAGGTGGCTCGGTGTTGCGTATCTTGTTTGGATCGGCGTTCAGCTGATTTTGTCGAAAGAACAATCGGCAGACGTAGAGGCCAATACATCTGGCCAGTCGTTTCGACTGTTTCGGCAAGGCTTCGTCACCTCAATGGCAAATCCATTTGCCGTTGTATTTTTTGGCGCTCTTTTCCCCCAATTCATTGACGCGGCGTCGCCGGTTTTGCCGCAGTTATTGATCTTGGGCGTAACCTATCTCATCGTTGATGGAGCGATACTCCTGCTTTGGGGGTGGCTGGGTGTCCGAGCGGCGTCAGCACTCAAGCGACATTCCTTTGGCCTGATCAACAAGGTTTGTGGAGTGCTAATGGTGGCCGCCGCCGCCTTGCTGGCAGGCAAAGAATTTGAGCCTGAGAAATAGACCACTAGGCAGGGCATTGCAGAGCTTCGCTGCAACAAACCGATTTAAGACGAAAT
>CAZXRG010000145.1:0-7237 GCA_964642935.1 uncultured Rhodobacterales bacterium | reverse complement strand
TGGTAAAATCGCAGCAGAGAGCATTCATGCATCATTGGAATAAAGTCGTCGTTTTGAGCAGTCTACTAGCAAGCCCCGCAACGGGTGCAGAATGGTTTGAGGGGAAATGGTGTGATCGCGACGCCAAGGAGGTCGTGGTTGAAGAAAATCAGATCGTCTTTAATGGACGCAATTATTGCGACTGGATGGTGGCCCCCGATGGGCCTCCCTACATCTCTCCACTCTATTGCAAAAACATATCGACCGAGCGCGGTGCTACGATCGAGAAATTCCACCAGACCTTCGTGATCGCCGCCGAGCCCATGGGGAGCAATCGGCTACGGATCACGGTGGGTCAGAACAATACCGAATATAAACGGTGCGATGAAAAGGAATAATCCATGGCAAATCTTGCATCAGACTTTCTAGGCATCAAATCTCCCAACCCGTTCTGGCTGGCCTCGGCCCCGCCAACGGATAAGGAATATAACGTCGAGCGTGCCTTTCAGGCGGGCTGGGGCGGCGTTGTTTGGAAAACACTGGGCGAGGCTGGCCCTCCGGTGGTGAATGTGAACGGTCCTCGATATGGGGCTATTTGGGGTGCTGATCGCCGTCTTTTGGGCTTGAACAACATCGAGCTGATCACGGATCGCGATCTGGAGATCAATCTTCAGGAGATCAAAGCCGTCAAGAAACGCTGGCCGGATCGGGCCGTCATCGTGTCCTTGATGGTCCCTTGCGAAGAGGAGCCTTGGAAGAAAATCCTCAAGCGGGTGGAAGAGACCGAGGCAGACGGGGTTGAGCTGAACTTTGGGTGTCCTCACGGGATGTCCGAGCGGGGTATGGGCGCGGCTGTTGGACAGGTGCCGGAATATATCGAGATGGTAGCGCGTTGGTGTAAGCAGCACACACGCATGCCCGTGATCGTAAAGCTGACGCCCAATATCACCGATGTGCGCTACCCGGCGCGTGCGGCGATGGCGGGGGGTGCTGATGCGGTGTCGCTGATCAATACAGTCTCTTCGATCACCTCGGTGAACCTTGATACATTCTCACCGGAGCCTTCCATTGACGGGAAAGGCTCTCATGGCGGCTTCTGTGGTCCGGCGGTCAAGCCGATTGCGCTGAATATGGTGGCCTCCATCGCACGGGACGCAGAGACTGCGGGGCTCCCGATCTCCGGCATTGGTGGTGTGACCACCTGGCGGGATGCGGCGGAGTTCCTCGCTTTGGGCTGCACAAATGTTCAGGTCTGCACGGCCGCCATGACCTATGGCTTTAAAATCGTTGAAGAAATGACGGCTGGCTTGTCGGCTTGGATGGATGAGCAGGGTCACAAGACGCTTGATGACGTGATCGGCAAGGCCGTTCCGAACGTCACCGAGTGGCAGTATCTCAACCTCAATTACGTGACAAAGGCCAAGATCGATCAGGATGCCTGCATCCAGTGTGGCCGCTGTCATATTGCCTGCGAGGACACCTCCCATCAGGCGATCACCAATATGGTGGATGGGATCCGCAAGTTCGAGGTGATCGATGAGGAATGTGTGGGGTGCAACCTTTGTGTGAATGTCTGCCCTGTTGAGAATTGCATCACGATGGAGCAAATCTCGGGCATTGATCCGCGCACGGGCAAATCTGCTGAGGAGCCTTATTCCAACTGGACCGAGCATCCAAACAATCCGGCTTCAGCGAAAACGGCGGCGGAATAATCACCGCTCAGAGGTGCCGAAAACCGGTCAAAAAACGGATATGATTTGCATATGATTCATGCGTGAAACGCATATGCACAATTTTGAGAGCCGCTTTTCGAGCTGAATGGGATATCTAAGGGTCAGCTTTCACGGTCCAGAGCCTCGTTTTTGCGCAAGACCATGACGATGAAAAACGCCATGGTGGCGCCGATGGCCGCCCAGACGATTGCGATAACCACGCCGATCTTCAGGAACGAGAGCGGTGTCACGCCGGGTTCGCCGTAGCTGGTCACCCATAGCCAGAGCAGCGACAGAGCCGTGAGGATGATCGTGGCAATGGCTGTCCCGAAGGCTCCTTTGCGTGCGCGTTTTGACCAAGCCATGATGGGACCTCCGTTTCTGCTTTTGATATAGCGGCTCATGCAGTCTCCAGCAATGAAGCTGCCCTGTGACATAAGCGCTTTTGAGGGTTCGAGCAAAGCACGCTTGAACCTGCTCGGCGTCTCAGACAAATTGCCCCACATGGACACCCCCTCCCCCATATTGATCGCTGGCCCCACGGCCTCCGGCAAATCCGCGCTGTCGTTGAAACTGTCGAAAGACCTTAACGGCGTGATCATCAATGCGGATGCCCTGCAGGTCTATGGGCTTTGGCGGGTGCTGACGGCACGACCCAGTGAGGCGGATGAGGCTTTGGCCCCGCATCGGCTTTATGGGCATGTTCCCCCCAGTGAGGCTTACTCGGTCGGGGCATGGTTGCGTGATCTGGACCGCGTTCTGAACGAGATCAGGCAAAACGGGCAACGGCCTATCATCATCGGTGGTACGGGGTTGTATTTCTCCGCGCTTACAAACGGATTGGCAGAGATACCGGAAATTCCGACTGAGGTGCGCGCTGAAGGCGATGCTTTACGGGCCAAAGGTGCAGAAGCCTTTGCCACCCTTGAGACGGATGATCCGGCCACTTGGGCGCGGATTGATCGCAATAATCCGGCACGGCTCCAACGGGCTTGGGAGGTGCTTCGCGCCACGGGTCGCAAGCTGTCGGATTGGCAGGCTGATACCTCGCCGCCATTAGTGAATTTGGAAAATTCCATTCCCATCTGTCTTGATGTGGATCGCGATTGGCTGGGGGCGCGGATTGATCAGCGGTTTGATCTGATGTTGTCCGAGGGCGCTCTGTCAGAGTGTCAGGCATGGATGGATCAAGGGCTGTCAATGGAGCTGCCCAGCGCCAAAGCACTCGGAGCACCGGAGATCATCGCCCATCTGAATGGTGAGATGAGTTTGGAGGATGCAAGGGACCGCGCCACCATTGCCACACGGCAATTTGCCAAGCGGCAACGCACATGGTTCCGCTCCAAAATGGGAGAGTGGGAGAAGCTCGACATTGCCAGCTTGGGCGCCGAGCAATCTGCGCAACTCATCTGCGACATGGCCTCCAAAGGCGGTTAGGCCAAGGATTCGGCGGTTTTTAGAGCATCAAAACGCCAATGGGCTTGCAACTTGCACTATGTTTCAAAAGCGGCCAGAGTGTTTGCACAAACCGAACATTCGGGACCCCATTTGTCATGACAATCCCTTCCTATGAGTACAATTCAGGCTCCAAACAACCTCAAGATGTGCCAGCCTTATGTGTTGATAGCATTGCAGGATTAATAAAGGCCCAGAAATGGGGACTTGATGCCCATAGCCACTCTCATGCCCATCAGTTCTTCTGGATCAACAAAGGCACCGGGCGGGTGCAGATCGATGGCTCCCCGCGTGGATTTGGTCCCAACACTGTCATATTCATTCCCGCAGGCACGGTCCACGGGTTCGAGTTTAACCCTTCTTCCGCTGGATGGGTGGCGACGATTTCAAAAACCTCGCCCATTCCGGTCGCCCTTCCCGAAGCCCCCGTTCAATTCCCGCTGGTTCTGCGCGAAGATCAGGCGGCGATCACCTCCATCTGTGACGAGATCAACCGCGAGCAGCTCAGTTCCGCCTCCGGCAAGCAACTGGCTTTGGCCTGTCAGGCGGGGCTTTTGTCGGTCTGGCTGGTGCGTCATCTGGAGAAAATCGAAGAGGCGGAGGCCGCAGCCTCTCCTGGAAAGCGCCTGATGCGCCGCTTTGTGCATCTTCTGGAGGATAAATACGCGACCCTTCATTCGGTTTCGACCTATGCGGAGAACCTGAAGGTCACTCCGACCCATCTCACACGGGTTTGCCGCCAATCCTCTGGCAAGTCGGCCACGGGTCTCATTCAGGATCGGACTTTACTGGAGGCCCGCCGACGTCTGGCACTTTCGGATCAGAAGATTGCCAAGATTGCCGATGATCTGGGATTTCGCTCAGCCGCTTATTTCACACGGCTCTTCACCCAGAAGACCGGCGAGTCGCCATCGGCCTTTCGAAAGAAGGTCCGCCAAGTCTCGATCCAAGCGCCAGTCGCCCCCAGGGTGAGTTGATGCGAGACAGCTTACGCTAGGACACCCTAAAAGTGATCAATAACGACAAGGATTTTGGGTGAAATGTCGCAAAACTACCGAGAAAGTCGCCATTGGGCTGTTGACGCTCGGCAGGATATTGCGTGGTATTGGGACTTTAACACGAGTGCATGGCCAAGAGGCGGTGCAAACTGGGAAAATCCGGAAAGACCGGAACTTATTGTGACAGCATCTTGCGCGTCATAACGTCCTTACAGGGAGTAAATGGATGAAACACGACACAATTAACGGAAAGCCGGTGCATTCCGCTGTGGCTATGTATGCCGATGAATTCAAGGCCGGTCACATGGATCGCCGTGAGTTTATGGCACGCTCTACGGCACTTGGCCTGACGGCTGGTGCGGCTTATACGATGATCAATGCGACACCTGCCAAAGCTGGTGGGCACGCCCAGCAGGGTGGAACTGTGCGCATGGAAATGGAAGTACGTGCTCTGAAAGATGCGCGGACCTATGACTGGACACAGATCGCGACATTCACAGCCGGTTGGTTGGAGTATCTCGTAGAGTATAACTCCGATGGTACATTCAACGGCATGCTGCTTGAGAGCTGGGATGTGAACGACGATGCGACTGTTTACACATTGAACGTCCGTAAGGGTGTGAAGTGGAACAATGGCGACGACTTCACGGCTGAGGACGTGGCGTTCAACATCAACCGTTGGTGTGAGAAGGATGCCGAGGGCAACTCCATGGCCGCTCGTATGGGTGGTTTGGTTGATGCAGACACAGGCGTTGCGCGCGACGGTGGCATCATGGTCAAGGACGGCCACACGGTTGTGATCACTCTGCCAGCACCTGACATCACATTGATCGCGGGCATGGCGGATTATCCGGCTGCGATCGTACCTCAGTCCTATAATCCTGAGGACATTCTGGGCAATCCTGTTGGAACGGGTCCATACCTTCCAGAGAGCCATGAAGTTGGCGTCAAAGGCGTGTTGGTGCGCAACGAAGGCCACGAGTGGTGGGGTTATGCGGCTGAAAAAGGTGCGTTCCTTGATCGCATCGAGTTCATCGATTACGGCACGGATCCAGCGGCCCATGTAGCCGCTTACGATTCCGACGAGATCGACATGAACTGGGAGTCTCAGGGTGAGTTTATCGAGCTGATGAACGCACTTGATCTGACCCACTCGGAAGTTGTGTCGGGCGCGACCATCGTGATCCGTCCAAACCAGCAGGCCGAAATTGACGGTGTGAAGCCATATGCGGACAAGCGCGTTCGTCAGGCGATTGCCATGGCTGTGGACAACGCCGTTTGTCTTGAGCTGGGTGTATCGGGCATCGGTATTCCGGCTGACAACTGCCATGTTGGGCCAGTTCACCCAGAGCATGACGCATCTGTCACGCGTATCCCTTACGATCCAGCAGCGGCCAAGGCCCTGATGGAAGAGGCTGGCATGGGTGATTATGAGCACGAGCTCATTTCCATCGATGAAGGCTACCGTAAAGACACCACCGACTCCGTTGGTGCGCAGCTGCGTGATGCTGGCATCAAAGTGAAGCGGACGGTTCTTCCGGGCTCTACCTTCTGGAACGATTGGGTGAAATACCCGTTCTCTTCCACCAACTGGAACCACCGTCCACTTGGCACACAGGTGCTTGGTCTGGCCTATCGTTCCGGTGAAGCTTGGAACGAGAGTGGATTTGCCAACGCAGAGTTCGACGCTTTGTTGTCCGAAGCCAACTCGATTGCAGATGTGGAGAAGCGTCGTGCGGTGATGAGCAAAATTCAGGCCATCATGATCGACGAAGGCGTGACCATCCAGCCTTACTGGCGCTCCATTTCGCGTCACCACAAGGATACGCTTGTGGGCGTGGATATGCACATCGCCTATCTGCCACAAATCTACAAATGGGCGTTCAAAGCCTAATTTTAGACTAATATTTTCAAGGGCTGCCTTCGGGCGGCCCTTGTTTTTTGGCGCTCTACACCGCAGACTGAAAAAGCGCGGGAAGACGCATAAAACGATGGGGACACATGCTCTTATTTTTGCTCAAACGGTCATGGATCATGATCCTAACCGCGCTTTGCCTGACCTTCATCGTTTTCTATCTGACAAATCTATATCCCAATCTTGAAAAGCTCGCCAAATCCCAAGGCGATATGCGTATGGATGACGCGACCGTCGCCAAATGGCTGGATGATCGGGGGTATACGCAACCGCTTTTACTGCGATACGGCCAATGGCTGGGGGTGGCCCCCGGTTGGACGCGCACGGATGAGGACGGGAAATTTACAGGTCGTTGCGTGAACACGGATATGACACCGGAGACGGCCCCGAAGTTCTGCGGCGTGCTGCAAGGGGATTTCGGTTTTTCCACTGTGTTCAAAGACGAGGTCTCTACCATCTTGGGGCGCAAAATGTCCCTGACCGGAGCCCTAATGTTCTGGGTGATGATCACAATGGTCCCCATGGCGCTCCTTGTGGGCGTGCTTGCAGGGATGCGCGAGGGGTCGCGAACGGATCGCACCTTATCGACCTTCTCTATCGCCACCACGGCGACACCGGAATATGTCTCCGGCGTGATCTTAATCGTGGTGTTTTCCTCCTCGCTGGTAGGTCTCAAATGGTTCAAAGGCTCCTCCGCCTCGGCCATGAACGGGCTGACATTCGAGAATTTCACCCTTCCGGTCCTGACCATGGCGCTCTACGGGATGGGCTATATTGCCCGCATGACCCGCGCCTCCATGGCAGAAGTGATGACCGCGCAATATATCCGGACCGCCCGCCTCAAGGGCGTGAGTTTCCCCAAAATCGTCATGCGCCATGCGCTCAGAAACGCGCTGATCGCCCCCTTCACGGTGATCATGCTGCAATTCCCGTGGCTGCTCACGGGCGTGGTGATTGTGGAGACCTTGTTTAACTACAAGGGCTTTGGCTGGACGCTGGTGCAGGCCGCTGGCAACAATGATGTGGAGATGCTGCTGGGCGCCTCAGTGGTGGCCGTCTTCGTGGTTCTAATCACCCAGCTCATATCCGACATCGGATATGTTTACCTCAACCCGCGCATCCGCGTCACGTAAGGGCTTAATCATGGAACCGCTCGGGTGGGGAGCCATTATCTCCCA
>CAZXRG010000144.1:6035-7395 GCA_964642935.1 uncultured Rhodobacterales bacterium | reverse complement strand
CCCTATGCTGCGCCCTATGAGCGCAACGCCGATCATTGCAGATAACCCGATACGGGGCATCACCCTCAAGATTATCTCCGTCTTGCTCTTCACGGGTATGGCCACCTGCATCAAAGCCGCCTCGGACGCGGTGCCACCAGGTGAGGCCGTCTTTTTCCGCTCGTTTTTCGCAATTCCGGTGATCCTAATTTGGCTGATGTGGCAACACGACCTCAAAGACGGACTGAAAACTCAGAACCTTAAAGGCCACCTTTGGAGAGGATTTATTGGTACGGCCGCAATGATCCTTGGCTTCACCTCACTGGCGTATCTTCCGCTCCCGGAGGCCACAGCTATCGGATTTGCAGCCCCGATCATAACCGTTATCCTCGCAGCAATCTTTCTTAACGAGAAAATCCGGATCTACCGATTGGCAGCCGTCCTTGCAGGTCTTTTGGGCGTACTCATCATCCTCTCACCACGACTTGGCACCAGCACCGAGACTATTGCCACAATCGGAGCATTGGCCGCTCTGGGATCCGCATTCTTACGCGCCGCCGCGCTCATCTTCACTCGCAAATTAGTCACCAAAGAAAACACCGCCACAATAGTATTCTATTTCTCGTCCATCGCAGCCATTCTGGGCCTACTCACCCTCCCGTTCGGCTGGACTATCCCACCCGCCAAAGAAGCCGCACTCCTAATTGCGTCAGGCATTTTGGGCGGGCTGGCCCAAATTATGTTAACCAATTCCTACCGCTACGCCCCCGCAGGCGTCATCGCGCCATTTGACTACACCTCCATGATACTGGCCCTTCTCATCGGCTTCTTCTTATTTTCCGAAGTGCCAACAATAACAGTGCTTTGCGGGGCCGCCATCGTTATTGGTGCCGGCATTTTCATTATTCTGCGCGAACGCCAGCTTGGCTTAAAACGCGGACCGGCGCGATCTGTCACACCAAGTCAGGGTTGAAGATACCGCCGTCTTGGGTCATTTAGCGGGTATGTTAATTTACAAAATCTTCCGCGCAGACGAATGGGCTGATTTGCAGAAAAACGGGTCCACAACAGGCGCTCCGATTGATGTGCAAGACGGCTATATCCACTTTTCCACGGCCGCCCAAGCGGGCGAAACCGCCGCAAAACACTTTAAAGATGTGTCAGGATTGATGCTTATCACCTGTTCCGCATCCGACATGAGTAACGCTTTGAAATGGGAGGTGTCACGGGGTGGTGCCAAGTTCCCCCATCTCTACCGAGAACTCCTTTTGAGCGATGTTCTATCTCACGATCCATTACCGCTGGTGGACGGCGTTCATCAGTTTCCGGACGGTATGGAATGAGCCTGAAAGAACAGATCGGCCTTAAGCTTTTGCACCAA
>CAZXRG010000144.1:0-5935 GCA_964642935.1 uncultured Rhodobacterales bacterium | reverse complement strand
CAGAACGGGCCCATGGGCTTGCCATGCGCGCCCTCCAAATGGGCTTATCGCCAAATATCGAAACGCCAACCTCCGCGCACCTGAAAACCGAACTGGCGGGGCTAAGCCTACCCAATCCCGTCGGCTTGGCAGCTGGTTTTGACAAAAACGCAACCGTAATTGATCCGCTATTGCGCTCTGGATTTGGGTTTATCGAGATCGGTGGCGTTACACCGAGGCCACAAACCGGTAATCCGAAACCTCGGCTTTTCAGGCTGAGTGAAGATCGAGCCGTGATCAACCGGTTCGGGTTTAACAATGACGGAATGCAAGCCATTACACCAAGGTTAGCTGCCCGACAGGAACCGGGCATTGTCGGTGTTAATCTCGGGGCAAACAAAGACAGCGACGACAAAGCCAAAGACTTCCAAACCGTCCTTGCCCATTGCGGCGCTCATGCAGATTTTGCGACCGTCAACGTCTCCTCCCCTAACACTGAGAAATTGCGGGACTTGCAAGGGAAAGAGGCTCTCACAGCCCTCCTGTCCGGTGTCATGGACACAAATGCAAGCCTGTCAAAACCGATCCCGATATTCCTAAAAGTGGCCCCTGATCTGGACGAGCCGCAAATCGACGACATCGTCGAGGTGGCTTTATCCACCAAGATCAACGCAATTTTCGCGACTAATACGACCTTAGCCCGAGACGGCCTCAAAAGCCCACATGCCGCCGAAACGGGGGGGCTATCGGGCAAGCCTTTGATGGAACCTTCAACGAAGATCCTCTCCCTTCTATCCGCTCGCCTAAATGGAGAGATCCCACTCGTTGGAATTGGCGGAATTTCCTCTGCTGAGGACGCGCAACGCAAGTTGGATGCGGGAGCGACCGCAGTACAGCTCTACTCTGCGCTCGTTTTTGAGGGTATTTCTTTGGCCGCGAAGATTGCCAGAGGGCTGGACAAGAAAGCCGGTTAAGCGCGAAAAATGTCCAAAGCAGAGCGCTAAATCAGCCCAATTTCGCTGGTCCATCCGCCCCTTTCTCAAGACTTGGATATCGCAACCACAACGTCACTGCTCGGGCTATGAATGAGACATAAAGCGCGATCCAAAGCCCATGAACGCCAAACCAGCTCACACAGAGCCAAAGGGCGATAAGGTAAATCACAAAGGACTCCAAGGCTCCGTTGCGCATGGCTTTGGTCTGAGTGGCGCCGATGAAAATCCCATCCAACATCCAAGCTGCAATCCCCACAATGGGCGAAAAAACGACCCACCACAGATAGGTTTTCGCTTCCATGCGGACTTCCCCTGAGGTGGCCATCAAGTCAATCAGCCATGGCCCAAAGACCGCAAAAAAGAGCGCCATTAAAACCACCGCAACCAAGCCCCAAAGACTGGTCAAAACCGCCGCCTTTCGAAGCGCTAGACGCTGATGGGCGCCCATCGCTTGGCCCACCAAGGCTTCGGCTGCGAAAGCAAAACCATCGAGTGCATAGGCGGTGATCTCAAGGAACTGCAAGAGAATTTGCGTACCCGCCAAAGGCACATCCCCAAACGCACTGGATCGAAAAACAAACAGGATAAACATGGCGTTGAGCACCAAGGACCGGATGATGATGTCACTTGAAACTCCGAGCAACTTGCGCAATCGGACGGGATCAAACACCCGCGCCCAATCCTTCCACTGGCTCCCCGAAAAGGCCGAGCGACACAGCCAAAGCCCCAGGATCAAGCCCGTCCATTCGGCAATGAGCGTCGCGACTGCGACCCCTTCCACACCCCACGCAAATCCAAGGACGAAGAGCACATCCAGCCCCGCATTCAACCCGTTCATGTAAAGCTGAAGCAGCAAAACCGAGCGGGTCTTCTCCATGGCAATCAGCCAGCCATTGATCGCGAACAACGCGATTGCAGCAGGCGCGCCCCAGATGCGAATGGACAGGTACTCCCGCGCCATGCCTTCCACTTCCGGACTGGCCGGAGCCACCCAGAAAGCACCTGCGAAAAAGAATATCTGAAAAATCAGGAATAGCGATCCGCCCAGCAGCCCGATGATAAGACCTCGGCTTAACAACGCACCGGTCTCTGCGACCTCGCCCGCGCCGCGCGCTTGAGCCACAAGCCCTGAAAGCCCCATGCGCAGGAAGCCGAAAAACCAGTATAGTGAGGCGAGGATGATTGCGCCGATCCCGACGGCTCCGATGGGCGCAGCTTCACCGAGCTGGCCGACAACGCCCGTATCCACAGCCCCTAAAATCGGCACAGTGGCGTTGGATATCACAATGGGAATGGCGACAGATAAGACGCGGCGATGGGTGACCGTCTCCGGTGTGATCCCGAGAGGGGTCATCTAAAGAGCATCCTTCGTGTCAGGGCGGGTAGGATGCATTTAAATGCATCCTACGAGATCAAATCAAGCCTCAACCGCTTTCATGAACCGATCCTTGATCACCACCGGATCCATCGTAATCACGGGCATTTTGGCATTCCCACTCTCACATTTACACACGATGATCGTCATCTCATCACCATCAAGAGCCGCCTGCAGAACCTTCCCGGTATCCTCCGCCTGACACTCGATCACAGTCTCACAGCCACAAGCCTCTGCTACCTTCGCGAGGGAGGTTTTCATCCCCGCATAGGTCGGCTGATCGCCCGTGGACCCATAAGAGCCATTGTCAATGATCAGCAAAATATAGTTACTCGCAGCGTTATTGGCGATTGTCGGAAGCGTGCCCAGATTGGTCAGAACCGAGCCATCTCCATCAATCGAAATCACCTTCTTATCTTGCGCGAGCGCCAGCCCAAGCCCGATCGACGAGGCCAGCCCCATAGTCCCCAACATATAAAAGTTGGTCGGCTGGTCATCGATGGCATGAAGCTCTTGAGACGGGATACCAATGTTGCAGACCACAAGCTGGTCACGCAGGATCGGGGCGATTTCTTTCAGGATTTCAGAACGTATCATTGGTCGCCATAGCCTCCCCAGAAATTGGCATCGGTCAGGATCGCGACCGGCTTGTTGCACATGAACGTGTACTTCAGGATATTGTCCAATTCCGCCGCATCCGACTGCTTATGGAAGTGATAGGTCGGGATATTCAACTGTGCCAGCAAAGCCTTCGTGTGCACCGCCATCTCGACCTGACAAGCCACCGGCTCACGCAGTTCACCACGATAGGAAATCAGCATCGGGAGCGGCATCCGGTAATACTGGATCAAGGTCGCCAACGTATTAATCGTCACCCCGATCGCCGTATTTTGCATGATGATCGCCGAACGTTTGCCACCCATGTAAGCGCCCGCACAAAGACCCATCCCCTCGTCTTCCTTATTGGACGGAATATGGAAAATCTCCTGACGCGCCTCGACCTCGTCAATCACACCGGCCAGCTGCTTACAGGGCACGGTCGTGACGAACTCCACGCCATTGGCGACAAAATCATCTACTATTTTGCTATCTATCGACACGTTTGATGTCTCCTTATCTCTAGCAATCTGATGTGCATTCGGCTCAGTCTTCAGCCGCACTCAGGTCGAAATTCTCACCCGGAAAATACTTGGCCAAGCGAATGTCAGCGGTGCGGGCATGGCCCTCCATCCCCTCAAGGCGCGAAATCCGAGCCGTCGCTTCCGCCACATCCTTAGACCCTTCACGCGTAGCCCGCTGCCAGGTCACAATCTTCATATATTTATGCACCGACAAACCACCCGTGTATTTGGCCGCACCGGAAGTGGGCAGAACATGGTTGGTGCCAGAGGCTTTGTCGCCAAAGGCCACCGTGGTCTCTTCACCGAGGAAAAGCGAGCCATAACATTCAAGGCGCTCCAGCCACCAATCCAGATCAGAGGCCTGAACGGTCAAATGCTCAGGCGCGTATTCGTCAGACGTGGCCGCCATTTCCTCGCGGCTATCACAGAGGATCACTTCTGCATAATCGCGCCACGCCGCCTCGGCATTCTTCCCGTTCAAATCAGGTAGGTCAGCAATCAAAGGCGGCACCAGCTCCATCACCTTTTCCGCCAGAGCCCTGTCATCCGTCACCAGCCAAACGGGCGAGTTATACCCATGCTCCGCCTGTCCCACGAGGTCAGCGGCAACAATCTCAGGATCAGCATCTTTGTCTGCCAGGATCAAACTGTCGGTGGGCCCCGCAAACATATCAATGCCAACCCGCCCAAACAGGATGCGCTTGGCCTCGGCCACAAACTGATTGCCCGGCCCCACCAGAATATCCGCCTTGGGCAAGTCAAACAAACCAAACGCCATGGCCGCAACGCCTTGAACGCCGCCCAATGCAAGGATCGTATCGGCTCCACAGATATGGGCGGCATAGATAATCGCAGGCGCGATCCCCACATCAGGGCGCGGCGGAGAGCAGGCGATGATATTGCCACATCCGGCAACTTTGGCGGTGGTCACAGTCATGATCGCCGAGGCGATATGCGAATACCGCCCGCCCGGAATATAACAGCCAGCGGTCTGAACAGGGATGCTCTTTTGCCCCGCAATCAGACCGGGAACGACCTCGATCTCAATGTCTTTGAGGGTCTCTTTTTGCGCTTGGGCAAATCGGCGGACATTGTCATGGGCAAATTGAATATCCTGCTTCAGCTTTTCAGGAACCAAGGCAGAGGCCGCTTCGATCTCCGCCGCAGTCAACTTGATATTACCGGAGTATTTATCGAATTTGGCAGCATACTCCAAAGCACCCGCATCACCACGCGCTTCAATATCATCCAAAATGTTCTGAACTGTTTCGCGCACATCCGTCGCATCGCTAAAGGAGGTAAGATCGGCTTTCTTGAGGTAGGTGCGGGCCATTGATGATGTCTCCTGATCAGCGCAAACTTTGGGGACGATTCCTTAATATTTCATATGGATGTAATAGCTTACATTTGACAATGCAAGCTATTACATTACAACGGCACCCATGAACCGTTCAAAACGAAACCTACCAAATCTCGCCGACGTGGCGGCAGCATCAGGGGTCTCGACCGCGACCGTGTCCAGGTGCCTGAACGAGCCTTCAAAGGTCTCCCAAAAGACCCGTGATCGCGTCATGAAAGCCGTAGAGGCTTTGAACTACGCCCCAAACTTCGGAGCCCGCGCCATTGCCGCAAATCGCACGGGCATCATAGGTGCGGTGATCCCAACCATGGATAACTCCATATTTGCCAAGGGCATAGAGGCTTTTCAACAAGAATTGGTCTCCCAAAACTCAACCCTGATCGTAGCCAGTTCCGCTTACGATCCAGACCAAGAGGCCAAACTGATCCGCACGATGGTCGGTCGCGGCGCAGATGCCATGCTGCTTATTGGAACCGAACGCGACGCCAGCACCTATGCCTTTCTGGAGGAGCGCGGCATTCCTTACGTCATCGCGTGGAGCAAGGCCGAGGAGCCAAAACACTCTTATGTGGGATTTGACAATCGCAAAGCCTCCGAAGCGCTTGTGAGCAAAGCAATCGCTCTGGGACATAGGAGCTTTGCCTATATCAGCGCAAAAACCACCGGAAATGACCGCGCCAAAAATCGCGTGGACGGCGCACGGGACGCAATTCGCGCAGCCGGATTAAATCCGTATGATATGCCCGTCTTGGAAACCGAATACGCGATTGAAATTGGGCGCGCCGCTTTTGATCGCCTTGCGAAATCAGCTCCCCTGCCCTCTTTGGTGATTTGCGGAAACGATGTGCTCGCCGTGGGTGCCATTCGCGCCGCCCAAGCCATGGGCCTTGATGTACCCGACGACATCTCGATTGTCGGCTTTGACGATATCGAATTGGCCAGCGTGGTGAGCCCCGCGATCAGTACCGTGCATGTGCCCCACCGCGACATGGGCAAAATCGCCGCTGAAACGCTCCTGACTTTGATCAATGCGCCAGACACCCCAATCAGGGTCGAACTTGAAACCCATCTTGTTGATCGCGGCTCCCTAAAAAGCCCTCGAAAC
>CAZXRG010000143.1:0-7565 GCA_964642935.1 uncultured Rhodobacterales bacterium | reverse complement strand
CCCACCAGAAGGATCGTCCCATCCTCCATATGCGGAAGAAACCCGTCCTGCTGGGCCTTATTGAAGCGATGTATCTCATCCACAAACAAGAGCGTGCCCCGCCCGTTGGTCCGCCTCAGTTTGGCCGCCTCGAACACTTTGCGAAGCTCCGGCACACCTGTGAAAATTGCGGATATCTGAACAAACGCCATATCCACGTCATCCGCCAAAAGCCGCGCAATTGTGGTCTTCCCCACCCCGGGAGGCCCCCAGAAAATCAGCGAGGACATGGTCCCGCCCTCAATCATGCGCGTCAAAGTGCCCTCAGGGCCGACCACATGCGACTGACCAATGACTTCTGACAGTTTCGAGGGGCGCAAACGATCAGCCAAAGGCCGAGGCCCCGTTGATGTACTCCCGCCTGTGTCAAACAAATCCGCCATTAGAAAACGCTAAACCCCATGGTCCAAAAAGAAAAGCCGCCCCAATGGGACGGCCTCAAAATCTCGTGGTGCTAAAGATTTACTCTTCAGCAGCATCTTCGGCCGCAACACGGGCCTTATCAGCAGCACCTTTGGCGTCGCGATCACGATCAACCAACTCGATGATCGCCATGGGAGCCATGTCGCCATAACGGAAACCGGCCTTGAGAACGCGCGTGTAACCGCCGTTGCGCTCTTTGTAGCGAGGGCCGAGAATCTCGAAAAGTTTGGCCACATACTGCTCTTCTTTAAGCTGGGAAGAGGCCTGACGACGCGCGTGCAGATCGCCGCGCTTACCAAGCGTGATCAGCTTGTCCATAACCCGCTTAAGCTCTTTGGCTTTCGGGAGAGTTGTTTTGATTTGCTCATGCTCGATGAGCGAGCCGGACATATTCGCGAAAAGCGCCTTACGGTGCTCATGGGTCCGGTTTAACTTACGGTATCCTTTAGCGTGACGCATTGTGTCACTCCTTTTTTAAAGTCTCATTTCGTTTTATTGCGACACCCCTTCGGGGCATCTGGCGTAAGCCGCTGTTTTCTCTCAACGACCACTTTTTATTGGGGCTTTGGAGCCCGGGGGTAGGATGCGTTTCAAACGCATCCTACAAATTCATCGATCAAAAATGATCTTCGTACTTCTTGGCCAAATCTTCGATATTATCCGGCGGCCAATCCACGATATCCATACCAAGATGAAGTCCCATTGTGGACAACAGCTCTTTGATCTCGTTGAGCGACTTGCGACCGAAGTTCGGAGTTCGCAGCATTTCTGCCTCGGTCTTCTGGATCAGGTCGCCAATATATACGATATTGTCGTTTTTCAGGCAATTTGCAGAGCGTACCGACAGCTCCAACTCGTCAACTTTCTTGAGAAGCAGCGGGTTGAACTCCAGATCGTCCTCTTCTTCCTGACGACCAGCCTGCTCAGGCTCATCAAAGTTCACGAAGACAGAAAGCTGATCCTGAAGGATACGCGCCGCATATGCGATTGCATCCTCAGGCGTCAAGGAACCGTCTGTTTCAACGTTCAAAGTCAGCTTGTCATAGTCAAGAACCTGACCCTCACGCGTTGGCTCAACCTTGTAGGACACTTTCTTAACCGGTGAGAAAAGAGCATCCACAGGGATCAAACCGATCGGCGCATCTTCTGGGCGGTTCTTGTCCGCAGCCACATAACCAGCGCCCTGATCAACGGTCAGCTCCATAAAGAGCGACGCGCCATCATCAAGGTGGCAAATCACATGGTCACGATTAAGAACCTCAACGCCCGCGCTTTCAGAGATGTCACCCGCAGTCACAACGCCAGGACCTTTGGCCGAAACATTGAGACGTTTTGGACCTTCTACATCCATTTTTAACGCAACGCCCTTAAGGTTCAAAACCATGTCAGTGACGTCCTCACGGACACCCGCCACGGAAGAAAACTCGTGAAGTACGTTGTCGATCTGTACGCTCACGATTGCAGCACCCTGAAGGGATGACAGCAAAACACGGCGCAGCGCGTTGCCAAGCGTCAGACCGAAACCACGCGCCAAAGGCTCCGCAGTCGCTGTGGCCATCCGCATGGGATCAGCACCTGGTTTGATTACAAGACCGTTAGGACGGATTAAGTCCTGCCAATTCTTCTGGATCATGTCGCCTCCATTCATTCTGCCGCTTGGATCCGGTGCACGGCAGTTCCCCGAGGTATAAAATTCAAGATGCGCAGCGCCTTTGAGCGCCACGCGGAATTTAACTTAAACGCGACGACGCTTCGGTGGGCGGCATCCGTTGTGTGCAATCGGTGTAACATCGCGAATGGCGGTCACAACAAATCCAGCAGCGCTCAAGGCACGCAATGCGCTCTCGCGACCGGACCCTGGACCCTGAACTTCAACTTCCAAAGTGCGAACACCATGCTCTTGGGCTTTCTTGCCAGCATCTTCCGCTGCCATCTGCGCCGCATAAGGTGTGGATTTCCGCGAGCCCTTAAAGCCCATTGTTCCTGCAGAAGACCATGCAATCGCATTGCCCTGAGCGTCGGAAATCAGGATTTTGGTGTTGTTGAAGGAAGCATTTACATGCGCCACGCCCGCAGAAATATTCTTGCGGACCTTCTTCTTCGTGCGAACTTTATCTCTAGCCATGGATCAGTCCCCTTATTTCTTCTTGCCAGCGATGGCTTTTGCGGGGCCCTTACGGGTACGAGCATTCGTGTGAGTCCGCTGACCGCGAACCGGTAGACCACGACGGTGACGAAGGCCACGGTAACAACCAAGGTCCATAAGACGCTTGATGTTCATGGATGTCTCACGACGAAGATCACCTTCAACAGCGAAGTTGCTGTCGATGTGCTCACGAACGGAAAGTACTTCCGCATCGCTCAATTCGTTAACACGGCGGGTCAGGTCAATGCCTACTGCGTCGCAGATAGACTTCGCTGCTGTATTCCCAATTCCGTGGATGTAAGTGAGCGCGATAACAACGCGCTTATGTGTCGGGATGTTAACCCCTGCGATACGTGCCAAGTGCAGTCTCCGTCTGGTTGCGGTTCCGTCATCCCGGAACCTTTTTTCACAACGAAACCCGCCGATCTTTAGGAACCAGCGGGCCTTATAATTTCCGACTCAGATGAGCCAAATCTCCGTAAAGAGAAGAGCGGGTTATACTCCGATTCCAACTGGCGTCAAGAACCTGTCAAGACATTTCCCAACAAATCAATAATTCCACTGGGAGTTAAGCACAGACAAGCGGACCTTAGCCTGCCAAAGCACCTGCCAAACGCCCCTTAACCTCATCAATCTCGCCAAGCCCATCAATGGAATCGAGCTGACCTTTGGCATAGTAATACCCGATCAAAGGCGACGTATCTTTGTAATAGGCCATAAGGCGCGTGCGAAGGCTCTCTTCATTATCGTCTGGACGGCGCTTAAAGTTGGATGATCCGCAATTGTCGCAAACCCCATCAACCGACGGCTTCTTGAAATCATCGTGATAGCCTTCGCCACAATCACCACAGGTGAAACGACCCGCGATCCGCTTGACCAAAACATCATCGTCCACACGCATTTCAACGACTTTATCCAAGGACTGACCGACTTTGCTCAAAAGCACGCCCAAAGCGTCCGCCTGTGCCAAAGTGCGTGGGAAACCGTCAAAGATAAAACCACCATCAGCATCCGCCGTTGTCAGCTGCTCTTCGATCAGACCGATCACGATCTCATCTGTCACCAACTCACCGCGATCCATGACGCCTGCAACCATCTTCCCCATTTCGGTTCCAGAGGTTCTTGCGGCCCGCAACATATCGCCAGTCGACAATTGCACCATGTTCCGCTCGTCCACGAGCATCTTGGCTTGCGTTCCCTTACCAGCTCCCGGTGGGCCGAGCAGAATAATGTTCATCGACGTGCTTTCCCTTTAGACTTCGACCTCGCTTTGGAGCGGTTCTTACCACCCAGTCGAGATTTCTCAATCAGACCTTCGTATTGATGTGCCAGCAAATGGCTTTGCACCTGCGTGATTGTGTCCATGGTGACGGACACCACAATCAACAAGGAGGTTCCGCCAAAGTAGAACGGAATAGCCAGTTGCGAGCGTAGAATTTCCGGCAGCAAACACACAGCCGCCAAATAGGCCGAGCCAACCACCAACAGACGCGCCACCACATAATCAAGGTAATCCGCCGTCTTCTGACCGGGACGCACTCCGGGTACAAACCCGCCCTGCTTCTTGAGGTTATCGGCCACATCATCCGACTTGAACGACACATTGGCCGTATAGAAGTAGGAGAAGAACACGATCATCGCCACGAAGAACAACAGATAGAGAGGCTGTCCGGGGCCAAAGTAAGCCAGAACCGTATTGAGCCAGCCAGCGCCCTGATTGCCCGAGAAGGTCGCCAAAGTGGTCGGCAACAGCAACAAGGACGATGCAAAGATCGGAGGAATAACACCAGCAGGGTTCAGCTTGATCGGCAGGTGAGAGCTCTCACCCCCATACATCTTCTGTCCAACCTGACGGCGTGGATACTGAATGTGCACCTTACGAAGCGCACGCTCCACAAAGACCACAAAGGCAATCACGGCGACAATCATCACCATCACACCAACGATC
Source organism: uncultured Rhodobacterales bacterium (assembly GCA_964642935.1). GTDB lineage: Bacteria > Pseudomonadota > Alphaproteobacteria > Rhodobacterales > Rhodobacteraceae > CAKZTM01. The sequence goes on along the minus strand of CAZXRG010000143.1, from coordinate 3,009 downwards.
ACAACAGGGCTCAAAGCACCTGAACGACCCTGAGCGAAGAAACCGGCAATCGCACCCGGAAGCTCGGCAACAATGCCCACGAAAATGATCAGCGAAATACCATTACCGATGCCCCGCGCAGTGATTTGCTCACCGAGCCACATCAGGAACATGGTGCCACCGACAAGCGTAATCACCGCAGCGGCTCTAAAGAACATGCCCGGCTCACTGGCCAAGCCCTGAGACTCAAGACCCACAGAGATGCCGTAAGCTTGGAATGTCGCCAGAATGACCGTCAGATAACGCGTGTACTGATTGATCTTGCGCCGTCCCTGTTCGCCCTCTTTCTTGAGGTTCTCAAGGGTCGGCACCATGGATGTCAGCAACTGAATGATGATCGAGGCTGAAATGTAAGGCATGATCCCAAGGGCAAAAATGGCCATTCGACCAATCGCGCCACCGGAAAACAGGTTCAACATCCCGCCGATGCCCTGTGACTGCTCCTCAAAGAAGACCGCCAGTTGGGCCGCATCAATTCCGGGAACCGGAATATAAGTACCAATGCGGTAAACAATGAGAAGACCAAGCGCAAACATGATGCGCTGTTGCAGTTCTTTGGCCTTACCAAATGCCCCCCAGGACATGTTGGCTGCCATTTGCTCTGCTGCTGATGCCATTAAGGCCTCCTTGAACAACTGCGCCGCCCGTCTGAATGTTCAGCGGCGGCGCAAGAAATCTTGTGCTGAATGAATGTAAGGCGGCAGAACGCCGCCTTCAAGCGTTACTCAGCCGCTGCGTCTTCTTTTGCCGGAGCCGTAACGGTGACTTTACCGCCAGCTTTCTCGACAGCCGCAACAGCAGACTTGGACGCACCGGTCACCGTGAGGTCAACCTTGGCCTTCAACTCACCCTTGGCAAGAAGACGAACACCATCGCGCACCCGACGTACCAAACCGCTCTCAACCAGAGTTTCCTCTGTGATCGGCTTCTTAGCGTCGATTTTCTTCTCATCGATGAACTTCTGGAGGATACCCAGATTGATCACCGCATGACGCTTGGCGTTAATGTTGTTAAAGCCGCGCTTTGGAAGACGCTGGTAGAGAGGCATCTGGCCACCCTCATAGGCGTTGATAGCAACACCTGAGCGAGACTTCTGACCCTTGATACCACGTCCACCGGTCTTACCAGTCCCTGAACCAGGACCACGACCAATGCGCTTTTTGCGTTTCGTAGCGCCGGGATTATCGGCAATTTCATGTAGTTTCATGTCGCATTCTCCTCTTGCCGGAACGACCCCCCGATTGCGACGAAAGGGGCCAACACGGCGTTTGATTTCGACTCGAATTTGAGCCACCCAGCGCATCTACAGGCCCTCCCGCTCAAATTCAAGACAAAACCCGACGCGCGACTTCAATCGCAGATCATGAAAGCGGGCATCATGGTTAATTTTCCTCTAAAAACGAGGCGATAGAACTTGCTTTGCCCTCTAGATGTTCTAACTTTGTGAACAAATGGGTGGGTGATTAAACGATCCGGGCAACGACGTCGCAAGACGCATAACAGCTTGGAGATTTTGTCTTCCTCCCGAAAACAGATTTCAAAAGGAGACATTTATGAAATCCCATTATCTATCAAAGACAGTCGCGATGCTTTCGCTTTGCGCGCTCAGCACCACTGCTCATGCTGCAAATGATGTTGTCGGTGACGACGTGGTCGCAGCTCAACGCGCCGCTCTGGCAAGTGCCACTGACGGCGCAGGCTTTGGCCCGCAATCCCCCCGTGATCTCGCAACACTGACGGGCGAGAACACAAATGACTTCCAAACCGCACCTGCATCAAACGTGATGAACCTGTGCAACATCCACTTCCATGAAGGTGCCGAGCATAAGGGCGGACAGTTCACCACCTATGCAGGCAACGGGAACGGCAAAGGCTATGGCTCTGGCTACCTCTTTGACGGCGAATTGACCGAAGCCGAGCTGGCCCCATATGAAACACCCGTTGGCGTAAACGACTACGGCGATTTGGCCCCCGGTGATACAATCGAGGTTCACTACGTCCACACCACCGCCAAAATCACCCCGGGCCCCACATTGGGCGCTTGTTTGAGTGAAGCGATCATGAACCCACAACTGCGTGTTGAAGGTCAGGTCTATGTGCTGGTGAACGATGATAGCGCCGCAGACTTCGGAGCACTCACAGAAGTCAGCATGGTTAACGGATTTCACCAAGCCGTTGGCATCCCGTCCGATACAGGCACGCCAATCACATATGAAGGCTCCACAACAGGCCCAAGCTACAACGAAAAGGGCTCCCCTCTTCAGGTAAGCTGGTCCGTGCGTCCAAATGTGAAAAAGGTCAGCATCTCATCTGTGGCCGCATGGCTCAACGACAACGCATTTGACGAAGTTTACGCACATGCCGTGCGCAACCTCGTGAAACGCCCGTCTTTGCTATCGGACATCAACTAAGACAACTTTCCGGCCTCTCTTAAAAGGGGCCGGAAAACCCCGCTATGACGATGAAAGAGCGGCATCACCGCCCTCCATTTCCGTCAGCGATTTATGACCAGCTCAACACTTACCTTGAAAAGACTTGGTTCCGTCTTCCTGCGGCGTCACAACCAATTTTCGCGGCAGCGTTCCACAGACAACCCGTCCGGTATGCTGAGCAATCATAACCTTGGTGTAATCTGACCCTGCGACCCCAGTATAAACGCCTCGCTCTGCGCCGCTAATCTCAATAGCATAAGGTCGTAACTTATAGTTCGAACAGCCCGATACCAAAATCAGGCATGCTGACCCCAACAACATTCTTGAATACATCGTCTTTCCCCAAAAACACGAAACCCTCTGTCGTGTTTGGATAGCAGCTTTCGACGATAAACGCAAAACGCCCCGACCGTTAAGTCGAGGCGTTTTAAATCTTTAATCGAAAAAAGGCTTCAGCCCTTCTCTTCGATGATCTCCACCATGTGCGGGATCTTCGCGACCATGCCGCGAACCGCTGGCGTATCTTCCAACTCACGCG
>CAZXRG010000142.1:4307-7616 GCA_964642935.1 uncultured Rhodobacterales bacterium | reverse complement strand
ATGGCGGTGATTTTCTTCCTCGGCTTCTTCCTTGATTTCATCGAGATCGCCGTGGTGGTGGTGCCGATTGTGGCGCCCATCCTGCTGGCGGATCCATCGGCCAATATCACGGCTGTTTGGCTCGGTGTGATGATCGGGTTGAACATCCAGACCTCCTTCCTCACGCCGCCCTTTGGCTTTGCGCTGTTCTATTTGCGCGGGGTGGCACCGCCCATCGTGAAGACAATTCAGATGTATAAGGGCGTGATTGCGTTTATCTGCCTGCAGCTGATCGCACTTGGGATCGTTGGCTACTATCCGCAATTGGTGAACTATCTGCCCAATCGGGTGAGCTTTCTGTCCGAGACCTCTCCGCCGCCGCGCAACCCCAAATTGCAGCATTGCTTGGAGGAGTTTGTGGCCGAGAAGGTGGCGTCCGATGGGAGCGTTCTTGAGGCGATTGCTGGTGCCAAGGCGCTTGATCTCTCGCCCTTGCCCAAGAAGATTGCGGGTGATCTGGCGGATGCGTTTGAGAGTGCGGATGCAGCCGTGCTGGGGCTTGATGAGATTGCTCAGACCCATGGGGCGGTTGTGGCAGCGGCCGATGAGTATCGCCCTGCACAGCGCCTTGTGCGTCGTCTTGAGAAGGACATGCGCAAGATAGACGCGCACATTGGCGAGTTGAAGCAGCGTATGGATCGCACACGGGACAATGAGGCTTTGAAGGCGGAATTGGCTCTGGAGATCGAGGGTCTGGAAGCGGAGAAGGCAGAGGTCGCGGCGCGTGTTCCTGACACTTGGGAGGCGCAATATGAGACCTTCAACCAGTTGATCCAAGCCGAGGATAAGGCGCGGATGACCTATCGCCGTGCAGCGGATGGCTCTTATGAGAATGCGGCGCAATTCGTGGCCATTCTTGAGCAGAACGAGGCGTTCACGGCCTTGAAAGGTGAGTTGGATGGGTTGCGTTCGGTCATTACGGATCAGGAACCTGAGGCCTCTGAGGGTATTGTAAACGATCTTTCAAAGGCCTTTGGCAGTGTTGAAGGTGCTGGCGACGTGAAATCTGCCCTCAGCAAAGTGCGTCGGGCCTTGAAGGCGAAGACGCCTGATAAGGAGAAGGCGCTTGATGAATATGCAAAGTCGCTTGATGCCTATGCGGAAGGTGCGGCTTGGCGCAGTGCCGCTGAGGGTGATCTTCAGGCAGGTGTGACGCGCTATATGGAGGGGATCGAGTCCACTCTGGGCGCGCGATTGCAGGATAAATTGTCCCGCGAGCAGGCGCTCTACCTGGCGTCATGTAATGCGGCCCATCGGGATGTGTCGCTGAACTTCTGATCTAAGCGGTCAGCTTCATGCAAAAAGAAAGAGGCCTCCGATTGAGAGGCCTCTTTTGATTTTATCGCAAGTTTAGCTTAGCTCTTTTTGCGCTTAGCGACAGCAAATCCCATGAGGCCAAGTGCCAGGAATGCGGCAGAACCCGGCACTGGTACAGGTGTGACCGATGTGCCTGTCGTTGGCAGGACGTTGAATTCAAAGAAGTTGAAATCATTATAGAGGCCACTGTCGTAGGTCGTTGCGTCACCAAAGGGGTCCACATCGTAGGAATCCACGTAGTAGGTGTGGGACATGAACGCGCTCGTTTGCGTCGGTGTGGCAGCGGTTGGCGTAAACGTGATGTCGTAAAACGCGTAAGTTTGCAGATTTACCTCAGCGTAGGTCACTGCAGAGGCCTGATGGTAAGGGCCTGCGGATCCGACAGTAAAACTGCCATTGGTAGCGCCTGGATAGCTGAAACTCGCGCCTCCGTAAATTTCGGTGATGAAATCGGTGTCGCCATTCGCGATTGCGGCGTCATATGCCGCTTGAAAAACTGGCAGAGAGTCCGCCGTTGTCCCCGGATTTGTAATATCCTGTCCTTCGGACAGGAATACTCTGCCCGCAAAGGACTGCGTGACTGTCTGCCCGACTTCAGCGGATAGGACGCTCGCTGGTCCACTCACGATTTCATATGATGTTCCGTTGTAAGTCACGGTTGCCGCGGTTGCGGTTGTTGGAGCGGCCAAAATTAAAGCGACCGCCAAGCTTTTTCTGCAAAAGTACATTATTCCCCCAAGGATTTACTTCATGTATTGCTACACTACCCCAGGCAGAATTCCGCCGATAGTATCAGTATCGATAGGATTCAGAACTATTTTGCTTGTTTGAGGTGCCAATGGCGCCAAGCGTTTTGCGAAAGGCTTATCCCAAGCTGACGGATGCAGCACTCTCCGGCAGTTCCTCGTCAAAGCAACGCTGGTAGAATTCGGCCACAGTCTGGCGCTCCAGTTCGTCGCATTTGTTGAGGAATGTCAGGCGGAAGGCGAAACCGACATTGTTGAAAATCTCGTGGTTTTGCGCCCATGCGATCACTGTACGTGGGCTCATCACCGTGGAGATATCGCCGTTCATGAAGGAGGAGCGGGAGAGGTCCGCGACCGTCACCATCTGGGAGACCATCTTGCGGCCTTCCTCGTTCTGGAGATGCGGGCATTTGGCCATGACGATCTCAACCTCGGCGTCATGCTCAAGATAGTTGAGCGTGGTCACCATGGACCAACGGTCAAGCTGGCCTTGGTTTAGTTGCTGAGTGCCGTGGTAAAGGCCCGTGGTATCGCCCAGACCGATTGTGTTGGTGGTCGAGAACAGGCGGAAATAGGGGTGCGGGGTGATCACTTCGTTCTGGTCGAGCAAGGTGAGCTTACCGTCCACCTCCAACACGCGCTGGATCACGAACATCACGTCCGGACGGCCTGCGTCGTATTCGTCAAACACGATGGCCACCGGGTTGCGCAGCGCCCACGGCAGGATGCCTTCCTGGAAGGTTGTGACCTGCTTGCCGTCTTGCAGTTTGATGGCGTCCTTACCGATCAGGTCGATCCGGGAGATATGGCTGTCGAGGTTGACGCGCACGGTTGGCCAGTTGAGACGGGCGCCAATTTGCTCGATATGGGTGGATTTACCGGTTCCGTGGTAGCCCTGAACCATCACGCGGCGGTTGTTCCGGTATCCTGCAAGGATCGCCAATGTGGTGTCATGGTCAAACAGATAGCTGTCATCACGGGCAGGCACGCGGTCAGAGCCTTCAGCAAAGCCTTTGACCACAAGATCGCTGTCGATGCCGAATGTGTCGCGGACGCTGATGTCTACTGTTGGCTCGCTCTGCATATCCATGGATCCGTCCGCCATAATTGTCTCTCTCTACATCAAATAGTGCGCATTCTTCACGCGTCCAAACAGGGACGGTTTTGACTGAATTCGGGGTGCGGTGCAAGGGGCCGCGTGACAATT
>CAZXRG010000142.1:0-4207 GCA_964642935.1 uncultured Rhodobacterales bacterium | reverse complement strand
ATCAACCAGTCGACTTCGCGCTCTGTGAGGGTTGCTCCGAATGCGCGGCCCAGATCGGTTTCTTTTTGGGCGTTTCCGAGGATTTTTTCGGCATCTGTGCCATAGGCTTTGATCATGCGCGTTGCCCAGCGGTCGCCCAGAAACGGGTAGGTGACTTTGAGTTTTGAGGTCAGTCGGGCGACGCCATCAACGGGAAAGTCGCCTCCGGGCAGGGGCACGCCTGCAGTCCAATCGGCTTTTTCGAAAGGCACATAGTCTTGCACCTTTTCCATGGCGGATTCAGCCAGTTTTCGGAAAGTAGTGATTTTTCCACCGAAGACGTTCAAAAGTGGTGGGCCTGCGTCGTTAACCTTTAGAACGTACTCGCGCGTCGTAGCCGCAGCGGTTTCAGCTCCATCGTCAAAGAGCGGGCGCACACCGGAATAGGTCCAGAGCACATCCTCTTTTTCGATTGGTGTTTCAAAATACTCGGACGCGAATTTGCGCAGGTAATCGGATTCTTCTGGGGAGCAGGTGGGCTTTTCATCCGGGTCCGAATGCTCCGCATCCGTGGTGCCGATCAAGGTGAAATCGGTCTCGTAAGGAATGGCGAAAACAATGCGCCCGTCAGTGCCTTGAAATATGTAGCATTTGTCGTGTTCAAACAGGCGTTTGGTGACGATGTGGCTGCCGCGCACCAAGCGCACGCCTTCCGTTGAGTTTAATCTGATCTTGTCTTTTATGATGTCTTCTACCCATGGGCCGGCTGCGTTTGCGATCATTTTTGCGTGCTGGGTGCGGGTTTCACCGTTGGTCTCGGTGACGATGTCCCAAAGGTCTTTGTTGCGCGTGGCGGATATAACTTTGGTGCGGGGCATGATGGTGGCTCCGCGGGCCTTTGCGTCGCGTGCGTTCAGGATCACAAGTCGGGCGTCTTCGACCCAGCAATCGGAATACTCATAGGCTTTTTTGAATTTGGCCTTCAAGGACGCGCCTTCAGGGCTTTTGGACAGGTCAATTGTCGATGTTTTGGGGAGGATTTTGCGCCCTCCCAAATTGTCATAGAGGAACAATCCAAGCCGGATGAGCCATGCGGGGCGGCGGCCTTTCATCCATGGCATCACCGTTGAAAGCAGCTTGGAGGTTGGCGTGTCGTTCTCAAAGCGCATGTCTTTGTGGTAGGGCAGCACAAATCGCATGGGCCAGCTGATGTGGGGCATGGCTCTGAGGAGGAGTTCGCGCTCGATCAGGGCTTTGCGCACCAGTTTGATCTCGAAGTATTCGAGGTAACGTAGTCCGCCGTGGAACAGTTTGGTTGAGGCGGAAGAAGTGGCCGAGCCAAAGTCGTTCATTTCCGCAAGCCCGACGTTAAGGCCGCGCCCTGCTGCGTCGCGCGCAATGCCACATCCGTTAATGCCCCCACCAATAACGAAAAGATCGAAGGTATGGTTTTCCGTCTTGCTGTCTTGCGGCATATTAATCTTCCGTTGTCTTGGGTGTTAATGTCTTATTGGCAAGCTCAAGTGCTGAAAACGCACCTTCCGGTTTGGCATCTGCTCAGATATGAGGCCTTATGGTCCAATCATTTAGCACGCTGTCTGAATTTTATACTCATGGCTTTGATACGGTCATTGATGTCCGTTCGCCATCGGAATTTGGCGAGGATCACGTGCCCGGTGCGATTAACTTGCCGGTTTTGGATGATGCGGAGCGGGCTGAGGTGGGGACAATTTATGTGCAAGACAGCCCGTTTAAGGCGCGCAAAATTGGAGCCGCTTTGGTGGCCAAAAATTCCAGCATCCATTTGAGGGGACCCCTTTGTGACCATCCGGGGGAGTGGAAGCCTTTGGTTTATTGTTGGCGAGGCGGCCAGCGTTCCGGCTCATTCACCTCGATTTTAAATCAGATTGGCTGGCGCGCCGAGGTGGTTGAGGGCGGGTATCGCGCGTATCGTCGATTGGTGGTTAAGGCGCTTTATGAGGATGAGTTTCGCGCTCCAGTCTATCTGATTGACGGAAACACGGGCACTGCGAAGACGGATATTCTCCATGCCTTTGGTCGTTTGGGGGGGCAAATTATCGATCTTGAAGGATTGGCGCATCATCGCGGGTCGCTCTTTGGTGGGTTTGGAGATGAGCAGCCTTCCCAAAAGGCGTTTGAGGGTGCATTGGCTAAGGCGGTGCATGGGCTGGATGCGTCTCGTCCTGTTCTGATCGAGGCTGAATCGTCAAAAATTGGAGAACGTATGGTGCCGCCCTCGATCTGGGCTGCCATGAAAGACGCACCCCGTGTGCGCATTTCAGCACCTTTGGAGGCGCGCGCGGCGTATTTGACGCGGGCCTATTGTGACCTGACCACGGATCCTGGCCGGTTGTCAGCGGTCATTGATCAATTGCGTCCGTTTTATTCCGCCGCTCAAATCGACGGTTGGCAGGCCATGGCGCAGGAGGGCAATTTTACGCGTCTTGCGGGCGGCCTGATGGAAGAGCACTATGATCCGCGCTATCGAAAGACGGATGCTAGCAGTGTTTTGTCTTTGGATTTGAGGGATCTTAATGGCGGCGATATCGAAGCCGCCGCCAAAGAGATTTTGAGCTTTTTAAGCTAGATCAATGCCGGGCGGGCCTTTGGTGACGTGACCGATAATATGTGCATCGATATTTGCTTTCTGCAGCTCCGCTAGGATTGTTTCGGCGTTTTCAGGAGGTATTGCTGCAAGCAGACCACCCGCTGTTTGCGGATCAAACAGGAGCGCATTTCGCCCCTTATCATCATATGCCCAATTTGGAATTGCATCCCGATTTGAAGTCCACAATGAACTTCTGATGCCCGCATCTGCATAGGTGACAGCTGCATTCAGGACGGGGATTTGATCCAAGAGGAGTTTCGCTTGGGTCTTAGAATGGGTCATCATTTGGTTCAGATGTCCCGCCAATCCAAATCCGGTTACATCCGTCATGGCATGCGCCTGTGGGCTTAGTATTTCTGATGCACGTTGAGAGGGTTGGCTCATTAAATCATAGGCCTTTTCAACGTCGCGCCCGTCAGCCATCGCACGCATTTCAGCGGCTAAAATTGTACCGATCCCAAGGGGTTTGGTGAGTATCAGCAAGTCATCCGGTTTTGCACCTGAATTCTGGATAGGCTCTTTGTCCCTCAGGCCGGTGATCGAGAAACCGACGGTGAGTTCGGTGCCGATGCTTGTGTGTCCGCCTACCAAATCGGCTCCGGCGGTATTGAGCACGCTGGTTGCTGACGTTAAAATTTCATCAAGCATTGAGGCATGCAGGTGATCGGCCATCGGTGGAAGAATGATTGAAGCAAGTGCCGCTTGCGGTTTCGCTCCCATGGCCCAAATATCACCGAGCGCATGGATCGCGGCCACGCGCCCCATGAGCCAGGGATCATCGGAAAAAGCGCGTAAGTGGTCTGTGGTGAAAACCTGAAACGCGTCTCCATGTTTAAGAATTGCGGCATCATCTCCGGGTGACGATAGAACATCTTTCCGGCGCTTAGTCGGAAGTTGGTTCAAAACGGAGGACAGATGTCGACTCTCCATTTTTGCTCCGCAACCACCACACATTGTTTTGTATCTCTTTTCAAGCACAGTAGCTTGCTGGGTATCTGTAGAAGGATCTTTCATTAATGGCGGTTTGTTAAGCTGATCCATAAATTTCCGGTCAATCCGATCTTTCCAGCGCCACATGTATTCTCCATCAAGGGTAACGCCAAATTTATCGGAAACCGCGTTTTTCGATCCGGTAGAGATTAGCTTTAGGTAGGTTTTTTGTGGCCTGTAGGAACGTTTGGGCTTGCCCAACATCGATGCTCGCAAGTTCTGAAGAAGTACAGGGGCTTGACGGACGGCAAATACACCGGCCTTGGGCAAAGGGTTTGGCTTAAAATAAGCGCAATCTCCCGCTGCAAATATGTCAGGATCAGATGTAGTTAGAGTTTCATCAACGCTAATAAACCCATTCTGTGTTTCCAGCCCAATGTCTGAAAGCCAAGGATATGGTGTCGCCCCGGCGGCACCGACTGTGAATTCGCTTTTGATTTGGTGTCCAGTTGAAAGTTGAACGTGGGTTTTGGTGACGGCGCTGACTTCGGCATCAGTTACAATCTTGATGTTCGCGTTGTTTAGGTGGTCAATCAGGTGTTTCTTAGTTTTGGCGAAGGTATCTTTTAGGATTTCAGAATTGCGCTCAATAAGTGTAATGCTCGGCGA
>CAZXRG010000141.1:3165-7840 GCA_964642935.1 uncultured Rhodobacterales bacterium | reverse complement strand
TAAACCCCACGACGCCCCGCACTCACATGAAGCGGAAACACTTTGGCGGGGTTCAAAATCCAATCAGGATCAAAGCAATCCTTCACCGACATTTGAGCTTCCATATCGCTTAAAGAGTATTGCGTCTCCATCAGATCGCGCTTCTCAATCCCAACACCATGCTCTCCGGTCAGACAGCCCCCGACCTCAACACAAAGCTTGAGAATATCCGCCCCAAATGCCTCCGCCCGCTCCAGATCACCGGGCGTATTGGCGTCAAACAGGATCAAAGGATGCATGTTCCCGTCACCTGCATGAAACACATTGGCGCACTCCAACCCGTGTTCCTTGGACAACTCACCCGTGCGCCTCAGCACCTTGGGCAACTGGCTCACGGGCACCGTCCCATCAAGGCACATATAGTCATTGATCTGCCCCATAGCCCCGAAAGCCGACTTGCGCCCCTTCCAGATCAGCGCACTTTCCGCGTCACTTCCCGATTGGCGCAACTCCACCGGATTGTGACGCCGCGCCACCGCAAGCACTTTCTCAAGCTGCTCGTCAATTTCCGCGTCCGAGCCTTCAACCTCAACAATCAACAGGGCATCCACATCAGGATATCCGGCACCGGAAAAATCATCCGTGGCCTGAATGCAAAGCCGATCCATGTATTCAATGGCGACCGGAAGAACACCGGATTTGATGATGTCAGCCACACATTCCCCAGCCACCTCAGGGCTATCAAAGCCGATCAGAACGGGCCGCGCGCCCTCCGGCTTGGGGAGGATTTTCAAGGTCGCTTCCGTGACCACCGCCAACTGCCCTTCCGAGCCGCACATCACACCGAGCAGATCGTAACCGGAGGCATCCAGATGCGCGCCTCCCAGCTCCACAATCTCCCCGTCGCACATGACCATGCGCAGCCCCATCAGATTATTGGTGGTCACCCCGTATTTCAGGCAATGGGCCCCGCCGGAGTTCATGGCAATATTCCCCGCAATCGCACAGGCCAGCTGGGAGGACGGGTCAGGGGCGTAGAAGAACCCCTGATCCTCAACCGCTCCGGTGACCGACAGATTGGTGATGCCTGTTTGCACCCGAATGAAGCGATTGGCCGTATCGATCTCCAAAACCGAGTTCAGACGGGCCGTTCCCAGAATGACGCTATCCGCCGTTGGAAGAGCCCCCCCCGCCAAGGAGGTGCCAGAGCCACGCGGCACCACAGGCACGCCGAGATCAAAGCAAACCTTCATGACCGCGGCCACTTCCTCAGTGGTGCGCGGCAGAACGGCGGCAAGCGGCGGGCAGCGATAGGCGGTCAAGCCGTCGCACTCATAGGCCTTGGTTTCAGCGGGATCGGAGATGACGCAATCAACCGGCAAGACGGCCTCAAGCGACGCCACAATCTCAGCTCTCCGGCTTAAGATCGCCTCATCAGGCTTTGGCATGGCAATCGTTGACATTGAGACCTCCGCGATTTGGTGACGGGAAAGCTAGCATAAAATCCGCCGATGGATAGGATGAACTTGAAGAATATCGGGCGCAACACGCAAATCCACCTTGCGCCATAACGGGGCGGACAGGCATAAAACCCCATGGCATTACCAAATGGATTCCTTGATGAGTTGAAAACCCGACTGTCTTTGGGACAGGTTGCCGGGCGCAAACTCACTTGGGACAGCCGCAAATCCAACCCCGGTAAGGGCGATTACTGGGCGCCCTGCCCGTTTCATCAGGAGAAAACCGCCTCCTTCCATGTGGATGACGCCAAGGGGTTTTACTACTGCTTTGGCTGCCACGCCAAAGGCGATGCGCTGAACTTTGTGCGCGAGACCGAGAACGTCAGCTTCATGGAAGCCGTCGAAATTCTGGCGCGGGAAGCTGGAATGACCGTGCCCGCCCAAGACCCACGCGCTCAGGAACAGGCCAAACAGCGCAGCACTCTGCATGATGTGATGGAGCTGGCGGTGAAATTTTACCGCCTGCAACTGAACTCTGCGGCTGCGAGCCAAGCGCGCGAATATATCGCAGGGCGCGGGCTGACGGATGCGCATATCGAGCGGTTCGAGATCGGCTTTGCGCCCTCATCGCGCACGGCTCTGATGGATCATCTCAAGTCCAAAAACATCGACATCAAGCAGATGGACGAGGCCGGGCTGATCATCATTCCCGACAGTGGCACGCCGTTTGATCGGTTCCGAGATCGGATCATGTTCCCCATTCGTGACGGGCGCGGTAAGCCGACCGCTTTTGGTGGTCGGGCCATGTCTGCCGAGGCCAAGGCAAAGTATCTGAACTCGCCGGAAACGCCTCTCTTTGACAAGGGCCGATCGCTTTACAACCACCAACCTGCGCGGGAGGCTTCTGGCAAGTGCGGCTCGCTGATTGTCGCGGAAGGCTACATGGACGTGATCGCGCTGGCCTCTCACGGGTTCGACCATTCCGTCGCTCCGCTTGGCACGGCAATCACCGACGACCAGTTGCGCTTGATGTGGCGGATCACCGATGAGCCGATCATTGCCCTTGATGGCGACACCGCTGGTCTTCGCGCCGCCATGCGTCTGATCGATGTGGCGCTCCCGCTTATCACGGCGGGAAAGTCGCTTCGTTTTGCGCTGATGCCCGAAGGCCTCGATCCGGACGACCTGTTGCGCAATTCCGGCGCTGAGGCCATGCAGCAACTTCTGGACAAAGCCGTGCCCATGGTTGCGCTGCTGTGGCAACGGGAAACCGAGCAGAAGGTCTTTGACAGCCCTGAGCGGCGCGCCGGATTGGATGCGAGCCTCAAGCGCACATTGGCGATGATCGAAGATCCGTCCATTCGCGAGCATTATAAGGCGGATTTCCGGCAACGCCGCATGGAGCTGTTCGCGCCCAAACGCTCCCCACAAATGCAAAATCGGGGAGACTGGAAACCCTCGAAAAAGGGTGAGCGCGGCCCTGCCCGTCCGACGCCCGGTGCAAAAGCCTCGTTTCTGGCCAGAGGCGACGGTGCCCAGTCTGAAGCCCGTATCCGCGAAACCGCAATTCTGCGCAGTTGCATTCTAAATCCTGCAGTTGCGGAAACCTTCGAGAGCCAGATTGAAACGCTCCCGTTTCTTTTGCCGGAACTTGCTCGGATCAGAAACGCGTTTATCTCATGCCTGCCCGATGCCCTTGAGGCCGACGATCCAGCCGCCGCAATCCAAAAGGCCATGTCCGAGCGGACCTCTTGGGATCAAATCGACATGATCCTGCACACTGGCCATCGCGTCCCCCAATCCCAGATTGATGTGAGTGACGACCTCTCCGCACAACTGAGCCGCCACCGTGCCATCCTCGGGCGCATCAATGAAAACCGCGAGGCCGAGCTCGAGATCACAGGGGTTGATGATGAGGGGGTCACATGGCGCCTCCATGAAGCGGGCCGTGCTCAGGACGAGGCGGCGCGAATCGGATTTGATGATTCGGATGATGATGGCGAAGAAAATGCTAGAAACTCTGCGTTTTTGACACAGATGGTAGAGGAAGCACGAAAGAACATGAAAAAAAGCTAACCCAGCCCTTGCGAATCAGTGATTCGAATACGACATGTACATGATTCGAATGATACCGGTTAATCCGCGCCCAGCCGCGCGTGATGGAGGAACCAAATGGCCGCCAAAGATACCGCAGAACCAGCTACAGAGACAGACAACGACGGCACGGATCAGCAGCTTGATCTAAGCCAAGCGTCCATCAAAGCGATGATCGCTAGCGCGAAGAAGCGCGGCTACATCACTTATGATGAACTCAACACGTCCCTGCCGCCGGATCAGGTATCCTCCGAGCAGATCGAAGACGTGATGTCGATGCTCTCTGAGATGGGCATCAACGTGATCGAGGCCGAAGACGCCGAAGAAGAAGAGGCCAAATCCACCGAGATCGTTGAGGTAAACACCTCCCGTGAAGTGACTGCGGCGGCTGGTTCGGCTGAGAACCTTGATCGCACCGATGATCCGGTGCGCATGTACCTGCGCGAGATGGGCTCGGTCGAGTTGCTCTCGCGTGAGGGCGAGATTGCGATTGCCAAGCGGATCGAGGCTGGTCGCAACACAATGATTTCAGGGCTGTGCGAAAGCCCCCTGACCTTCCAAGCGATCACCATTTGGCGCGACGAGCTTTTGGACGAGATCATCATGCTGCGCGATGTGATCGATCTTGAGACAACCTTTGGCAATTCCATTGACGGTGAAGACGAAGCCTCCGTGCTCGGCTCCACGCCGGATGCGGCGGACCGCACTGGTGCCGCCCCTGTTCCAAAGCCGGAACCCGAAGAGCCGAAGCAGGAACTTGATGCGGATGGTCAGCCCGTTGTCAAAGATGATGACGACGAAGAGGATGAGGACGATCAGGCAAACCTGTCACTGGCTGCCATGGAGGCCGCGCTTAAGCCGCAGGTTCTTGAGACGCTTGATCAGATCGCTGACAGTTTCCAGAAATTGTCGAACCTTCAGGACTACCGGATTTCCGCGACCCTGAACGAAGACGAGAGCTTCAGCGACAAGGACGAGGGAAAATACCAAAAACTCCGCTCCGAGATCGTGGAAATGGTAGAATCGCTTCACCTCCATAACAACCGGATCGAAGCTTTGGTTGATCAGCTTTACGGCATCAACAAAAAGATCATGTCGATTGACGGCGCGATGGTGAAGCTTGCGGATCAGTCGCGCATCAA
>CAZXRG010000141.1:0-3065 GCA_964642935.1 uncultured Rhodobacterales bacterium | reverse complement strand
GAGGCCAATCTGCGTCTGGTGATCTCGATTGCCAAGAAATACACCAACCGTGGCCTACAGTTCCTCGATCTCATTCAGGAAGGTAACATTGGCCTGATGAAAGCGGTCGATAAGTTCGAATACCGCCGCGGCTATAAGTTCTCCACCTATGCGACTTGGTGGATTCGTCAGGCCATCACACGCTCGATTGCCGATCAGGCGCGCACCATCCGTATTCCGGTGCATATGATCGAGACCATCAACAAGCTGGTGCGGACCGGTCGTCAGATGCTTCACGAAATCGGCCGCGAACCGACGCCTGAAGAACTGGCTGAAAAGCTGCAGATGCCGCTCGAAAAAGTGCGCAAGGTGATGAAGATCGCCAAAGAGCCTATTTCTCTTGAGACCCCAATTGGTGACGAGGAAGACAGCCAGCTCGGTGATTTCATCGAGGATAAGAACGCGATCTTGCCGTTGGACAGCGCTATTCAGGGCAATCTCAAAGAGACCACAACACGAGTTCTGGCCTCCCTCACGCCGCGTGAAGAGCGTGTGTTGCGCATGCGTTTTGGTATCGGCATGAACACAGATCACACATTGGAAGAAGTGGGACAGCAGTTCTCGGTGACACGAGAGCGTATTCGTCAGATCGAAGCCAAAGCGCTTCGTAAGTTGAAGCATCCAAGCAGAAGCCGCAAGCTTCGTTCCTTCCTGGATCAGTAAGTTGGTCTGAGCCCGCTTAGTCGGGCTCGACCTCAATCAATTTCAACTCACCCATTTTCCCCATCTTCTGGATGACATTGGTGATGGCCATATGTGCAGCCTCCCCGTCGGCTGCTTTCACATCATCCATGGCCTCCAAATCTTCCTGCATACGTTCCGCAAGACGTTTGGAGAGATTGGCCAGAATAAAGTCGAACGAAGGATTGCTCGTTTCCTGAGCGTATTTCAGAGCAATCATCATCTGCTCTTCTTCCACAGCCTTCACGATCTTCGCCACATCGCGCCCTTCTAGACGGGTCGCAATATCTGCGAATGTGAACATGACACGAAGCACTTCGAGTTGAAGCTCCTGATTGGCCTCGCCAAGATTTTCGAGGAACTCCTCCCGAGCAGCGCCGGAAACATTGTTCATCAAATCGCCGATTAACTCAGACGGTTTCACGCTGCCGGATTGACGCGAAATCGCAGAAAGGAATTCAGCTTCAATCGCAGTTTCGAGTTTTTTCATCACTGAAGGATCAAGATTTGGAACGCGGGACAATCGAAGCACTGCTGATTGGGCAAAGTTACGCTCCATCTCCTCCAATATCCGAGCTGCTTTATCTGGACGCAGCTTTGACAACACAATCGCGACGGTTTGAGGATGTTCCAACTGAAGGAATGCTGCGGCCTTCGTATTTGGCGCATCCCCAAGACGCTCCCAAATGCTGCGCACATCCCGCCCTGCGATATCACTCAATATCTCATCAATCTGAGCGTCATCAAGGAACCCTGAAAGGAACTTACGAACCTGCTCCTCCCCGCCCCTCACATTTGATTCCTCGCCAAGCAGGGTCAGGAACTCGCTGACAACGCCAGACATAATATTGGGGGGAACGGGCTTGAGTGAGCTGATAACCCGCGCAAACACCAGAACGCTGTTTTGATCAAAGGTCTGAAGCAATGCCGCAGCTTCTGTGGGATCGAGCAGTGACAATATGATCGCCGCCTTCTCAGCAGGCGTAGGCATAGCGGCGCCTGGCACCGAACCGGCACCTATCATCTCGGTCGTTGGGCGCACGATTAACTCGTTCATCGACTTACTTAAGACCCCTATCCGTAACTTCGCACCATGGCACCTGCCAAAAGTGCCCAACCGTCCGCTATGACAAAGAATGCCAGTTTGAACGGAAGAGCGACCACTGCGGGCGGAACCATCATCATGCCCATCGACATCAAAATCGCGGCCACAACCAAATCAATGACGAGAAAAGGTAAAAATATTAAGAACCCGACCTCAAAACCACGCTGAATTTCACTTAAAAGAAAAGAAGGTACTAAAACAGCCAGCGGCGTTTCTCCTTCGGTGGGTTCCAATCCAGCAGGTGCTGCCGACATCATCTCCACCAAAGTGTCCGGATCCACGCGCAGTTCCATAAAAGCTCGAAACGGCCCTATGATGAGCGGCAGAGCCTCTTCCACGTCCATAAGACCATCAAGCATGGGTTGAACGCCTGTGTCCCAAGCCTCGCGAAACACTGGTTCCATCACGAAATACGTCAGGAAAAGCGCCAGGCTAACGATCATCATATTGGGTGGCGCTTGTTGCACGCCAACCGCTTGGCGCAAGATCGACAAAACTGTGACCATAAACGGAAAACAGGTAATCATAATCGCCATGCCGGGCGCGAGGCTGAGCAGAGTGACCAGTACAAACAACTGCACTGTACGAACCGTCAGCGAGCCCTCGTCACCCAGATTGATCGACAATTCTTGTGCCGTTGTGACTGCCGGCGACAGGACAAAGGCGGTGATGCAGGCAAAAAAGAGCCAAATTCGGGTGTCAAACACCATTCGAGAGATCAGCAACCTCCGTGAGCCTAACACCCAATTGCCCCTCGTCGTTTTCCATTTCCTGTAATTCCCCGCGTGCGATCAAACGATCGCCGATGAATATCTCCACAGGGTCATCAATTTTACTGTCCAGCGTGATAACGCTATCCCGCTTGAGGTTAACCAGATCACTCACCAACGGGCGCGCCTTACCAACCGAAATTATCACCTCGATCGGCACGCCCATAAACGCCGTACTTTTAGAGGCACTTTCTGGCACCATCGGTCCATCTGACAAATCATTTGGCGTCAGGCTTTCGGGAAGCGCTTCTTCTAACGCCGCATCTTCACCTTCAGCCTCTTCCGGATCGGCCAACTCAGGTTCCATTTCGGGCGCAGGTTCCTCCTGCGCATCATTTTCGTCCGCCTCATCGTTCATGTGTGCCCTCGTCTAAGGTCTGCATATGATCATCCAGCTTTTGCGAAATGCTCTGCCGGATGGCCTCAATATCGAAATGATCGAACCCGTCCTTCCAATTCAGACGCACCTC
>CAZXRG010000140.1:1375-7854 GCA_964642935.1 uncultured Rhodobacterales bacterium | reverse complement strand
ACTATCGGAGGTCGATGCATTGATAAAATTTCTTTTTGAAATCTCTCGAATTGATCTTGTGAATAGTCTTTATGCTCGACGCCCTTTAGAACTTTTGGAGCATCTTTGCTGATCCAGAAGGCGCGATCACTGGCCACCTAAACGCCCGCGCAGCGACAGTTTTTTCTTTCAGGTGACAAAGCGCACATAATTTTCCTGTGACAGCCCAATAAGGTCCCTGACATCAATTCTATCTTTTTTACATTTTTGGAAAAAATCAATTTTGGAGGATAGTTCCGTGATCAATTCTTTTAAGAAAATCAATTCATTGAAATCTCTTTTGACGCGCGGGGTCATCGCGGTCGTGGCAGCCGCGTCTTTTCTTGTTGCTCCGGTCTGTGCCAATGAGATACCCGACCTCGATCCAAAGAAATTCAAGGCGTTTGTCGATGCCCGCCTTGGCAATCGCGTGAAAGGATACGCTTTCACGCTGGTCGCACCTGGCAAGACAGTCGTCGATGGCGCGGGCGGTTACGCCCAAGATCCCGCGAATGGTAACGTCCCGATGAGTACAAGCATCGTCAGCAATATAGGCTCTGTCAGTAATGCGTCGCGACGATCGGTCAAGGACGCACTTGCAGACAAACAAGCCGCCGAGATAGGGAGCCGCGGTTATTGGGTTGCGCGAAGTTTCGGACGGAGCAATAGCGACACCAAGCGAAGCGTTCGCCAAGTTCCACCGTTCAACGTTCTCGCTAAGAAAAGGCAGCTCTGTAAAACTGAATAGGGAAGGGGTAAGCCGACTGGTGATAACAAATGTGAGCTTTACTTGCTTTGCAATAGTTCCTGCGCATAATGGCCCATCACGCTATCATTTTAGTTTTACACATCCACAGTTGATCAATGTGCGCAAAGTCAGAAGTTAATTGATGAGATTAAGAGGGACAGCCGTTGTTGCCGATGATCACGCTTTATTGCGCTCTGGACTCGTCGAGATCCTGACGCGGGCCAGGGTGGACGTGTTGGCCGAGGCCGAAGATGGGCTAACGGCTATCTCTGTGGCAAAGCAATACAAACCGGACCTCATGATCCTCGATGTCGCAATGCCATATGCGCAAGGCCTTGCCGTCTTCAGAGAAGTGATGCGGTGGTCTCCGGACACAAAAGTTATCGTATTTACAGGCATCACCTCGATAGGACTGTTAAGCGAGTTGTTCGACGCGGGCGTGAAGGGGATCTTCACAAAGCGCGGTGATATCGACGAACTGGAAAGAGCGATCCCGACGATCTTGAGCGGTGGTCGCGTGATTTCTTCTGATGCCGCGCAGATTCTGGATGCCGGGCGGGAAACGAAAACGCTATCGGCGCGGGAAAGCCAAATCTTGAGCCTTATCTGTGATGGCCAATCAACGAAGATGATTGCAGAGACCTTGTCGGTAAGCCCCAAAACAATCGACAATCATCGCACCAGCATCATGTCTAAGCTGGGTGTAAAGTCTTTGGCGGAATTGCTGGCCCACGCATTTCGCGAGGGCCTGCTTGATTCTCAACGGGAACTTTAGTCGCGCGTGATCAAATGCCTTTCTTTGATCGCGGGTCGCTAGGATATTTCTTCGACGGCCATTGTCACCTGACCGATATTAGTCTCATGGCGATCTGCCGCGAGATCATCGTTGATGACCACATGGAATTGGCCCGTTTGCTGATCAGGCGTCTGTGCTTGATTGCCGATCAAAAAGGGTGGGTTGGCTCCGATCTGCCCGATCAAAGCGCCCACAGGCGCGCCTGGCAGCGGGTAGCTCATTGGTGCCTTAACGCCAGACCCATTCGCATCATAGAGTGTGCCGTCATTGGCCGTAACATCTGCGCTCCAAAGGCCACCGATGTACTCTAGGGAATAACGTTTTCCCTCATTGATGTGCCCGACGTTATGCCACTGTTCATTGGCCGCGACATTGTAGACGACATCTTCCCACTTGCCGATCTGTGCGCCGATAAGCGTCACATTCCCACCCGTGCTGGCGCTGCCTTTTGGCAAAACGGGGCGCTTTTGGTAGACCTCACCCGCAGCATTTTGGAACATCAAGCGCTTGCCGGGGATCTTCTGAAAAATAAGTGCATAGGACGAGCCACCATATTCAAACTTGCCCATTTCTTGACCCTTATCAACGTCGGGCGTGCCGAACATCTTCTTGTCAAAGACAATTGAGCTGACTTCACTCATTCCAAGAGGGATGCAGCCGACATAGCCAAAGTCCGGAGTTTTGATGACCATTATGCCCCGTGCATTCACCTGTGCCAGATAGGGCAGGGATGCGGTGGTCGCACCACCAAAATCCGGGATGACGAGCTTGTCAAAAAAGTTCCCTGGCACAACAAGTGGATCAAACAAAACCTCACCGTTCACCGGGCACCACCAGCGATGGTAGTTATAGGGGTTAAGGTAGGTCTGAAAGATCGAGCCATTTTCAAACAACGCCACAACGTCGTGTTTGTCCAAAATCTCCTGCTGGTCTGGCACGGGTGAAGATAGAATATCGGAGAGGGAATAGAGCATATCCTTGAACCAATACGCCTCCGTCGGTGCGATGTTCTCATCCCAGCGAAAGAGCGAGCCGTCATTTGCGCTCACGACCGTGGCGTTGTCTTTGGGAGCGGCAATCGGGCGAGACCCGTCACGATCTTTGAATTGTCGGGTGAAAAAGGAGTTCCATGAGCTCCAATACGGGAGTGTCTCACTGTCCTTTGCCCAAACTTCAAATTGATAGGAGGCCTTTGCAACGGGCGACAACCATTGTTCGCCTTCTTTACCGAAAATCCAATTGGACTTTTCAGAGCCGAGATAGATGAACCAATCATCGAAGATGCCCGACATCTTTTCGTTGAACATAGGCAAACGGAATAAGGCCATGCCACTTTGTGTGGGGTCAATGCCAACCACAAGGGCGGAGTAGGGCAGACCAACAAGCTCGGACTCTACGTATTGAGGTGCATGGGTCAAAAGGGTGTTGAAGGCATTAAGCAGGTCATCTTTGCTCGCGATACGAGGGAAGTTGGCCACGTCCTCCCCATCGGGGTGACTGTCAAAGATATTGCTGTTTTGCTTGCAGGCATCTTCTATCAGATAGGTCAAAACCGGATTGCTCGACAGAAAATCGTCCATCGCTTGCACGCTTGGCGCTCTCGGTTCGCTTGGCGCACCGATGGTTTGTTCAAAGAAAGTTTTCATTGCGAGGCTTGTCGGTTTTGGAAGCCAACTGCTCAGCACATCAAAAGGAAATTGTGGATTGGCAGACATTTGGGCGTGAATATGATCAATACTATCGCTTGAAGTCAGCCTTGTAGATTTTGTTCTAATAGTCATTTTAAACTCCTTTTTTTAAATATTATGAGGGTGAGCGTAGCACAAGCACCCCAAGAGGACGCATAAAATAAGGAAGTTCACCCTATAGCTTTTTTCTGCACACACGTTAGCGTCTTGATGCGGACGGCGTTTCTTTCAATGAGAAACAGCCGATTTCATGATGAAATTATGCAGCAAAGGCGAACGATGCGCAGTTGGGACCTACTCCTGAACACAGTCGTCATCTGGGGGACTGCAATTGTTTTGATGGCGGCGCTTTTGGCGCTGCCTGTCGCGGCACAAGATGAGCGCCGTCTTGTTCTTGACCCGGGCCAAGCTCCGTTCAATTTGGCAAAACATGCTGAATACGTGATGGAACAAGGTACCACTGGCGAGGATTGGGCGATGCGGATGAACGTCTCTGATCTGATTGCCTTGGATGAGCGCGCTTTTTCGAAAGTCGAGACCCGTCAGATTGGTTTTGGATGGAACCCATCCATCGTGCATGTGCGCGTCCCACTTCAAAACCCAATCGATAAGCCGCAGGATTGGCTACTGTCGTTTAACGACATGGAGTGGGGATACGGCATCGTATTTTTGGTCGTCGACGGTGAACCTCTCCCATCAAGCTCAGTTCTTTCCTTCGAACCGGGCATGACGCGCACCTCCTGGGACAGCTTTGTTAATGCGACTTTGACACTGCCAGAAAATGCAAACGCTATGCTCTATGTTTCCTACCAGAACCCCGCCTCTGCCGCGGCACTCAGCCTAGAGGTACCTGCTGACTACCAGACCAGACGGCTTCTGGAGGATATTTGGATATATATCCTGATTGGTCTCTCGGTCGGGGTCATGCTGCTCAGCGTTAGTATTATCGGGGTCTTGCACCAACGCGTTGCGATTTATTATGCTGGATATGTGGCATCAGCGACGATCCATTTTTGTTTTATCCTCGACCTATTCCACCCAAGTGAACTGCTTTCGAGATTAACCCACAGCATAGATAGCCTTTATGTCTGGGGCGCGATCTCATCCGTCTTTTATATGCTGTTCCAATATGCCTTCTTTGCAACCGAAGACAAAATTAATGTCCGATTTCGTAAGGCTCTTTTGGGGGCGGCAGGTGTTAATGCGCTGTTGCTGTTCGGGTTTGCGGTCTTGGGTATGCCGTACCTCTATTACGTCCTTTGGTCGACGGTCTGTTTGGCTCTGATCACAACAAGCGGCGTCTTGGCAATTGTTCACAAAATCACGGGAGGCGTGTTTTTTGCGATTAGCTGCTTTGTTTTGGCCGGAACAATCCTGCCTCTTGCTTTGAGTGATTTCCTGACCGCCCATTATACCTTTGGATCGGTCAAAATGTTTTCCCTTTATGGCGTAGCAATCGAAGCAATTACGCTCGCCATTGCGATGTTTGCAAAAGTTCGGCGGATTAGATCGGAACGGGCAAATGCCTTGGAGGCCGAACTCGCCAGTACGCGCGAGAAACTTGATGCGGTGCGCCGCATGGCGACTGCCGCGCATGACATTCAGCAGCCCTTGGCCTCGTTAAAGTTGGCTGTGGCAAACAACGAGGGGGCGCGCGCCAAAAGTCAGGACATAGATGGTGCCATCGATTATCTGAATGAGATCGTGCGGACCCAAATGGCTGAGGCAAAGTCAGACCTTTCCGATGAAGACGACGAAGAGAGCGACCTTACGGAAGACTTCGATCTTTCCTTTGTCCTTGAAACGCTTTGCTCCATGTTTGAAGACGAGGCCCTGAAAAAAGGGCTTCGTTTGCGCAACGCTCCAACAACATTGCGGATCAAAAGCAACCCGCTTGCGCTTACACGAATTCTGTCAAATCTCGTCACCAACGCCATCCGCAATACTGAAAGTGGTGGCATTCTGATTGGGGGTCGCAGACGGGGGGCAGAGGTTAGAATAGACGTAACCGACACAGGCTCAGGGCTTCCAAGGGCGGCGCTGGACGAATTGCAAAAACCATTTACAAGGCACGGCAGCTATGATGGCCAAGGGTTGGGCCTTACAAGTGTCAGGCATCTTTGCCAAGAACACGGGATCAAACTCGATTGCACCTCGCTGCCCGATCGTGGCACCACATTTCACATTACAGTTCCTATGGCCACGTCAGTGGCTCGCATTTCCAATAAACGCATTAAAACACCCAGTTATTAAAAGGACGATATTATGCCCCGCAGACCTGTGGCCCCATGGCCAAAAGCGATTGCCGACCTCCAAACCGGAGACCTGATTTTCTTTCGTGGAAACGGTTGGGAATCTCGCCTAATCCAGTGGGTCACGGGGAGCCTTTGGTCGCATGTGGCAATGGTCGTCGAACCGACCGACCTTGATCCAAATAGTAAGGAAACCGGCCTTTTGTTGTGGGAGGCAACAAGTGTGCCTGGTGATGATTTCGAACTTGGACCGGGCAAAACTGGCCCCATGTTATGCCGTCTCAATGATCGCTTGGAGTATTATGTTGCTGAGACCGACACCATCCTGTTCTCGGTTCGCTATCTCCACACGAACTGGACGCCAGCGATGCGCAAAGCCATCGCAGATTTCATCAAGGACCCTGAGGTCCGCAACTCCAAATACCCGGAGTCATGGGAGGTCATCTGGTATTTTTTCCGAGATCGCGTGTTGCGCGGCATAGAGGAACACAGCTATTATTGTAGCGAACTCGTGGCTGCGACGTACACGCGTGCAGGTATCTTGCCTACATCTCCAAGCCCGCAGAGTTATTGCCCAAAGGATTTCTCCGAACGGGGCTTTATCCCGCGCCTGCTTCGATCAGAACTCGGTCAGGAACTGCACATGGCAGACGTAGAGGGCTAAGTCTAAGCAGAAGCGTTAGTCCAAGGCGAAGTGGTCGCGACGGCCTTTTTGAAGTGTGTGCGAGTGGCGAAAGCTTAGATAGCCGCTCAGCTTAGCTTCATGGACTTTCATCGCCACGGTTGATCGCCTGTTTCAAGAGGGCGCAGATGCCAAGGCCCTCGGGTTCTTCGTTGCGATGGAGCCTGTGTAAGCCGGCTCTGATCTACCAACAGCTTTAGCGCAAATGGGGCTCGGTAAATCGCAAAAACTCCGTCCAAGACAAAAATTGACCCCTCCCCAGGTTTTGGGAAGAGGTCAACAGCTGCTTAAATAT
>CAZXRG010000140.1:0-1275 GCA_964642935.1 uncultured Rhodobacterales bacterium | reverse complement strand
ACAAAAATTGACCCCTCCCCAGGTTTTGGGAAGAGGTCAACAGCTGCTTAAATATGACTATCAATCTAACGTTGGACGGCAAACGCTCCGACGAAGTCCCCACTGGTTCCTGTCATCCCTACGGTGCCGCCTGCTTCTTCTGCATTGGGTCCATAGAAGTTCCCCGACATGTCTCCCGTCAAATTCCCTGAGGCATTCGACGTGGTGCCACTGAAATCGGCGCCGTTGAGTGTACCAGATCCTGTCATGATCAGCCCGTCACCGTTTGTTCGCCGATCGGTGATAGTGTTATAGGAAGCAGGCGAGCCCGCAGTAAAGGTAAAGGTTCCCCCTGTGAAATCCACGCCCAAGGTCGCATTTTGTCTCGTGTCATAAGGCGTTGTGCTTGCGCCAACATATTGGCCGTTCATGGTACCGTTATACGTCGCACTTGTTGGAGCCATAGACATGTCCTGCGTAACACTGCCAACGCTAAACGCCCCAAGCTTAACCGATCCTCCAGTTTGTTCGACATAGGTTGCCGCAGCAACATGGTCGCGGACCAAATAGGCTGCATAATCTCCGTTACCCTTCAAAATGATAGACCGACCTCTCTGATAGTCCCGCCCGTCACCTGCGCTCAAGTCATAAGTTTTGGAACCGGCTCCCTCAATCAATGTGAGCCTGCTACCATCCCAGGCAACGCGCCCTTGTGTCGCTCCACCTTCGATGATGGGCGTGAGTGCCGGGATAAATCCGCCTGCCCCAACCGTCCCGGTCATGGAGCGTTCTTTGGAGGGAAGCGTCGTTGTGGGTGTTGTGGTTCCCCTCTCAAAAAGAGGACCAGACGGCAACTGTTGCTGAGCCATTTCGGCACCTCCACCACAAGCAGAAAGTCCTACAACCGCGCCAATTGTCAAAATAGATTTATATGAAGTCATCATTGAATTAATTCCCATTTAAGTTTCAATGGGTGCAATCTGCAGTCAAAACCTCGCAAAAAATATAGGGTAAAACCCCCATATTTGGGTGGAACCGTTGTTTAGTTTGTTGCGGCCGTCTTTGTTGGGACAAGCGATTGGATCCCTGACAGACGCAGGTAAGAGCCTTGGCGATCCTTTGAGGGTAGATGATCAAGTTGATCTCGTGAACCTAGGGCAGGGGAGGTCTTACAACGCTCCGCTCAATAGCAAACCTCCTGTTGATTTCGAGGTCATTCAAACCCTGCCACATTTTTTTGTCCTCCGATTGAACCTTTTCCAGATGCCGCACGACTTAGCTTTGACAGCGGAGATG
>CAZXRG010000139.1:0-7918 GCA_964642935.1 uncultured Rhodobacterales bacterium | reverse complement strand
TTTAGGGCGCTTATCACCACCGATCTGATCAGCCGCCGGAGAACCAGTTTTCTTGGCCGTAGCCATAGGGGGTTTTCACGGGTTCCAGGTGGAGCTTGGGGCCCGTGTAAGGATTTGCCCGTGCGACCTCCTCATTCAATTCGATCCCCAAACCCGGTGTCGTGGGTGGGATGATGTGGCCGTCTTCGATCGCAATCGGGTTATTGATCAGAGCGTTGTGGAAATCGGTCTCGATGGTTTCCAGCATCAACAGGTTAGGGATAGAGGCGCCCAGTTGCACATTCGCCGCCCATTCCACTGGACCCGCATAAAGATGGGGGGCCATTTGCGCGTTGAAACTTTCGGCCATGGCCGCGATCTTTTTGGTTTCCAGAATGCCGCCCACACGACCCAAGGCGGGTTGCAGGATGGAGGCGCCTCCAGTGCGCAAGAGTTGGGCGAACTCGTATTTGGTGGTCAGCCGTTCTCCGGTGGCGATGGGCACGGTGGTTTGGCGGGCGACAGTTTGGAATTCGAGAAGATTGTCAGGTGGGCAGGGCTCTTCAAACCAGAGCGGGTCATAAGCCTCGATCCGTCTGGCCAGTCTGATCGCGCCTGAGGTCGTAAATTGCCCGTGGGTTCCAAACAGAAGATCGGCCCGATTGCCGACTGCTTTGCGAATTTCCCGACAACAGGCCTCAGAGCGATCCAGATCATACATGGCCGGTTGGTGGCCGCCCCAGATTGTATAAGGGCCGGCGGGATCGAATTTCACCGCTGTGTAACCGTCCTCGACCATCTTCAGAGCACTTTCGGCCATGCCGTCGGGATCAGAGAAAAAGGTCACCGGATCATGCGCCTGCCCTTCAAACGGGTAGATATAGGAATAGGCCCGCAACCGGTCATTGGTTTGCCCGCCCAAGAGCATGTGGATCGGCTGTTCAAGCGCCTTCCCCACAATGTCCCAACAGGCCATTTCGAGGCCGGAGAAAGCGCCCATGACCGTTGGATCGGGGCGGAGTGTGAAGCCGGATGAATGCACGCGGCGGTACATTTTCTCGATGTTTTGCGGGTTTTCGCCCTTCACATGCCGCTCGAACACATCCTTGATCACGGCGGTCATGGCGTCCGGACCGACGGCTGCTGCGTAAACCTCGCCTATGCCGCTGATCCCGTTTGAGGCGGTCAGTTTGACGAATATGAAATAGCGCCCGCCCCAAGTTCCCTCGGGCGTGCCGACGACAAAGACGTCCAGATCGGTTATGTTCATGGGCGTTGGTCCTCTGATTTGGTGCTCAACTGGAGCAGGTTTTCACTGTTTTGCCAAGGGAAACGAAATGACGGATGTGGAGATTGTAAGGCTTGAGGCGGGCAATGCGCATCTGCTCGATCACGTGGCCGAGGGTGTGTTTGACGAGGCCATTAAGCCCGCGCAACGGGATGCGTTTCTCAGCGAGCCGTCCCACCATATGTTTGTGGCGGTCGTTGGCGATCAGGTTGTCGGGATGGTCAGTGGGGTGCGTTATCTTCATCCCGATAAACTGCCGTCCATGTGGGTGAATGAGGTCGGTGTTGGTGATCTTTGGCTCAAGCGCGGGATTGCGACGTTACTGATGAATGCCATTTTGGACCTCTCCGAGGCGTTGGGGTGTGAGGAGGCTTGGCTCGGGACCGAGCCTGATAATGTTGCAGCACTTGCGCTTTACCGGTCTTCCAAGGGGAGCGAGGAGGCCGGGGTTTATTTCACTTGGGACACCGAGCCCGATTGAGCCTTTTGGTCAGTCGAAGATGATCACATTCCGGCGTGAGATGCCTTTTTGTGTGTCCTCGAAGGCCTCGTTTATGTCTTTGAGCGCGTATCGGTTCGAGATGAGTTCATCCAGTTTCAGGCGGCCATCGCGGTAGAGTTGGAGGAGCCATGGGATGTCGCGCGACAGGACGGTTTGGCCCATGCGGCTGCCCACAAGGGATTGGTTCATGGCGGCCAGATTTGCCGGTTTATAGGTGACCTCATCGTGCGATCCGGTCATGCCGACCATGATCATAGCACCTCCGGCGGCGAGCAAGTCGGGGGCCGATTGGAAGACCTGAGGGGCGCCGACGGTGACGAATGCAAAATCGACTCCGCGCCCGTTTGTGAGGGTTCGGATTTTCTCGTTGAGCGTGTCTGTGGCGAGGATCGCATGGGTGGCTCCGAAGTCTTGGGCGGCGTCCAGTTTTTCCTCCGTTAAATCGACGGCGATGATCTGGGAGGCTCCGGCGATGGCGCAGCCTTGGATGGTGTTGAGGCCAACGCCTCCTGCACCGATGACGACGGCGGTTTGTCCCGGTTTGAGTTTGGCGGAGTTGGTGACGGCGCCCACGCCTGTGATCACACCGCAGGCCAAGAGTGAGGCCACATCCAGCGCGATGTCGTCGGGGAGTTTGATGCATTGGCTTTGGTCGATGACCATTGCTTCGGCAAATCCGGCGGTTTTGAGCCCTTGCACGATGTCAGAGCCGTTTTGGGAGATTGGAGAGGGGAGCGGGTCCCATCCGTGATCACAAGAGGTCGGGTGGCCGCCCGCGCAGGCCGGACAGGTTCCGCAGGCGTGGATCAAGGTGACCAAAACGCGGTCGCCTGTTTTGTAGCCGGTGACGTTTGGGCCGATTTCGGTGATCGTTCCGGCGGCTTCGTGTCCGTAGACCGCCGGGAGCGTTCCGCCCCATTTCCCTTGCGCGTAGGCGATGTCCGAGTGGCAAATGGCGCAGGCGGCGGTTTTAACGGCGATCTGGCCCGGTCCTGGCGGGGCCAGTTCCAACGTCTCGATGGTGATTTTTGCGCCAAATTCCCGGCAAACCGCTGCTTTCACGGGCTTTCCTCCAGTTTTTCCCAATTCAAGGTGGAGGAGCGGAGATGTGCATGTCTGATTGCGACATGAAAACGACAGTTTGGCTATGCATGGTTGGAATGGGAGAATTGCGCGAATTTGGCGGTGTTATCGCTAGCAAATTGCTCTATGCGCTTAACCCAAAGTTGAGGCTCGGCCTGTAGGGTCGACCAATCGAAGGATTTTGACGTGATAAAAACCACCCTGAGCGCGTTTGCCAATGCGATTGCGCGCGAGAAAGCGCCCGGAGATGTGAAGCTTGATGCGGCGCAGACGCGAACCGAGATCCTCTCTGGTTTGACCGTGGCGCTTGCTTTGGTGCCTGAGGCGGTTGCTTTTGCGTTTGTGGCTGGCGTGGCGCCTTTGGTGGGGCTTTATGCGGCGTTTATTGTGGGTTTGATCACAGCCGTGTTTGGAGGTCGACCCGGTATGATTTCCGGAGCGACCGGTGCTTTGGCGGTTGTGATGGTGGCTTTGGTCGCTGAGCATGGGGCGCAATATCTGTTTGCAACGGTTGTGTTGATGGGGATTTTGCAGCTTATTGCGGGGGCTTTGAGGCTTGGGAAGTTCATTCGGATGGTGCCTCATCCAGTGATGCTGGGCTTTGTGAATGGTCTGGCGATTGTGATCGGGCTGGCGCAGTTGGAGCAGTTTAAGGTCTCTGATGGTGCGGGTGGGCATGTTTGGATGAACGGGTTCCCGCTTTATCTGATGCTGGGTCTGGTTGTGGCGACCATGGTGATTATCTGGGCGACGCCCAAGGTGACCAAGGTTATTCCAGCGCCTTTGGCGGCGATCGGGATTATTGCGGGTATTGTGATTGCTTTTGATCTGCCAGTGCCGCGTGTCGGTGATTTGGCGAGCGTGGCGGGTGGTTTGCCTGCGTTTGCGATCCCGCAGGTGCCGCTCAATCTGGAGACGCTTGAGATTATTCTGCCTTACGCGATTATTCTGGCGGCCATTGGTTTGATCGAGAGCCTTTTGACGTTGAACCTTGTGGGCGAGATTACCAAGAAGCGCGGTGGTGCCTCGCAGGAATGTCTGGCGCAGGGTGCGGCCAATGTTGTGACCGGTTTCTTCGGAGGTATGGGTGGTTGTGCGATGATCGGGCAATCCATGATCAACGTGAAATCCGGTGGTCGCACGCGGCTTGCGGGGATCGCGGCGGCTCTGTTCTTGCTGGCGTTTATTCTGTTTGGATCCGGCATCATCGAGATGATCCCGCTGGCCGCTCTGGTTGGTGTGATGTTCATGGTGGTGATCGGGACGTTTGCGTGGAACTCCTTCCGCCTGATGCGCCTTGTGCCGCGTGCGGATGCGTTTGTGATCCTTTTGGTGACGGCGGTGACGGTTGCGGAAGACTTGGCGGTTGCGGTTGTGGTTGGTGTGATTGTATCGGCTCTGGTTTATGCGTGGAACGCGGCCTCGCGCATTCATGCCATTGAGCGCCCTTCGGTGACGGAAGCGGGTGCCAAGGTTTACGAGATTGAAGGGCCTTTGTTCTTCGGGTCAGCCACCAGCTTTATGGAGTTGTTTCATCCTGCGAATGATCCTGATGTGGTCATTCTGGATTTCGCCAATTCGCGTCTGGTGGATCAATCTGCGCTGCAGGCGATTGAGGATGTGGCCAGCAAATATGATGAGACCGGAAAGCGTTTGAAGCTACGTCATTTGAGCCGTGATTGTCATAAGTTGTTGACCAAGGCGGGGCAGTTGATGGTCGATAGTGACGATGATCCCGACTATGGTCTGGCGGTTGATTACGACATCAATACCGGTGCTTTGGGTGGTGCGCATTAAGCAACCAAGCGGAGACCGGCTTCCCGCCGGTCATGCCTTTGTGCATCGCCTTTGGGGCGATGCGGTTGGTGCCTTGAGGTAGCTGTTGATCAGCTGCGCATCCGGCTGGAGTTGGCGTCAAAGAGCGGTGTTGCTTGCAAGCTCATGGCCAGTTTTTCGCCCAAGATTTCGACCTCCCAGCCGTCCACATCTCCCGCGATCTCTTTGGGGACATAGCCTTGGGCCATGGAGGTGTCTTGGGCGTGGGCATAGCCTCCGGATGTGATCCAGCCTTTGACCTCGCCTTTATGCCAGATCGGCTCGTCCCCGATGGGGTCGCTGTCTTTGGCGGCGACTTTGAACGTGACGAGGCGAAGGGTTCCGCCCGTGTCGCGTTCCTTGATCGCTTCGGATTTGCCGATGAAATCGCTTGGTTTGTCATAGGCCACGAAGCGGTCGAGGGCGGCTTCGAGTGGGCCGTAGATCGGGCGATATTCGCGTCCCCAAGAGGACCAGTTTTTCTCAAGACGAAGCGAGTTGAGGGCGCGTAGGCCGAAGGGTTTGATCTCTAGGTCTTCTCCCTCTTTCATCAGGAGGTCCCAGACGTAACGGGCGTAATCGGTTTTCATCCAGATCTCATAACCCAGATCGCCCGTGTAGGTGACGCGCCCGACGTGGCAGGGGGCGTGGCCGATTTCGAGTGCTTGGTGGGTCATGAATTTGAAGGCGTTATGGGAGACGTCTTTCCATGTGACTTTTTCGAGAAGTTCGCGGGATTTGGGGCCTGCGATGGAGATACCGCACCAGCCGAGCCCCATGCTCTCGACGGTTACCCCGTCCAACTCGTGTTGGTCGAAATGGCGCAGGTAGTATTCTTCGGCGATGCCTGATCCGGCGAGAAACCAGTCGGTGTCGGAATGGCAGGCGATGGTGAAATCGCCGATCAGTTTGCCGCGCTCATTGAGCATCGGAGCCAGTGCCATTTTGCCCGGAGCAGGCAGGTTGCAGGCGAAGATCTTGTCGAGCCATTCTTTGGAGTTTTCGCCTGTTACAGAGAATTTTCCAAAGCCGGAGATGTCGATGATGCCGACGCTCTCGCGCACGGCTTTGCATTCGGCACCCACATGATCGAAGTCCGTTGAGCGGCGCCAAGAGAATGTATCGGCCACGCCTTCGGGGGCGTACCAAAGCGGGACTTCGAGCCCGAAGCTTGCGCCCATTTGTGCGCCCAGTCCCAGATGGGTGTCGTAAAGCGGGGTGGTGCGGATCGGGCGGGCGGCGGGGAGTTCCTCGTTGGGGAAGCGGATGCGGAAGCGGCGGGAGTAGTTTTCGCGCACTTTTTCGTTGGTGAAGGAGAGCGTTGCCCAATCGCCGAAGCGGGAGATGTCCATGCCCCAGACGTCAAAGCCGGGGTCGCCGTCGACGATCCAGTTGGAGAGCGCAAGGCCCACGCCGCCGCCTTGGGAGAAGCCCGCCATGACAGCGCAGGCGGACCAATAGCCCTGCAGGCCGCGCACGGGGCCGACCAGCGGGTTGCCATCGGGGGCGAAGGTGAAGGGGCCGTTGATGGCTTCGCGGATGCCGACGTTTTCAAGGGCCGGGAAGTGTTGGAAGGCGACTTCCAAGGATGGGGCGATCCGGTCGAAGTCTGGCTGGAGAAGTTCCGAGCCGAAGTCCCATGGGGTCTCTTTGGGCATCCATGGGGTGGCGGCTTGCTCATAGGTGCCCAAAAGGACGCCGTTGCGTTCCTGGCGGGTGTAAATCTCGCCTTCAAAGTCGATGATGTGGATGATCTCTTTGCCGGTGTCCTTGTTGTATTGGACCACTTCGGGGACTTCTTCGGTGAGCAGGTAGTGGTGTTCCATGGCCAGTAGCGGGAGTTCGAGGCCGACCATGCGGCCTACTTCGCGCGCCCAAAGGCCGCCTGCGTTGATGATGTTCTCGGTCAGATATTCGCCCTGATTGGTGGTGATGACCCAGATGCCGTCGCCGCGTTGGTGGATGTCCTCGACCTTGGTTTTCTCGTCGATGGTGGCCCCGTTCATGCGGGCGCATTTGGCGTAGGCATGGGTGGTGCCCGACGGGTCGAGATGGCCCTCGATGGGGTCCCATAGACCACCGATGAATTGCTTGTCGTCAAGGATCGGGAATTGGTCTTTGGCGTCTTTTGCGGTGACTATTTCCAGCTCCATGCCCATGTAGCGGCCACGGGCTTGGGCCATATAGAGGCTTTCCATGCGCTCTTTTGTTTTGGCCAGTTGGATGCCGCCGGTGAGGTGTAGGCCGATGTTTTGGCCGGACATTTCCTCGATCTCTTTGTAGAGCTCGACTGTATATTGCTGGAGTTTGGCGACGTTTGGATCGCCGTTGAGGGTGTGGAAGCCACCCGCTGCGTGCCATGAGGAGCCGCAGGTGAGAACGTCGCGTTCAAGGAGGGCGACGTCGGTCCAGCCTTTTTTGGTGAGATGGTAGAGGACCGAGCAGCCGACGACGCCGCCGCCGATGACGATTGCTTGAAATTGCTTGGACATATTGGGCTCCCGGTTGGTCTTTTGACGAAGTTTGCGCCTTTGAGCGCTCTTGCCAAGTCATTTCGCGTCAAACTTTGGTCCGTCTGCGTCACGGGCAGGTTTCAGGTCGGTTTCACCGGATCAATTCGCCTTGGTTGGGGGTGGGAATGCGCCTATTGGGAACTGGTCGGGTGAATGCAATTTGAAGGGCTTTGTGATGCCTCCTAAACTGGTGATTTTTGATTGTGATGGTGTGTTGGTGGACACGGAAGGTCCTGTAAATTCAGTACTTTCCAAGGTGCTGTCGCAATATGGTCCGGCTTTGAGTGCGGATGAATGTGTGGATTTATTTGTGGGTGGGACCATGGCCTCGGTGGGGGAGAAGGCGCGGGGGATGGGGTATGATATCCCGGAGACCTGGCCTGCGGAAATGTACGGGGCGATGTTTGAGCGCCTGAAGGAAGGTGTGGAGCTGATCCCTGGTGTGGTTGATGTGTTGGATCGGCTTGACGGGGCGGGCATTCCTTATTGTGTCGGGTCCAACGGGCCTATGGACAAGATGGAGATCACGCTTGGCAGTACGGGGCTGATGGATCGCCTTAGGGGGCGGATTTATAGTCCACATATCATAGGGTTAGAGCATGCCAAGCCCTCGGGCGGGTTGTATCTACATGCGGCGAACACCATGGGGTTTGCGCCTGAGGACTGTGTGGTGATTGAGGATAGTGCCAATGGGGCGCGGGGGGCTAGGAATGCGGGTATTCGCTGTTTTGGCTACAC
>CAZXRG010000138.1:0-7971 GCA_964642935.1 uncultured Rhodobacterales bacterium | reverse complement strand
GCCCCTACGATGACGACGTCATACTCCATGGATTCCCGTACTATATCGCTCATGCTTGTCTCCCTTATCGCCCAAATGGGGCGGTCTTTTAAATCTTAGGGAAATGCCTATCGCCCGCAAGCACAAGCGTCAATCTTGTGCGTGTCAACTTGACGCTATTGATACGTCTCTCAAGCGGTTTGCACGTCGATATCGCGCTTGGGATCGCCATTTGATCCCTCTGAGCACGCCTTTAGACGCTCAGGCCATATCCGACGCGACACCGCCCAAGCAGCGATCACCACGGCCACAGACACATACCCATCCACCGCATAATGGAGCCCCGACAGGACCGAGCCCAGCATAATGAAGCCCAAAAACCCGACCCCAACAGGGATCAGATAGCGGGACCGCTCACAAAGATAGACACATGCAAGTGCAGCGATCGCCACATGAAGGCTCGGGAAAGCGGAGATGCCAGAGGAGACCCCCTCAAAGCCGCTCTGGTTCACCGCCCAAAGCCACTCCCGCATGATCCCCATGATGCTGGTGCGTTCGGCCTCCGTCTGCAAAACGGCCGTGAGTGCGGCAAATTCATCGGTTCCAAGCATGCGGTCATAAAACACAGGTCCGGCGGACATAAACAGCATGGCCAGAATGTTGCCCAAGAAAATCCATGTGAACAGGAACAACATCAAATAACGGCGCAACCGCTCTGGGTTATTGTCGAATAACACCAGCAAAATAGGCCCCATTACACCGGGCCAAGCCCAGAACTTAAGGTAGATGTAATCAACAATTTGGGTCCCCAAAGGCAGACGTAGCCCGTCGATCAACGTCCATGGATCATTGCCAAAATGCAGCGTGCGATCCAAAGAGGCCAACATAGGGTCCGCCCAAAACGGGATAATATGGGGCATGGTCGATTTGAACATCGAAAAGCCCCACATGAACAAAAGGCAGCCCAAAAGCGCGATACCCGCGTCGATTAACTTCTGCGCATCAAGAAGCGCGCGTGTTATAAACCCGGCCACAAGCACGCCAATGCACACCAAGGGCATATACTTCCACAGATTGGTGAAATGCCCTTCCGAAATATCGACCATCGCCATCATAAATCGCGCCCCTTGCGGGTGAACAAAACAGGTCGCTACAGCGGCAAAAACCGCATAGAACATGGAGAAGACCAGAAATTGCTTTACGGGTGCGCGGTGCATAAAAAACATCCATTGCGAAATATCGCGAGGCGATTGCTTGTATCTTAATATATCTGCCACTAGAATCTCGTTAAATTGTGGCAAACACATGAAAAATCCCAGGCAAGGCTCGAAAATAGCACATGGAAAAAATACCCCTAACCGCACGGGGCTTCAAAGAGCTTGACGTTGAACTCAAGGAACTGAAGTCCAAAGAACGCCCCGCCGTCATCAAGGCGATTGCCGAGGCGCGTGAGCATGGCGATCTGTCCGAGAACGCCGAGTACCACGCCGCCCGCGAAAAGCAGAGCTTTATTGAAGGGCGCGTAAAGGAGCTTGAGGCCATTTTGGGCCTTGCGGATGTCATTGACGTGGCCAAAATGTCCGGCTCGATCAAGTTTGGCGCCACGGTCACGCTGGTGGATGAGGACACGGACGAAGAAAAAACCTACCAGATCGTCGGTGAGCCCGAAGCCAATATCGAAAAGAACCTGCTGAACATCAAATCCCCCATTGCCCGGGCTTTGATCGGCAAGGAAGAAGGCGATAGCGTCGAAGTCAGAGCGCCCGGCGGCGCACGCAGCTACGAGATACTCGACGTCAAATTCATCTGACAATCAAGCGTAACGAGTGAGTTGAGATAACGGTGGGTCCAGATATAAAAAAGAGGAAAAGGACCATGAAATCTGAGCAAACTCTCCCCAAGAAAGCGCTCTTTTCGTTTGATTTTTTGCCCGAACGCACGGCCAAGATAGAATATCTCATCGCCGGTTTCATCACGGTTTTATGGCTGTCTGCCCTATTGACCTATGGGGCCGCCTATTTCAGCATCTTTGGCGCGACAGCGGGGCAAAAAGAAGCCCAATTCCTTGATGTGATCCTTTATCTTTGCGCACTGTTCATGCCGCTCATGTTCCTATGGCTGGGCGCTTATATGGTCGTAAAAACCCGCCAGATGCACGAGGACGCAAGGCGCCTGAAAGCCAGTGTGGAAACATTGCGCAATGCCGTCGCCCTCAATTCTCCGGCCACAAGTGCGGAAGTGATTCAAGCCATAAGCGAGGCCACAGCCGCCGCCATGCGGGCCGAGCAAAGCCGGATCACCACGCAATTTCGCAATTTGGGCGAGCAGCAGACCAAGATCGAAACTGCCGTGCGCACGCTTCTGAAAGCCCGTGGGCAGGATCAACAGGCCATCACCCAACTGGTCGAGACGGCTCAGGACGTGGCGCGAAAGGCTGAAACGACCGAGCAACGCGATTCCAAACTCTCCAAAATGACGTTCGAGGCGATCCATGGTCCGGACGATCAGGAGAACCTGCCCTTTGAAATTCTGGAGCCTTTGGCCAGTGAAGCGGTCGATTGGAGCGACCTTATTCGCGCGTTGAACTTCCCTGAGGATGAGGCGGATCGCGACGGTTTTGAGGCGATCAAAAAGGTGCTGCCAAACCGCCATGTGGCCCAGCTTTTGCAGGCGTCGGAAGATGTGCTTTCGATGTTGGCCCAAGAAGGCATCTATATGGATGACCTTGATACGGATCCTGCAAATCCGGTGCTCTGGCATCGTTTTGCAAGGGGTGCGCGCGGCGAAACCATCGCGGAGATGGGCTCGATCGTCGATCAAGCAGCCCTTGCCTTGGCGCGGGGCCGCACACGGGCGGACAATGTGTTTAAGGATTCATCGCTGCATTTCTTGCGCCTGTTTGACCGGTTCTTGCAGGAGTTCCTCGATGAGGCGACTGATAAAGAGGTTGAAGATCTGGCTGAGACGCGAACGGGCCGCGCTTTCCAGCTGCTGGCACGTGTGTCGGGAACGTTTGACTAAGCGATAGCGCCGTAGGATGCGTTTCAAACGCATCCTACCAAAACCCGACCATTTCACAGCCCAAACGCTGAAAACGGCATAAACCGCAACATTTCACCGCGCTCCACCGGCCCTTGCTCATGCTCCAATGCAACCAATCCATCCGCCCAGCTTAGTCCTGACACACGACCTGACCCTTCAGAGGGAAACACCTCGACACAATCCCCATTCCGACGGGCCCGAAGATACTCTTCTCGCCCGGGCTTCTTGTTCTTCTCAAACTCCGCCTTAAGGACAAAACCCTCAGGCGTTGACCATGCCGCCCCGCCCATCACGTGCAAGGACGGCCTCACAAACAACAGAGCACAAACAAACGCCGCCACAGGGTTTCCGGGCAGCCCAAACACAGGCACGCCGGACCACATCCCCATGGCCAAAGGGCGACCGGGCTTAATGGCAATGCGCCAAGTCTCTAGCGATCCCGCCGCCTTGAGGGCCGCCGAAATATGATCCTCATCCCCTGCAGACGCGCCACCAGAGGTGACAATCACATCCGCCTCCTGCGCACCGCGATCCAGAGCCTCAAGCACCAAATCCCGATCATCGGGAACAGAGCCCAGATCGACAATCTCGACACCCCAAGCCCGCAAGCAGGACTTCAACATAGGCCGATTGGCGTCATAAATCTGATGAGGCTCCGCTGCAGAACCAACCTCCACGACCTCACTGCCCGTGGACAAAACCGCCACTTTCAAAGGTGCATAGGCCGCGACGTCAGACACCCCGACTGAGGCCATCATGGCCACGTCACCCGCCGTCAGAACCCGCCCCGTCTCCAGCAGAACCTGACCCTGAGATATATCCTCTCCAGCGGGTCTGAGATTAGCGCCTTTTTTGAGCCCCGCCTCAAAAGAGACCGAGCCCGCCTTGAGCGTTACATCCTCCTCAAGCACCACCGTATCAACACCCTCAGGTGGCTTGGCGCCTGTCAAAATCCGAATGGCCGCCCCCTCAGGAACCGCACCCTCAAAAGGTGCCCCCGCAGCCGCACGGCCCTCAACCAGAGACAAAGCGCCACTAGCTCCATGGGCAAATCCATAGCCATCCACCGCTGAATTGGAAAAAGGCGGATGGGCACGCGGGGCCGAAACAGGCGCGGCCAATATCCGGCCCGCAGCATCCTCCAACGCGACCTGTTCTTGCGCCACAACCGTTGATAGCGCCCCTTTCAAATAGGCCAAAGCCTCCACCACAGGCGTCCAATGCACCCCTTGGGGCAGCGCAAAACAGTCGTTTTTCAAACGCTTGTTCAAGGGGCCTCCAGACCGGTTTGCGCCATAATAAACGCCGCTATCGCGCCCGTGTCATCAAGATCAAACACAGGCACGCTCAGATCATCAATGCCCACATTACTCGCCACCGCGCGGATGGTCGGATCATGGGGCGCGATCAGATCCTTACCAGCCTCAGAGCGATGGGTCTCGATCTTGGGATGCCCCTCGCCCTTATAACCCTCGATGATCACAATATCGACGGGTTTGAACCGCGCCAGCAGGTCCTCAAGCGGAGGCTCATCCGCGCCGCGTAATTCCTCCATCATCGCCACACGCGCACTTGAGGCAATTAGAACCTGATGCGCCCCCGCCTCGCGATGGCGGTAACTGTCGCGCCCTTCATGGTCGATGTCGAACGCATGATGGGCGTGTTTAACGGTCGAGACACTAAGACCAAGCCCGCTCAAATGCGCCACCAACCGTGTCACAAGTCCGGTCTTACCGGTGTTCTTCCAGCCTACGACCCCGAAAACTCTCACAAGCCAAATGCCTCCACATATCCAAGGGCTACATCCATATCATCTGGCGTGTTCACATTGAAGAAGGGATCAAAAGGCTCTGGATCATAAACAATCTCCCCAACCCCGTGGCGATTGGCCCAAGCGACAATCTTGCGCGTACCTTCCATCAAAGACGCCTCCAGATCATCGGCCAAATCCACCGGCCAGAGCCCGAATGTGGGTTGCCTCAACACCCCCCGCTCCTCGTCCCGCGTCGCCGCCATGGCAATCGCGGAAGGCTCCGCCGCCATACGCTCCACCAAATCCAATGGGAAAAACGGGGTATCTCCGGCCACGCTGACAATATGGGAGCACCCCTGTTCGGACGCCCAACGCATACCGCTCAGAACACCTGCCAAAGGACCGGGAAACCCTTCAATCGTATCTGTTAAAACAGACAGGTCAAAGGGCGCATAACGCTCCAGATCGCGATTGGCTGTGATGGCGATGAGATCAACCTGAGGGGCCAACCGCTCCAGAACCCGCGCCAGCAACGTGCGCCCACCAAGCTCCAGCAGAGCCTTCTGACCGCCCCCCATACGGGTGGCTTGTCCTCCGGCCAGAACCAATCCGGCGATTTTGGTCAATCTTGCAGACCGCGCCATGCTTCGATCTGATCGAGCACATCATCAGTGCTCATGCCTTCCGGCAACTGATCAGCGAGGATCGGAATAAAG
This sequence comes from uncultured Rhodobacterales bacterium, assembly GCA_964642935.1. Classification (GTDB taxonomy): domain Bacteria; phylum Pseudomonadota; class Alphaproteobacteria; order Rhodobacterales; family Rhodobacteraceae; genus CAKZTM01. The sequence continues at coordinate 2,481 of CAZXRG010000138.1, read as the reverse complement.
TGCCGGTTGTCGAGCCTCAGGCCAATCCCTTGGGGCGTCCTGATCACCCGATGCACCGTCGGCCAAGCCACAAATTGCGCCCAATGCTTAGAGGTCGAATGAACCCCCTCCGCATCCAAGGTCACATCTATGGGGCCCTTGTTATACCGCTCTTCCTGCTTCTCGGCTTCCACTATCGTGTCGTGCAGGCGGTTCACCAGAGTGCCGCACATAAAAGCGGCCACAAGACCAAGCACAATGCCTGCCCAAAACACCAAAGGCGCAACCTCGATCATCAGCGGATGCATCTGCATGAAAAACCCGCCATATTCGCGCATGGCAATTTTCACGACGAAATAGAGAAACAACAACATCACCGCGATCCCGAACAGCTCCGTGAGCGTGCGCCATTTGCCAAACACGTAGCGCTGCATGAACCGGCTTTCCGCACTTTCAGGATCGTAGGCATATTTTATCGGCAGTGCCGTTTCAGTCATCATTTCAAGCCCTTGCTTGATGCGAGGTTATCTATCTTCCGGGCATCTACGTCCCGCATTAATCGCTGTGCGCCGCTTAAGCAGTAAAACCGCTCGCCGCGCATTCTCCCTATCAATGTGAGCCCCGCCTGATTGGCCAATTCCACACCCCAAGCCGTAAAGCCCGAACGCGACACCAAAGTGGGGATTCCCATTAAAACACACTTAATAACCATCTCAGAGGTAAGTCGACCCGTTGTGTAGAGAATCTTGTTCTCGGAGCCAATTTTATTGAGCTGCATCCAGCCCGATATCTTATCGACCGCATTGTGACGCCCGACATCCTCCATATAAACCAGCGGTCGATCCGCCTCACAAAGCACCGTGCCATGAATGGCTCCGGCTTCCAGATAGAGCGAGGGCGTCGTGTTGATTTCGCGGGCCAGCGCATAAAGCCAAGAGAGTTTCACCGGAGTTTCAGGCAGGGTAATCCCCTCCATCCCCTCCATCATATCCCCGAAGACAGTCCCAACCGCACAGCCAGAAGTGCGGGTCTTGCGCTGGAGCTTCTCTTCATAATCCGTGGCCCGCTCCGTGCGCACCACAACAGTCTCGATATCATCATCATAATCGACCGAAGTGATCACATCATCCACCAAGAGCATCCCTTGGTTGCGCAGATAGCCCACCGCCAGAAGATCAGGATAATCGCCAATGGTCATGGCGGTCACAATCTCTTGGGAATTGAGGAAGATGGTCAGCGGCCGCTCTTCAACCACCGAGATCGCCTCGATCTCGCCCGTATGGGACACAGCCTCAACGCGACGCGTCAGGCGCCCATTTGAGGGGTCAGGTTGTATAACGTACTGCGCAGTCATGCCTTCTCGGCCTTGTTTTTTATATGCTCGGTCCAAAATAATACCAATCGATACCCACGCACCGGACCCTCGATGCAATGGTTCTACTCCAATTAAGGCAACTTCGTGGCAAATGCCGTAGTTCCTGCCCAAACTAGCAAAAAATGGCCAATCATGCGGTGTGCGCCTTGCTGGAGCGGGGAGATTTGATGGAAATGTTCGTTTTGTGCAAGCTTAAAGAGGATGCTGGCGTTATTGCCCGCCGGTGCAGCCAATAATCTCGACCGCTTGACCGTCGTTGAGCAAAGTAAACTGCAAAGTGGAGCGATCCAAAGTCATCGCCCCCTCGCCATAATATTGCAAATCCGCCTCGACCTTAAGCGCACCCGCCTCAATCCTATGATCCGCTTCCGAGACCCAAATCAAATCCGAGCCGGTCTCAACCACAACCAGCCGATGCGCTCCGGGGTCTTGATCAAAACCAAAGGAAGCGTTCAACACGAAGTCCTCTCCGTCAGGGCTCAGATTGCATGTGGCGGAGGTCAAACCCATGGCCGTCGCAGATTGAGCGCGACGCGACATAGCCGTCTCGATCACGTGGCGGTTCTCAACGGCTCCAAAATCCACCGCCAGATTGGCGCGATCCCGTGCAGGCACACAGATATCGTCACAGACCCCGTAATCCATACGCAGACGCAAGGTCATGGGCGCCCCCGCCTCACGCGGTTTCAGCAAGACAGGCAGCACCAAACGCTCCTTATAGCCAATGGTGCGCACGCCCTTCTCGTCAATGATGCTGGGGGACGGCCAGAAGTACCCGACTTGGGCAAGATTGTCCGACCCGCTCCAGTCCAAAAGGGGCGCAATGCCATTGTCCCCGGGCGCACGCCAATAGGTCTTCCAGCCCTGCTCCAGATCCACCTGAACCGCGGCCACATAAAACCCGTCCTCGCGCTGCCAACCGGGCAGGATGGACACCTCGGAGACTTTATCAAAGTCCGAGCCCGCCTGAACCGGCGTGTGAAACAGCAGCCCATTCAAGGCGACGGCCAAAGCAAAAAACATCCCGATGGCAGCAGTTTTATAGGTCATAGATTTGTTCATAGGCTCCATATAGCCAGAAAATCGTAAACTGGGAGTCACAAGACGGCGATGGATTGCAACAGTTC
>CAZXRG010000137.1:0-7997 GCA_964642935.1 uncultured Rhodobacterales bacterium | reverse complement strand
CCAATACCCTGCCATGCTTCGCATTCTCGGGACATTGGTGATGATATGTAACTCAAGTTAAAGGTCGGGCGCTCTAATCTCATGGTCAATCTCCTTTGGAAGGGAGATTGACCGTCAATTCAAAGATTAGCCAGCCCGTCTAACGTAGATTTGATCAGAGGTCAGATTTGACCCGAACCGAGACCATCTGGTCCGGATCAGTCACAGCGCCACTTTGGCCCACACCCTTTTTGATCGAATGAACGACCTCCATGCCGGACATCACGCGGCCAAAGACCGTGTACTGATTGTCCAGAAAGGTCGCATCGCCAAAGACGATGAAGAACTGCGAATTGGCAGAGTTCGGGTTTTGCGCCCGAGCCATGGACACAATGCCTTCAATATGGGGCTCAGAGGAGAACTCCTGCTGAAGATCAGGCAGATCAGAGCCACCCATACCCGCACGACCTTGGCCGAGCGCATCCAAAGTGCCAAACTCAACGTCACCCGTTTGCGCCATGAAGCCGTCAATCACGCGGTGGAAGACAACACCGTCGTATTTGCCAGCCCGTGCCAGCTCCTTGATGCGGGCCACATGATTGGGGGCCAACTCAGGAAGCAATTCGATTTCAACGGTGCCGGAAGTGGCCCCACCAACCTCGATGATCAGGGTGTTTTCGTCGTCAGCGGCAAACGCAGGGGCGGCAAACGCCAAACCCGCTGCCAAGACAGCTTTGAGGAACAAGCGACGCATTACGCGTCACCCGCAATTTTCACAGAGATCATCTTGTCAGGGTTCGCAGGCGGCTCACCGCGCACAATCGCATCCACATGCTCCATGCCCGAGGTCACACGACCAAAGACCGTGTACTGGCCATTCAGGAAATGCCCGTCGTCAAACATGATGAAGAACTGCGAGTTGCCGGAATCCGGATTTTGGCTCCGCGCCATGCCGAGCACACCGCGATCAAACGGAAGCTTGGAGAATTCCGCAGGAAGGTTCGGAAGGTCAGAACCACCCGTCCCCGCACGACCCGGATTGTAGCTCACCTCGGTGTTGCCGTTCTCGACATCACCGGTTTGCGCCATGAAACCGTCGATCACGCGGTGGAACACAACGTTGTCGTATTTACCAGCACGCGCCAGCTCTTTGATGCGGGCCACATGCTCAGGCGCCACGTCGGGCAGTAAAGCTGCCTCAACGGTTCCGTCTTTCAGTTCAATTACCAGTGTATCTTCTGCGTCAGCCATTGCGCTTCCTTTTGAGTGATTTGGCCCCTACTTAACCTCTGAAAGGGCTGGGTAAAAGGGGCATCATGCGGCGTATTTCTTGGCCAAAGCCTGCGCCACCTCTTCGGGTACAAAATGGGACACATCACCGCCAAGGCGCGCAATCTCCTTGACCAGTCTTGAGGCGATGGACTGAAACTCAGTATCCGCCATGAGAAACACATTCTCGATCTCATCGTCCATAGTCCGGTTCATGCCAACCATCTGATATTCATACTCAAAATCAGACACGGCCCGCAGCCCACGGATCACCAAATTCACGTCCAACTCACGAGCGCATTGGATCAACAGGTTCTCGAACGGATGGGCAATAATCTCGATACCGGTCTCAGCGGCAATGGGCTTACAAGCCCGCTCGATCATGCCCACACGCTCATCAAGATCAAACAAAGGCCCCTTATCGCGATTAATCGCAATGCCGATATAAAGCCGATCCACCAGCTTGGCCGCACGTTTGATAATATCCACATGACCCAAGGTCACGGGATCAAATGTCCCGGGATATAGACCTGTTCTGACCATAACTGCCCTCCAAAACTCTCTTTTGGCCACGCAACAATATTGCGCCACGAGGGTCAAGCGGCGATCATCAATGTCCGGCGATCATTTCCGTGAGCGCTGAGTTTTCATGCTCCACCTCGTCAATGCGCGCTTTGACGACATCGCCAATCGAGATCACGCCCACAACCGAGCCGTCCTCAACCACAGGCATATGGCGGAACCGCCCCTCGGACATCTTTTCCAGCACCGAAACAGCCGTATCGGAAGGCGAGCACGCAATCACAGTCGCGGTCATCAACTCACCGGCTTGCATCAACAGCGCATCCGGACCCTTTTTGCCCAACTCGCGCACAATATCGCGCTCCGACAGGATCCCCTCCAGAGTGTTTCCACCCGAAAATACCATCAAGGCACCAATTCGGTTCGCGGACAAAAGCCCGACCGCATCACCCACAGAACTTTCGGGGGACACAGATAAAATCTTATGGCTAGGTTTGCTGGACAGGATTTGTCTGACGAGCATGCGGGAACTCCTCGTATCATGAAACTGTCACGATATGGTGAGCATAGAATGCAAACCTGTCAAGTCACGTCATGGGCGAAACTGCGTTATTCCGCCGCAACCGCCTTCTTCGGGCTCTTGGGCGGCTTCTTCGCGGAGGATTTAGACGTTAACATATCCTTAAGATACTGACCCGTATAGCTTTTCTTCGATAGCGCCACATCCTCTGGCGTGCCGGTGGCCACAATCGTGCCCCCGCCGTCTCCGCCCTCAGGACCAATATCAATGATGTGATCCGCCGTTTTGACCACATCAAGATTATGCTCGATCACCACAACCGAATTGCCCTGATCAACCAGCTCATGGAGCACTTCGAGAAGCTTTTTCACATCCTCAAAATGAAGGCCGGTCGTCGGCTCATCCAGAATATAAAGGGTCCGTCCCGTGGCGCGTTTGGACAATTCCTTACTCAGCTTCACCCGCTGGGCCTCACCCCCCGAAAGGGTCGTGGCCTGCTGACCGACCTTAATATAGCCAAGCCCCACCCGCATCAAAGTGGTCATCTTATCGCGAATGGAGGGCACCGCTTTGAAGAACACCTCCGCATCCTCAACGGTCATATCGAGCACATCTGCGATGCTTTTGCCCTTATAAAGCACTTCCAAAGTCTCGCGATTATACCGCTTCCCCTGACAGCTTTCGCAGGTCACATAAACGTCCGGCAGAAAATGCATCTCGATCTTGATGACACCATCGCCCTGACAAGCTTCACAGCGCCCGCCTTTAACGTTGAACGAGAAACGCCCCGGTTTATAGCCGCGCGTCTTGGCCTCAGGCAGCCCCGCAAACCAGTCACGAATGGGCGTGAAGGCCCCCGTATAGGTCGCAGGATTAGACCGCGGCGTGCGCCCGATGGCCGATTGGTTGATATCAATCACTTTATCAAGATGCTCTAAGCCCTTGATTGTCTTACAAGGTGCGGGCGTCTGATGGGCTCCGTTAAGACGCATGGAAGCAGTCTTAAACAGGGTCTCATTGATTAAAGTCGACTTACCGCCGCCGGACACTCCGGTCACGCAAACAAACATACCAAGCGGGATCGTAGCCGTGAGGTTCTTGAGATTGTTCCCGGACGCCCCTTCCACAACCAGGCTGACTTTCTTGCCTGCACGACGATTGGCAGGGATCGAAATCTCCCGCTTTCCGGTCAAATATTGCCCGGTAATCGAATTTGGATCCTTGGCCACCTGCTTGGGCGTGCCTTCCGAGGTGATCTGCCCCCCATGCACACCAGCACCAGGGCCAATATCAATGACGTAATCGGCCGCACGAATGGCCTCCTCGTCATGCTCAACCACAATCACCGTATTCCCCTGATCGCGCAGGTTGATAAGCGTGGTCAAAAGCCGGTCATTATCGCGCTGATGAAGACCAATTGAAGGCTCATCAAGCACATAAAGAACGCCCGTCAGACCCGATCCGATCTGGGAGGCCAATCTGATCCGCTGGCTCTCTCCACCGGATAAGGTACCGGAATTGCGCGATAAAGTCAGATAGTCCAGCCCCACATTGACCAGGAACCCAAGACGCTCGCGAATTTCCTTGAGGATCGCGCGGGCAATTTCCTGCTTTTGCTCGGACAACTGGTCCGGTGCCGCTTCAATCCAATCCAGAGCATCCTTGATGGACAGTTGCACCACCTCACCGGCATGCTTTCCTGCGATTTTCACCGCCAAAGCCTCAGGGCGCAAACGATAGCCACCACAAGCCCCGCAAGAGCGATTGTTCTGGTAGCGTTCGAATTCCTCACGAATCCAATTGCTGTCGGTCTCGCGATAGCGCCGCTCCATGTTGGGGACGACACCCTCAAAATTGCGCGACACTTCGTAAACGCGGCCACCCTCGTCATAGCGGAATTTGATCTCTTCCTTACCGGACCCGCGCAGCATCACCTCTTTCACTTTTTCCGGCAAGTCCCGCCATTTGGCGTCCTTGTCAAAATCATAGTGCTTGGCAATGGCCTCGATGGTCTGGCGGAAATAGGGCGACTTCCCCTTCGCCCAAGGTGCCAGAGCCCCTTGATAAAGCGAGATATTTTCGTCCGGCACGATCAGGCGGTCATCAAAGAACAGCTCGACGCCAAGACCGTCACATTCAGGACAGGCCCCAAAGGGCGCGTTGAAGGAAAACAGGCGCGGCTCGATCTCTGAAATGGTGAAACCGGACACCGGACAGGCGAAATTCTCCGAGAATGTCACCCGCTCGGGATCCTCCCCATCGGCCATCTCGAGCACAGCAATCCCATCGGCCAAATCAAGAGCGGTTCGAAGGCTGTCCGCAAGCCGGGACTCAAGCCCTTCTTTCACCACCAAACGGTCCACAACCACATCAATATTATGGCGGAATTTTTTGTCGAGCGTGGGCGGCTCGTCCAGATCATAGAACTTGCCGTTCACCTTAACCCGCTGAAATCCTGTCTTTTTCAGCTCGGCAAACTCTTTGCGATACTCCCCTTTACGATCACGAATGATGGGGGCCAGAAGATAGGCTCGCGTCCCCTCCTCCATCTGCATAATCCGGTCCACCATCTCGGAGACCTGCTGGGCCTCAATGGGCAATCCGGTTGCGGGCGAAAAAGGCGTGCCCGCACGCGCAAACAACAGCCGCATATAGTCGTAAATTTCCGTCACCGTCCCCACGGTGGAGCGCGGATTGCGGCTGGTCGTCTTTTGCTCGATGGAAATGGCCGGGCTCAGACCGGAAATATGGTCCACATCCGGCTTTTGCATCATATCCAGAAACTGTCGCGCATAGGCCGAAAGACTCTCGACATAGCGCCGCTGGCCCTCCGCATAAATCGTATCAAACGCAAGGCTCGACTTGCCCGAGCCCGACAGCCCAGTGATCACCACCAGCTTATCGCGCGGAATATCCACGTCGATGCCCTTGAGATTATGCTCTCGCGCACCGCGAATTTCGATAGATTTGAGCTCGGCCATAGCGCCCCCGTTTGCAAGCCTCATATGTAACGCGGCTCGCGGGTTTTACGAGTCTCAATTATGAGAACAAAAGGGGGACGAAGGCAAGGGCCGAATTTATCCTGTCAGAAAGTGGCAGGACTGGGAAACCTCCGCCCTGATTGGCGGAGATTTCAGGTCTCAATTCACTTAATCAACAACAAAACCGCCAGCGATCAAGCGCGTATCCGAACGCCCGTGGAACGCGCCAACAGCGGCCGTTGCCCCGACCACTCCGGTCAATTTGCCCTCGGCCGCTCCGAAAATGATCTTACCACCAAGATCGGACCCCGAAATCGTGCCCTCAACCTCAAACGATCCAGACGTTCCGGTTATTGTCTGATTGGCAAAATCCGCCGTGAGCGTCAGAGCGCCCGAGCTTCTATTTGGGGACCCGGTAATACTGGTAAAACCGATATCAATTCCTGTTATTTCACCCAGCGAATAACTCCCTGTCATCACAGCAACCCCGGTTGTGGGCGGAGGCGCGGTAGCCGTTCCGGGCAACAGGCCCGTATGGGCGCGAAATCCACTGCCCCCGGTATCGCCGAGCGCATAGGCATAGCCGCCAAGCGCATTGGTGTCTTGACCAGACAGATACACCGTATCTAAACCTCTAAACGTTCCCGAGGACGACGGCGTTTCGAATGAAGACTGTACATAGAGTTCGCTATCCGAGCAGGCCGACAATGCAGCGCAAACGGCGCCGATAAACAGAATTCGCATTACTTATAATTCTCCAAAATTAGACGTGAAATTTATCTAAGTTCGAAGAATGGCAAGAATTGGGCGAAAACTTCAAGTTGAAATCAAAACTCTAGTTCCCAAGAATTTTGCGTACATATCCTTGGGTCTCTTTAAATGGCGGCACGCCCCCGTATTTCTCAACCGCTCCGGGCCCTGCATTATAAGCAGCCAAGGCCAATCGCCAATTTCCAAAGCGCCGATACTGTTCGGAGAGATACCGCGCCCCGCCTTCCAGATTTTGACGCGGATCACGTGGGTTCACACCTAAAATCCGGGCGGTGTCGGGCATGAGTTGTGCCAGCCCGATAGCACCTGCATGGCTGACCGCATTGGGATTCCAATTGCTTTCAACGGTCACAAGCTTTTCAAACATGTCGACCGGAATGCGATGACGGATGGCAACGGCCCGTGCGACCGCGCGAAAAGAGCCATTTGGCGGGATTTCGAAAACCTCGCGGTTCTCCGCCTCCTGCTCGGCCTTGAGTTTGGTCATTTGGAACTGTTTGGACAAACGCCCGTCGATCAGCTTCTTTTGAGTGGCACTCAACCCTTCGGTCAGGCCAAAGGAAGGCCACGTCAATGACGCCACCAGCCCGATCACAACCATGCCCTGAAGTTTACCCACGCGAATTCCTCAAATACCAATGCGGCAATCTAACAAAGTTTAACTTTTCATCAATAGTTTAGCTGTGATTACCCTAACAAGAGCGCGCTGAAAAACAAACCGATATGGCCTCGGTCGGTTAAGCACGGTAACCTATGCGCAAATAGATTCGAGCAAAGGAGCCAGCATGGCCGGAAGTGTAAACAAAGTTATCATCATTGGAAATTTGGGCCGAGACCCTGAGGTCCGCAGTTTCCAAAATGGTGGCAAAGTCTGCAACTTGACTGTGGCCACGTCTGAGAACTGGCGCGACAAGCAATCCGGCGAGCGCAAAGAGCGCACGGAATGGCATCGTGTCGCGATTTTCTCCGAAGGCCTTGTTCGCATTGCCGAGCAATACCTTCGTAAAGGCTCCAAAATCTACATCGAAGGCCAGCTTGAAACCCGCAAATGGCAGGATCAATCAGGTGCTGATCGCTATTCCACAGAGGTGGTTTTGCGCAACTATGGCTCAACCCTGACCATGCTTGACGGTCGCGGTGAAGGCGGTGGTTCCGGTGGCGGTTCTGATTACGGATCAGGCGGCGGTGGTGGAGGCGGTGGCTACGACAGTGGACCAGCGCCCTCAAGTAGCGGCGGTGGCGGCGGAAACTTCGACGACGAAATTCCGTTCTAGATACCACGCCGCACCAGATCGCGGTTTGAAACCGGGGCCTTACCAGGGGCAGTACCTTTTTGCGCAAGCACCTTAAAGAACGCGACCGCAAACAGCGGTTGCCTCAGCTATGCGGGGTTAGCTCTCCGCTTAAGGCTTTGTCGATTGAGGTCTGCCCGAATTGCAACCCACATTCATACCGACCGAAGGTGAAGTTTTGGTTCGCCCCGGTGTTCAGCCCCTTTTGGATGCCTTCGCCAATCTCAAAATCCTCGTTAAACACGACGCGGACAAGATCGTAATTCTTCTGCCAGTATCGTTCGGCTTTTTCAGAGGCGGGCGCCTCTGCAATCAGCATCATGCATTGGAAGACACATGTGCCCGGTCCGGTGGGGATGATCGTATGAATATAGATGTGATCGGTCATCACCTGCACAAAATTAGCTGGGAAGAGGTAATTTTGATCCATGAAATTGGGACGATACTCCCAAGTTTCGGGCGGTTGGTCACGTAAGTTCAAAACGCTTGGCATTGGCACAGCATGGCGCACATGCGGTTCGAAATTCAGATGCACACTTTGATTGTCCAAATATCCCGCGCAGGCCGTATGCTTATGGGCCGAGCAGAAATGATAGCTTTCTTGAAACCCTTCCAAAGCCACCCGCCAGTTCATGGCACGGTCAAGCGACCACTTGCGAAACA
>CAZXRG010000136.1:0-8007 GCA_964642935.1 uncultured Rhodobacterales bacterium | reverse complement strand
ACCAAAAACCGTCATATACGTTTCACGCGGAAATCATATGCAAATCATACGCCGATTTTGCCCGTTAACCCGCCGCCAAAAGCACCTTCGCCGCCGAGCGTGCCTCGTCCGAAATCGTGTCTCCCGCCAGCATCCGCGCGATCTCGTCCACCCGCTCGGCCTCCCCAAGCGGGGCCACATTGGTGCGGGTTTCCTGCCCCTTCACGGACTTTGAAACCTGCCAGTGATAGGCCCCGAATGCCGCCACTTGCGGCGAGTGCGTAACCACCAAAACCTGAGCCTTTTCAGACAGTTGGCCGAGCCTGCGCCCCACAGCATCCGCCGTAGCACCCCCCACACCCCGATCAATCTCATCAAAGATCATGGTCTGTGACGACGCATCCGTCAGACACACCTTGAGCGCCAGCAAGAACCGCGACAGCTCCCCGCCCGACGCAATCTTGGCCAAAGCCCCCGCAGGCGCGCCCGGGTTCGTGGCCACCTGAAAATAAACCTCATCCACCCCCGAAGGCCCACCCTCAGACGCACTCACATTCGTGGTAAAAACCGCCCGCTCCATCTTCAACGGAGCCAGCTCCAAAGCCATTGATTTATCTAGCTTTTTCGCGGATTTCCGGCGCATCTCCGACAGCTTTTCAGCCTTGCTTTCAAAGGCCGTCTCCGCCTCCAAAACCGCCGCTTCCAGAGCCTCCAGATGCGCGTCCCCCGCCTCAATCGCCGCAAACCGCGCCGCAAAATCAACCGCCAATCCGGGCAATTCATCCGGCTGCACATTATGCTTTCGCGCCAAAGCCCGAATAGCAAACAACCGCTCCTCGGCCTGCTCCAGATCCACCGGATTGAAGTCCAGCTCGCGCAAAGCATCCTCAACCCCGCGCTCGGCTTCCGCCAATTCGCTCAAGGCCCGCTCTAAAGCCGCCACCGGAGCGCCAAGCCGGCCGCCCGACGCCGCCGAGGCATCCTCAAGCCACCGCAAAGCATCCGCCGTCTTGCCTTGAGCCCCGTCATTGCCAATGGCATGACCGGCCTTACCCACATCTTCTCTAATCTTTTCAGAGGCTTGCATCAGACGCCGGCTCGCATCAAGGGCCGCATCCTCGCCCTCCTGAGGCGCCATCTTGGTCAACTCGGCAACCGAATGCTCCAAAAACTCCGCATCCTCCGCCGCCTTTTCCAAAGCCGCCTTGGCCTCACTCAAAGCCCCCCGCGCCTCGCGAAGCCCGCGCCAAGACACGCGAACCGCCTCCAGAGCCGCGCCATGACCCCCGAAATCATCCAGCAAATCCATATGGGCCTTGGGATTCAAAAGCCCACGATCATCCTGCTGCCCGTGCAATTCGACCAGCGTATCCGACAAGGCCCGCAAAACCTCGCCCGAGGCACGCCGATCATTCACAAACGCCTTTTTGCGCCCATCCGGAGACGCCACACGGCGCAGGATCAACTCCTCGCACCGCTCAAACCCGCTCTCTTCCAGAACCGCTTGAGCCGGATGATCCGCGTCCAATTCAAAGACCGCCGTCACCTCACCCTGAGCCGCGCCCGCCCGGACGACCTCAGCACGACCACGCCAGCCAAGGGCAAAGCCAAGACAGTCCAAAAGGATAGATTTACCGGCACCGGTCTCGCCCGTCAGCACATTCAAGCCGGGATGAACCTCCAGCTCCAAATGCTCAATCAAAAGAACATCGCGAATGATCAGGTCACGGAGCATTATACCTGCGCCCCACCCAAGACTTTGAAATTAAAGCCACTTTCCCTGCACCACTTGGCGGTAAATGCTGGTGAGCCAACTGTCACCCGCCTCCGTTGCGTCAAGACCCTCGCCGGTCAAGAGCGCATAAGAATTCTCGTACCATTCCGATCCTTGGAAATTATGCCCCAAAATAGCGCCCGCCGTTTGCGCCTCTTGGGTCAGACCGAGCGACAGGTAAGCCTCCACCAAACGATGCAGCGCCTCCGCCGTGTGAGAGGTGGTCTGATACTCCTCAACCACCGCCCGGAAGCGGTTGATGGCCGCCGTATAATGGCCGCGCTTGAGGTAGTAACGCCCGATTTCCATTTCCTGTCCGGCCAGATGGTTCAGAGCCAGGTCGAACTTCAACCGTGCCGAGCCCGCGTATTCGCTGTTGGGATACCGCTCAATGGTCGCCCCAAGTGCCTGAAGCGCCTCAAAGGTCGTGCCCTGATCACGGCCCACATCCACGATGCGATCATAATGGCTCAAAGCCACCAGAAACTGCGCGTAAGCCGCGTCATCATCAGCGGGGTAAAAATCAAGGTACCGCTGGGCCGCAGACCGGCTCAACTCATAGTCCCCTGCCGTGTGATAAGAGAAGGCCGACATCATCATCGCCCGCTTGGCCCATTCCGAATAAGGGTAAAGCCGCTCAATCTCACCGAAGGTCGAGCCTGCACTCACCGCCTGGCCTTGGTTCAGCATATTCTCTGCAAGCCGGTAAATTTCCTCGGGCGTGCGCTCTTCCAGATTGGCCACAGGATCAACAGTCCCCGCACATCCCGCAACCAGCGAGACCATCGCCAAATGGCGAAGCCGTGTGGAAATCTGAAATGCTCGAACGCTCATTACATTAGCCCTTTAAACTCGGGCGTACCTTAATCGATTTTGAGGGGTATTGAAAAGGGACCGAATGCGACATCAGCCCCCCATAGTTGAGAAAGTGTAAAATTGTGAACCGGCAGGCGTGGGATCAGCGATTGGATTGCCCAGAAAGAGGTCTGCGCTCGTGCCCTCACTCCATGCAAGAGCGAAAGAGCTAGATCAAGCAAACGCCCCCAGCAGGGTAAATCCCAAGACCATTTGGCAGGCAAAGCCCAGAACAAAGAGCATGGTCCGGATCACAGGAATTCCAAACAGATGGATCACATAATGGGCCGCCCGCAAAAAGAAATAGGCCTTCGCAGCAAAGACGGTCGTTGGAGTGCTAGCCTCCAGTAACGCAATCAAAATGACCAAAGGCGCAAAGACGGCTAGGTTTTCAATCGCATTGTAATGGGCACGCTTTGCGCGAAGTGCCCAGTCTTGATTATGCGGATGGGTGCCATTTGGGTCCCACATGGCTTGGATTGGGCCAAGCTGCACGATCAGTTGAAGGATATAAGGAACCCAAAGGGTCGCCGTCAGCAGAAGTGTCAGAAGAAGCCAATAAAGCTCCATTGGTATTGTGTTTGTCATTGATTCTCTCCCTTTAAGAAAGAGATACCAATTTGCTACGATTGACGTCAGTATGCAAAAATAGGGCCATAACTATACTTTTGATAGCAGGCAAAAGGACAAGGATATGAGAAAGCAACGACATAACCTCGCCGACACGCAGCAGTTCTGCCCCATGGAAGCGACCCTCGATCTGATCGGCGGCAAATGGAAAGGCGTGATCCTGTTTCGCCTGAGCGAGGGCACACTCAGGTTCAACGAGTTGAGCCGTTTGGTTTGCAAAATCTCCCCAAGGTCTCTGACAAAACAACTCAGAGAGCTGGAAAGCGACGGCCTAGTGCGACGAACCGTCTATGCCGAGGTGCCCCCGAAAGTCGAATACGAATTGACGGAATGGGGCCATTCGCTCAAGCCGGTTTTAGAAACGCTGATAAACTGGGGTGACGCTTATCTTGGAAGCAAGGTGGCAGAGAAACAGCCTACCCCACAGACGCCAGATCACGCTCTTTAAGCTGCATGCCCGGAAGGCGCAGATCAGCGGCATAATCCGCCTTTTCCACTACATAAGCCCCCTCCATGGAGAAGAGCTTGCGCAAAAGTGTGTTGGTCAACGCATGTCCCGCCTTATGGGCGCGGTAAGTGCCCATGATCGGAGCGCCAGCCAAGGACATATCCCCCAGAGCATCCAGCATCTTGTGACGCACGCATTCATCCGCACGTCTAAATCCACCCGGAGAGACGATCTCATGCCCGTCCACAACGATGGCATTCTCCAAAGTCCCACCCAAAGCCAGACCTTGCGCATGCAAAGCATCCACATCCGACTTCCGGCAAAACGTCCGGCAATCCGCCAACTCCCGCAGGAACGCCCCGTTGGACAGATCCTGACGGAGCGACTGCTTGCCAATCACCGGATCGGAAAACTCGATGGAGTAATCAATCTCAAACCCCTCATGGGGGTGGAATTCCGCAAACGCATCGCCGCGCTCGACCCGAACCGGCTTGAGAATACGGATCATATCAACAGGCGCATCTTGAGGCACAACGCCAGCCTCCAGAAACGCGCGTGCAAAGCGCAGAGCCGAGCCGTCAAAGATCGGCACTTCCGGCCCGTCAATCTCGATCAGAGCATTATGGATGCCACAGCCCGCAATGGCCGACATCAGATGCTCAATCGTGGACACCTCAACCCCGTCCTCATTGGACACCCGCGTATTGAGCACAGTGTCGCTCACGTTATCCCAACGGGCCGCAACCAGAGGATTACGCGCATTCACATCCTTGCGTTTAAAAACGATACCATGCCCAACAGGCGCCGGAGAGGCACAGAGCCGCGCGGGGCGACCGCTATGAAGGCCGGTCCCGATCAGGTTCACGTTTTTCGCTAAGGTCTGCTGCACGTCTGGATCTCAATTCGAGCTTATACAATTAGGGGCTGTGGTTATTAGAAAACCTTATTGTGGTTAACCAGCATTGTCTTCAGGCTCAAATCAAGGATTGTGACCGATTGCTACAAAACCGGTAACAAAAGCAAAAAACGCCCGAAAAACGGGCGTTTAGGGCAATTTTTAGGCAGAATTATAAGCGTCAATTCGCCTGTCGGCGCAAGAAGGCCGGAATATCAGCTTTATCACGCTCTTCCGGCTCAACCACCGGATCAGGATCAACGCTGTTGTCCATGCTTGGCTCTTTACGCTCAGGATAAGCCTCTTCGCGACCACCTGTCATGCGGTGAATAAGCGAATTAATCGCGAATCGCCCGCCCTCAGGCGCTGCAGGCTTGGGCGTATCTTCCGGCATTCTGTTGACCGCATCCTGAAGACGCTGCTTGACCGCATCCGTTGATTCCACCCGACGCGGGGCCGGTGAGAACTGAGGTGCCGCAGCCCCAGCAGCCGCAGCCGCCGTGCCAGCCGCTGCCTGATGCAACGCGCCCGTATCAGGCTCGGAATGGGAGAAGCTCTGCTCAGGCTCGGCGCGTGGTGCAGGTGCCGGAGCGGGCTCAGGCTCCGCTGCAGGTACCGGCTGATCAACCAGCAAAGGCTGACGCTGGCTCTCAAAGCTCGGGCTCGCATTGTTGCGGGCTTCTTCGGCCACAACATCAGCAACCGTCCGGCGCGGGGTTGCAGGCTCTTGAGCCCCTTCCACCGCATCAATGCCCGTGGCCACAACAGACACACGCATCATGCCTTCACATGAATCGTCAAGCGTAGAGCCGACAATGATATTCGCCTCAGGATCAACCTCGGCACGGATACGATTGGCCGCTTCATCCAGCTCAAAGAGCGTCAGATCATGGGAGCCCGTGATATTGATCAGCACGCCGCGCGCACCTTTCAGTGAAATCTCATCGAGAAGCGGATTGGCAATGGCCTTCTCAGCCGCCTCAATCGCGCGGTTCTCACCGGTGCCTTCACCGGTACCCATCATCGCCTTGCCCATCTCGTCCATCACAGAGCGGATGTCAGCAAAATCGAGATTGATGATGCCCGGGCGAACCATCAGATCAGTCACACCCTTAACGCCCTGATAGAGCACATCATCGGCCATGGAGAAGGCCTCGGTGAATGTGGTCTTCTCATTGGCCAAACGGAACAGGTTCTGGTTTGGAATGATGATCAGAGTGTCGACAACCTTCTGGAGTTCCTCAATGCCGTGCTCGGCCTGATTCATCCGCTTGTTGCCCTCGAACTGGAACGGCTTGGTGACAACACCCACCGTCAGAACACCCATCTCGCGGGCGGCCTTAGCGATCACAGGCGCCGCACCGGTTCCCGTACCACCGCCCATTCCGGCCGTGATGAAACACATGTGAGAGCCCGCAAGGCGATCCACGATCTCCTCGATGCTTTCGGCCGCCGCATGGGCACCAATCTCAGGCTTGGCTCCAGCGCCAAGACCCTCGGTCACCTTCACACCAAGCTGCAACTTGGTGGGGGCCGTGGATTGCTGAAGCGCTTGCGCGTCCGTGTTCGCAACCACGAACTCCGCGCCTTCAAGCTGCTTTTCAATCATGTTGTCGACAGCATTTCCACCAGCGCCACCGACGCCAAAGACGGTAATGCGAGGTTTCAGTTCGGTGTTGTCCGGAACGCTGAGGTTCAATGCCATATCTAACTCGCCTGATTATGTGCGGCCCCTGTTGCGCGGCCAATTACTGCTTTTCTTGATTCGAAATCGTACATTATTGTGGCGCAATGGTCACGCATTAATAGGTTAACGGCCACAACATACTGTGATTAACCACAAAATAGGCTGAAAGCCGCAGGATCAACCACTACGGTTATCCACAAGAAAATTGGAGATAAGCGCGGGCATCAAAGCCGTTTTATCCAGCCTTGACGCGCCCTTAGAGCGCGTTCTTCACCAATTCTCCTTGAACCACCGCAAGGCCCGTTTGACCGAACGATTGCCCAAATGATCCACCGGCATTTCGAAATCCCAACACTCGTCCTGAGGCTGAACCGTATGAAGTGCGAGCCCAACCACCGATGAAAACCCCGGCCCAGTCGCCGCCTGAGGCAGCCCCAGAACCCGCAAAGGCTTGCCCCTGCGCACCTGACAGCCAAGAATACGCGTGGCCAATTCCTCGATCCCTTGAAGCTGGCTTCCACCACCCGTCAGCACAATCCGCTGGCCTGGAAGATGGTCAAAACCGGAGGCATCAAGAAGCCCTCGCACATCCTCCAAAATCTCCTCCATGCGCGGACGGATTACCCCGATCAACTCGGAGCGTGACACCCGTCGACGCTCCCCCGCCGCCTCATCCAAAGGAGAGGGAAGCTCGATAAAGTCGCGATCATCCTGACCGGTTGTGATCAACCCGCCATGGAAAGTCTTAAGCCGCTCGGCCACCTGCTCGGACACATGAAGCGCCTGACAAATGTCGCGGGTCACATGCAGCCCGCCAATGCGAATAGCATCGGCAAAAATCATCTGGCGCTTCATGAAGATCGACACGCCGGATGTACCCGCACCCAAATCAATACAAGCCGCTCCCAATTCCTGCTCGTCCTCCACCAGCGACGAGAGACCCGACACATAAGAAGACACCGCGAGATCACACAGCTCCAGATCACAGCGTTTAATGCAATGCATAACGTTCTGAATGGTCCGAGCGCCCACGGTCAGCAGATGCATATCCACACCAAGCTTGGTGCCCATCTGCCCGCGTGGATCAGCCAGACCCGACTTACCATCGAGCATAAAATTCACCGGAAGCGCATGGATCGCCTCGCGCGCGCCTGCACCAAAGTCGGGAATATCACATTCCGTGAGCACCCGACCCACATCATATTCCGACACCGCACCTTCTTCGATCTCGACCTCGCCGTGCACCCCGTAAGAGCGCGGACGCCCCCCCGAGAACGTCACGATCACATGATCCAGACGCACACCGGCCATCTTCTGAGCCGCCTGAACAGCCGTACGCACCGCCCGCTCGGCCTCGTCCATGACAACAATCTCGCCAAACTCCATGCCCCGCGCCCGCGTTGTCGCCGCACCGATGACACGGAAATCCGCGTGATTGCCCAAAGCCCCGATGCCATCGCGCACAAGCTCTTCGGCGCGTTCGGGATTGAACTTGAGAACCAGACAGCCGACCTTGGAGGTCCCGATATCCAGAACCGCCACCAGCCCCTTTTTCAAAGCCGCAGAGCGACGCTGACGCATGGCACGCTGGGTCTCGTAAAGTGACACCGTCATTGATCATCTCCCCTAAAAATCATCTTTTGCGGTCTCAGCTCGCTGGCGGCAAAATCGCCCAACCGCAGCACTGGCCGCTTGGCATCGCGCAAATCGACGATGGTAATATCTTTGTCCAAAAGCCC
>CAZXRG010000135.1:4553-8130 GCA_964642935.1 uncultured Rhodobacterales bacterium | reverse complement strand
CCGACCGAACCGGCCTCTCGCATCTGACGCGGCGCACCTGAGATGAAGGTGGAGACCTCGGACATGCCCAAAGCCTCGTGAATATCCGTGCCCGTGCGCTCTTCCCATGACATGCGCACAGGCTCGGGCAGGGCCTCCCCCGCGCTCAAAGCATGGCGCAGGGTGGAGAAATCAGCGGAGAGATTGCGCTAACTCGTGAGCAATTGGCGAAACACACCCGGAGCACCTGCAAACAGCGTGGCCGCATGGGCGTGGGCCAATTCCGACCAGATATGACGGTTGGGAGCGCCCTGATAAACGAGAGCCGTCGCTCCAATGGCCCAAGGGTCCATCAGGCCCGTTCCAAGGGTGAAGGTCCAGTTGAACGCGCCCGCATGGAGCATCCGGTCATCGGGCGTAAGGTCATACCACCCAAGCCACATGGCACGACGGGCCCAGATGGCGCGATGCGCATGAACGACACCTTTAGGCGTGCCCGAACTGCCGGAGGTATAGACAATATAGGCGGGGTCATCGCGCGTCGTCTTGGCGAAAGGATGGGGCGGAAGGTCACGCATCTCCTTTAGCTCGCCTTGGGAGATCAGCGGAACGCCCCGCGTCGGTGGCTCCAATGCATCATCCAGAACCACCGCAAACACATCACCAAGATCATCGAGAATCCGGTCAAACTCAGGCGGGGTCAGCTGGGCAGAGGTGGGCACAGGGATCGCCCCAAGCGTGATCGCCGCCAAGAACAGGATCGGAAAATCGGTGCTATTGCCAAGGCGCAGGACCAGAATATCGCCCCGCTTGGCCCCTTTATCGCGAAGGCCCGTGGCGGTGCCTTGAACGGCGCGGGCCAGTTCGCCGTAAGTCCAAGCCTCGGAGATATCCCCAGGGCCATTCAGAATTTCCAAAGCGATCTTGTCCGGCGTGCTTTGCGACGCAGCCAGCACATACTCTGCGATATTAAAGGCAGACGGGCAGGGCTCGGCCTCCCCGTTTTTGAAGATCGACTTGTTGTTCATGGCTCGGGTTGTTTCCCAAGCGCGGTCCTTGGTCAAGCGTCCTTATTAAAGAGCACCTGAGCGGAGAGATATGCCAGCACCGCACCGATTAATTGCGCGGCGATGAACATGGGCATATGGCTTGGGGAAATTCCTGCAAATGTATCGCTTAAAGACCGCGCAATGGTCACGGCGGGATTGGCAAAACTGGTGGAGGCCGTGAACCAATAGGCCGCCGTGATATAAAGACCCACCAGCATCGGCACCGCGTCAGGCTTATGGCGAATGCCGCCAAAGATGATGAGCACCAGACCGTAGGTGGCGACCAGTTCGGCCAGCCATTGCGAGCCACCGGTGCGGGCCTTGGTGGAGAATTGGAAGAGTTGTTCTTGGAACATCAGATGGGCGATCCAGACGCCTATGATGCCCGCGATAATCTGAACGGCCGTAAAGGCCAAAGCCTCGCGCCCTTCAATCTCGCGACGCAGCCAAAAGGCCAGAGTGACTGCGGGGTTGAAATGCGCACCCGAGATTGGCCCGAAAATGGTGATCAGAACGACCAGAATTGCGCCCGTCGGGATGGTGTTGCCCAAAAGAGCGATGGCGACGTTTCCGCCTGCCAGTTGCTCGGCCATGATGCCGGAACCCACAACGGTGGCCAAAAGAAAGCCGGTGCCCAATGCTTCTGCTAATAGTCGTTTCATAAGGTCAAAGAGTTCCGATCCGGTCCACATGTTCGCTCAATCCTTCGCGCCCAATGGCATCAAGGTCAAGCTTGAGGAACTCAACGGCGCGGTTTTTCAAGGTCTTATAGGCATGCTCGAAAGACTGGCGACGCTCGGCTGGATCAAGAACGGCGGCAGGATCAGGAACACCCCAATGGCCACGCAAAGGCACTCCGGGCCACATGGGGCAGGTCTCTCCGGCGGCATTTCCGCAAACGGTGATGACCAGATCCATCTTTGGCGCGTCCGCCTCGGCAAATACATCCCAGCTTTTGGAGCTGAGACCTTCAGTCACATAGCCCTTCTCTGACAGCATCGCCAGCGCGTCGGGGTGCACCTTCCCGGCAGGTTTCGAGCCTGCGGAATAGGCGGTCACATAGCCCGCGCTTAATGTGTTGAGAATGGTTTCCAACAGGATGGAACGCGCGGAATTACCGGTGCAAAGTACAAGAATATTCATCGAACTCCCCTTCATGGGGGAGGGGTTACAACGAAGCTGCGACAGTTCTGTGACAGCGGCTTCGCAATTCCTTAAAACGCTTTAATTGAACATGGCTTTGAGGTCGCAGGTGCCTGTCTTGCCCAAGGCGTTCGCATTTTTGTCCAAAAACTGATCCATGGCGACCTGTCCGGCCAATTTGAGCTGGGTCAGCAGTCCCGCCGTCGGGAGACCCTTGGTGGAGGCCCCCAGTTGCACCATGGTCTCGTCATCGGCCACAGAATGGATGTTGATGTCCTTCATGGAGCCCTTTTCCACCTGCCCCTCACGGATCAAACGATGCACAAATTCGATCGAGCGCAACTCGCGCAGGAGCGAGGAGTTAAAGCTGATCTCATTGACGCGATTCTCGATTTCCTTGGCGGTCTTGGGTATTTTCTCACGGCGCATGGGGTTGATGTGCACCAGTAGAATATCGCTCGACGCGGTCCCGTAAAACAGCGGGAAGAGGGCCGGATTGCCCATGAAGCCGCCGTCCCAATAGGCCTCAAGCACGCCCGTTTCCGGATCAAGGATTTCCACCGCCTGATAGATTTGCGGCAGGCAGGTGGAGGCGAGGATCACATCCGTGCTGATCTCGTCCCCTTTAAAAATCTTCACCTTTCCAGAGCGCACATTGGTCGCAGAGATAAACAGTTTCGGCCCGCCGCTCGCGCAGACCGCCTCAAAGTCAAAGAAGGCATCCACAGTGCCGCGCATGGGATGAAAATTCAGCGGGTTGGATTCGTATGGCGAAAAGGTCGCCGAAAACATCTCGGCCGCTTTGACCGCAGGATTATAATCTGTCAGCCCGGCAATGATCGGCAGAGGCGGGGTGATTGCATTGAGCCATTCGCGCACAGGCTCCGGGGTCATGGAGGACATGCCCCCGATGGTCTCCCAAAATGCGTCGAGTTCCGCGCGCGCACCTGCGCGTTTATCTTTGGTATATCCCGCCTTAAACGCCGCTGCATTGATCGCCCCTGCAGAGGTCGCCGTGATCCCTTCAATCTCGATCCAATCCTCGTCCAAAAGCCGATCCAGAACGCCCCAAGTGAAGGCGCCATGGGCCCCGCCGCCCTGAAGGGCCAGATTGATGGTGACCGGCTTCATGCTTTGGCGGCTTGAAAAGCGGCCAACATATCGCTGACCAATACGCCATCAAGGGTCATGCCGGTGATGTTCACATCAGTGAGGGCCAACCCTTGGAGATCCGCGTTCTCAATGGAGGAGCCAGAGAGATTAACATCGTTAAAACTGGCCCCTGAGAAATTCGCATTCTCAACCTTCCCACCGGTGAAATTCACATCCTCCAACGCCAGCCCTTGCAGATTTGCATACCCAATCGAGGCCCCAGAGAAATTCACATCGTGAAAGCGGGTGCCGGA
>CAZXRG010000135.1:0-4453 GCA_964642935.1 uncultured Rhodobacterales bacterium | reverse complement strand
TTCTCGACCTTGGTTCCCGTGAAATTCACATCCTCAAAGCTGGCGTTCTGAAACACCGCATCGGTGAAACTGGAGGAACTCAGGCTCACACGGCTCAGGCTTGAGCCGCACAGATACATGTTATCAATCTCTAACTTGTCGGTTCCGGCTTCTTCTTGATCACTCATAGCGCTGTCCATCCTCCGTCAACTGAAAGTGTGGTTCCGGTGATTTGGGCGGCAGCATCCGAGCATAAAAACGCAACCGTTCCGCCCAATTGTTCAACGGTTGCAAATTCCTTGGAGGGCTGACGGGCCAAAAGCACATCGCGCACCACCGTTTCGCGGTCCATCCCGTATTCTTTCATCGTATCAGGGATTTGCGCCTCCACCAATGGCGTCAACACATAGCCCGGACAAATGGCGTTGCAGGTGATGGGCACCTCTGCGGTCTCCAGTGCGATGGTTTTTGACAGCCCCACGACACCATGCTTGGCCGCCACATAAGCGGACTTATAAGGAGAGGCGGTCAGACCATGGGCCGAAGCGATATTGACCACACGCCCCCAACCTTGCGCGCGCATCATCGGGATGGCAGCCGCGGTCGTATGAAAGGCCGAAGACAGATTGATCGCAATGATCGCATCCCATTTGCCCGTGGGGAAGTCCTCAACAGGGGCCACATGCTGAATGCCCGCATTATTGATCAGGATGTCCACGCCACCCAAAGCGTCGGCCGCGTTATTCACATAGGCTCTTGTGGTTTCCGCTTTTGACATGTCGCCTTGAACATAAATGACGCGCGAACCGGTCTCATCGGCGATTCGCGCCGCCAAGTCATGGTCCTCGGGCGAATCGCTAAAGGAGTTCAAAGCGACAGAGGCCCCGAGTTTGGCCAATTCCCGTGCAACCCCCAGCCCAATTCCCGAGTTAGAGCCTGTGACCAAAGCAGTTTTTCCACTGAGTGACATGGATTTCCCCCAATAAATTAACGGTAACGGTTAAATATAGGGCAACCATAAATGCTGCAGCTGCGAATAGCGAGTGGGCAGTGTAAAAAAGGTGTTTGGCCACAAAAAAACGCCCTCACGAAGAGGGCGCTAGTTATTGAGGCAGGTTTCATACAGGCAAGAAACCTATCGAGCAGTGCCCTAACTATACGAAATCAGCGCCTTACCGCCAAGAAGAATTTTAATCAGGGTGAATTTCCCGTTAGGATCGTCCAAGATAGAGGCCATAACCACACGGGGAGATGTTGGATGAGAGTGACGAAATTGAGCAGACTATTGGGAGCAGCGGCCATTGTGGCTCTGCCGTTTGCCGCAAGTGCGGCCCCCAAGCACGGCATTGCCATGTATGGTGAGCCGCAATTGGAAGAGGGGTTCATCTCTCTGCCTTATGCGAATCCGGATGCGCCAAAGGGCGGTCGGATTGTCTCGGGTGAGGGGGGCAGCTTTGACAGTTTGAACCCGCATATCCGCAAAGGGCAGGTGCCTTGGCAGTTGCGCTTCATCGCCTATGAAAGCCTCATGGGTCGTTCATGGGATGAGCCGTTCTCGCTTTATGGTCTGTTGGCTGAAACAATCGACGTTGATCCCGCAGGCACTTGGGTCGAGTTCCAGCTGCATCCAGAGGCCAAATTCTCCGATGGCAGCCCTGTGACGGTTGAAGACGTGCTTTGGTCCTATGAGACGTTGGGCACAGTGGGACATCCCCGCTATCATGGCGCTTGGAAGAAGATCGAAAAGGCCGAAGCGGTTGGCGAGCGCGGTGTGCGTTTCACCTTCAACGTGGAAGACCGCGAGCTGGCTCTGATCATGGGGCTTCGTCCGATCCTGAAGAAGGCACAATGGGAAGGGAAGGATTTCGCGGAAAGCGGGATTGAAGATATCCCGATCTCCTCGGCCCCTTATGTGATCGATGATTTTGAGGCGGGTCGTTATCTGACCCTTAAGCGGAACCCTGATTATTGGGGCGCGAATATCCCGTTTCGTCGGGGTACGAATAATGTCGACGAGATCCGCATGGAGTTTTATGCCGACAGCGGTGTGATCTTTGAGGCCTTTAAGGGCGGTGCCATGGATACGCTCAGGGAAACCAACGCGGCCAAATGGCGGGACCAGTATAACTTCCCGGCCGTTGAAAATGGCGATGTGATCAAATCGATCATCCCCCATAAGCGGCCCACAGGGATCACCGGTTTTGTGATGAACACGCGCCGTGACGTGTTCAAAGACTGGCGCGTGCGCGATGCTTTGATCCATGCGTTCAACTTCGAGTTCATCAACCAGACCATCAATGGCGGCGTGAACCCACGCATCACCTCATACTTCGCCAATTCTGTGCTCGGCATGGAAGAGGGGCCAGCGACTGGCAAGGTTAAGGAGCTTTTGGAGCCATTCGCCGCTGATCTACTACCCGGTGCCATGGAAGGCTACACGCTGCCCGTGGCTGAAAACGAGCGTAACCGCTCCAACATCTCCAAAGCCACCGCTCTGATGGCCGAGGCGGGTTGGACAGTTCAAGACGGTGTGATGAAGAATGCCGAAGGAGAAGCGTTCAAGTTCGAGGTGCTCTTAAAGAACTCCTCCAGCGAAAACGAGCAGATCATGAACATCTACACAGATGCTCTGGGCCGCTTGGGCATTTCGCCAACCGTTCTGCGCGTTGACAGTGCGGTGCATAAGGAGCGGGTCACGGAATACGACTTTGATATGGTCTATTACCGTCGTGGTCTTTCTTTGAGCCCGGGCAACGAGCAAAAGCTCTACTGGGGCAAAGAAGGTGTCGAGAAGCCGGGAACCCGCAACCACATGGGTATGAATGTACCAGCGGCAGAAGCGATGATCGACACAATGCTCACGTCCGAAAGCCGTGACGATTATCTGGCGGCTGTGAAGGCTCTGGACCGTGTGCTGACCTCTGGTCGGTATGTGATCCCGATCTGGCACAATCCGGTCAGCTATCTGGCCCATAAGAAAGAGCTCAAATACTCCGAGCGCCTGCCCATGTACGGCGACTGGATCGGATTTCTGCCAGACGTGTGGTGGATTGAAGAGTAAGAACTGCTCTTAGAAAACGATCTCGGGGGCCATTGAGGCCCCCGTCACTCGTGGCCGGAGTTGCCCCGGCGGTATCGCTTAGATGCACCTTTAGAGGTTAAAGGCGAGGCGCTTTAATGCCCCGTCAGCAGCATATAGGCGATCCAAAGCATCAACACCCCGATCCCCACATCAAGGATTTGCCATGAGCGTGCCGAGCCCATGATGGGTGCCAGCAACCGCGCCCCGTAGCCAAGCGAAAAGAAGAAGGTAAAGGAGGCAATGATCGCGCCAATCCCGAAGGCCAGCTTCTCCGGCCCCCAAGGAAACTGCGTCGAAACCGCTCCGATCAGCCCCAATGTGTCCAAGTAAACATGCGGGTTCAGCCAAGTGAGCGCGAGGCACGTCAGAACTGCGGCCATGAGCGGCTGAGCCTTACCGCCTGCATCAATCTCCCCGGACCCGCTCCAAGCCGCATAAAACCGCATCAGAGCATAGCCGATCAGAAAAGCAGCCCCCCCAAAGCGCATCAACGTCGGGAACAACGGCCAGAGATCGACAATCGCCCCAAACCCCAAAACCCCCGCCGTAATCAAAACCGCATCAGAGAGCGCACAGATCAGACAGACCACAAACACATGGTCCTTCCGCAACCCCTGACGCAACACAAACGCGTTTTGCGCACCAATCGCCAATATCAATGCAAAAGCCGTCCCAAACCCCGTCAGGGCCGCCGTCACCTCAGCGCTCACGCAGCCGACTTGGGAAGTTGTCTCGAATTCACCCGCCGACCCGCCTTGATCTCCTCAGCCGTCGGGGGCACCACAAGACCGGCAGAGATGATCAGCTTGGCCGCATCCTCCACGGACATATCCAGCATCACCACATCCTTGCGCGGCACAAACAAAAGGAAACCGGACGTGGGATTGGGCGTGGTCGGAAGAAACACGCTCAACATCTGGGAATGCCCGTCAATTTTCCCCAGAACCTCCCCCTTGGTCTCCGTGGACACAAAAGCCACCGCCCAAATGCCCTCACGCGGGTATTGGATCAAACAGGCCTTCTGAAAGGAGCTTTGGGACTGCGAAAAGATGGTCTCCACAATCTGCTTCACCGCATTATAGATCGAGCGCACCACAGGCGTGCGATCCACAAGGCTCTCCCCGAACCGCACCAACTGGCGCCCGAAAAGCCCCTTGGTCAGCCATCCGGCCACCGAACAAACCACCAGAAACACCACCACCCCGAAGCCCGGAATATCGGCACCCAGATAAGTCTCCGGATTATATCGGGCAGGGATCAGCGGGACCACGCGATTGTCCACAAAAGCGACAAACAGCCAGATCAGATAGATGGTCAGGAAGATAGGCGCCACCACGATCAAACCGGTCAGGAAATTGTTCCTGACCCGCTGAAGAAGAGGTATCCGTTTGG
>CAZXRG010000134.1:0-8251 GCA_964642935.1 uncultured Rhodobacterales bacterium | reverse complement strand
ATGTAACTCAAGTTAAAGGTCGGGCGCTTTAGGGGCGGCGTACGGTGGGTTTATAACCCGGTAAACCGCTTCATTTAGATTTGCCCAAACGCCTTTATTTTAGGGCGGTTCGGGTAAGTGTTCATATTTAATGAAATTGAATTTCCAAGGAGCTGAACTGAATGGTTCTTCAGATTTTTCGTGCGGCTAAGCCTGCACCCGTTGAGACGAAAGCCTCCCAGACGGCGCCATTGGTCCAGTTTCATGGATCGGGTCGGGCCATTTGGTCAGGGCGTGATACGTCTTCACTTGTACGCAACGGCTTTGCGGGCAATCCGGTGGGGTTTCGCTGTGTTAAGATGATCGCCGAGGCGGCTGCGAGCGTGCCTTTGGTGCTTCAGGATGCGGAGCGTCGCTATGATGTGCATCCGCTTCTGTCGCTGTTGCGCAAGCCCAATGAGACGGATGGGTCTGCTGAGCTGTTTGAGCATTTCTTTGGCCAGTTGATCCTGACCGGGGACGCTTATCTGGAGGCGGCTGGACTGGACATCGACACAGGCGCCCCCGGTCAGCTTTATGTGTTGCGCTCGGACCGGATGCGGGTTGTGCCCGGGTCGGATGGTTGGCCGGTTGCTTATGAATATAGTGTCGGGGCCAAGAAGGTGCGCTTTGATATGCGCGGGGATATTTCCCCGATCCTTCACCTCAAGTCGTTTCATCCTCAAGATGATCACAACGGGTTTTCGCCCCTTCAAGCGGCTGCGGCGGCATTGGATGTGCATAATTCGGCGTCCGGTTGGTCCAAGGCGTTGTTGGACAATGCGGCCCGTCCTTCGGGTGCGATTATCTACAAGGGTGCCGATGGGATGGGCGCACTTGGGCATGATCAATATTCGCGGCTGATTGACGAGTTGGAAAGCAATCATATGGGTGCCCGCAATGCGGGTCGTCCGATGTTGCTGGAAGGTGGACTTGATTGGAAGCCTATGGGGTTCTCTCCGTCGGATATGGAGTTCCATAAGACCAAGGAGGCGGCGGCCAGAGAGATTGCTTTGGCCTTTGGCGTGCCGCCCATGTTGCTCGGTCTGCCCGGCGACAATACCTATTCGAATTATCAGGAGGCCAATCGGGCTTTCTATCGGCTTACGGTGCTTCCTTTGGTGAACAAAGTGTCCTCGGGGCTGTCCAATTGGTTGGGTGCTTGGTTTGAGGATGGGCTGACGCTGAAGGCTGATCTGGACAATGTGCCGGCCTTAACTACCGAGCGTGATGCGCAATGGAAGCGGATTACGGGGGCAGAGTTTCTCACCAATTCGGAGAAGCGTGCCATGCTTGGGTTGCCCAAATTGGCGGAAGATGAATGAGCCAAGAGCAACATGCCAAGACCGGCTCGCGATTTCTTTATGAGCCTTTCAACGCCACGGCGGCCAAGGTCGATACGATCGAGAAGGTCAATGAGGAGCGTTGGAAGGGGCTGGAGCGGCGTTTGATGGTCATTGAAGGGATGCTTGAGCGTCTCGAGAAGCGTCTTTGGCTCGCCGTTTATGGCATTGCCGCTTTCGTTCTAACCCAAGCGGTCTATCAACTTATTCAACTCAACCCGAACTAGGGGCTTTTCAATTATGTATTACAAAGATCGAGTTTCCGGCCCTCCGGAGACCAAATTCGTGCAGCTTGGCTCCCAGATCGGGCTGTCTGAGGAGAACCGGATTGTTGGTTATGCCTCCTTGTTTGGGGCGCGTGATCAAGGGGGCGATTGTGTGGAGAGCGGGGCCTATGCGTCCTCTCTTAAAACGCTCAAGTCCGGTGGTCGCGGCGTCAAGATGCTTTGGCAGCATGATCCGGCCCAGCCAATTGGTGTTTGGGATGAGGTCTTTGAGGACAAGAAGGGGCTTTATGTCTCTGGGCGCATTCTTGAAGAGGTTCGTGCCGGTGCCGAGGCTTTGGCGCTGTTGCGGGCAGGGGCCATTGATGGGCTCTCCATCGGATATCGCACCGTTAAGGCGTCAAAGGCGCAAGACGGGGGGCGGTCCTTAAAGCAATTAGACCTTTGGGAAGTATCATTGGTGACATTTCCAATGCTTCCCGAAGCGCGGGTGCAGTCTTCGCTCAGTGATGAGGATGACGGCGCACTGGCGCGTGCTCTGGCGGATGTATTTTCCTCTGCCAGCTCCATGCTGACGCGCGAGTGACGTCAGTTTTTTCAACCCTACGCGTGGCTCATTTGGGCCGTGCGACATTGATCCAAAAGGACAATTGATGAGCAAAGCTGAACGTAAGGCCAGCTCGCCATTGACCGGTGGGGGGCATAAGCCTGCTGCCGAGGTCAAGGCGGCCATGACTGATTTTTTCACTGATTTCAATGTTTTCCAAACTGAACTTAAGTCTCGTATTAAAGAACAGGAAGATCGCTTGACTATGATTGATCGTAAATACAGCGCCGCCTCGCGGCCCGCCCTTAGCCATGCCAATGACCTTGAAGCGCCACATCAGAAAGCCTTTGCGGCTTATCTGCGGTCTGGCGATGATGACGGGTTGCGTCATTTGGAAGTGGAGGGCAAAGGCCTGAACACATCCGTGAATGCGGATGGTGGTTTCCTTGTTGATCCGGTGACTTCGGATCGGATTTCTGATGTGCTTCGTGGGGCCTCTTCCATTCGTGCCATTGCCAATGTGGTTGCGGTTGATAGCACGGCGTTTGATGTGCTTACGGATCAGGCTGATATCGGCTATGCTTGGGCAACGGAGGCGGATGCCTCTGCGGAGACCACAACGCCTCAGATCGAGCGTATCTCCATTCCGCTTCATGAGTTGTCAGCGATGCCAAAGGCGTCTCAGCGGCTTTTGGATGACAGCGCGTTTGATGTGGAAGGCTGGTTGGCCGAGCGCATTGCGGATCGTTTCTCCCGTGCGGAATGTGGAGCTTTCATCACAGGTGATGGAGCAGACAAGCCGACCGGTTTCCTGAACTATGCAGCGGTTGCTGATGATGGTTGGACCTGGGGCAATCTTGGGTATGTGGCCACTGGTGCGGATGGTGATTTCAGCTCCAGCGACTCTGCGGATGCGATTGTTGATCTGGTCTACTCCCTTGGTGCCCGTTATCGCGCGAATGCGAGCTTTGTGATGAACTCCAAGACGGCTGGTGCGGTTCGTAAGATGAAAGATGCGGATGGTCGCTTCTTGTGGTCCGATGGTCTGGCCAATGGTGAGCCTGCACGTCTGATGGGTTATCCGGTTCTCATTGCCGAGGACATGCCGGATATTGCCAGCGATGCCACTGCGATTGCATTTGGTGATTTCCAGTCCGGTTACACCATCGCCGAGCGTCCTGATCTGCGCATCCTGCGTGATCCATTCTCTGCCAAGCCGAATGTCTTGTTCTATGCGACCAAGCGTATTGGCGGAGATGTAAGCGATTTTGCGGCTATCAAGCTTTTGAAATTCGCAGCGAGCTAAGGTTTAGGCGCTGGGGGCGTTTTGCTCTCTGCGCCTTAATTGCTCTTGCGTCATGAACGGGAGTGTCCGGTGTTGGGCCGGGCTGTTCTCGCCACCTTCGCATCGCCCTGTTTGCTGCTCCGCCCTTCCCCGGCGGTGCGAAGGTGGGCTTCTTTTGTTGGGTACGACATCGCGGGACGAGGTCATCGTTCGCTCTGTTCTGGTCCAACGCAACAACCGCTTAACTGCGGTATTTTCCTAAGTGTCTTGGATCAATGCCTGCAAGGAGTGACTTAATGATATTGAACGAATTGACCAGCGTGCCCAGTAGCGCGATCCCGGTCACAGCGTTTTCCGAACATCTCAATCTGGGATCCGGCTTCGCTGATTCAGGCGCTCAGGACTCCGTTTTGGAAACCTATTTGCGTGCCTCCCTTGCTGCGATTGAAGCGCGTTTGGGGATGGCATTGTTTCAGCGCAGGTTCTCTTGGGGGCTTTACGGCTGGAATAATCCCAATGCCCAGAGACTGCCTGTGTCGCCCGTACAGTCGATTGAGAGCTTGCGGGTTGTTAGTTCCGTTGGAACCGAGACCTTGGTGCCTCAGGACGATTATCGGCATTTGAAGAACGGTTCTGGCGATCAATTGGTTCCGACGGGGGCCTGCCTTCCGCATCTTCCCCACAATGGAAGTGTTGAGATTGTCTTTGAGGCGGGCTTTGGCGAGAGCTGGGATGCTATTCCTGCAGACTTACGCCAAGCGGTTTTGATGTTGGCAGCACAACATTATGAGGATCGCGCCGGCGCTTCGAGTGGTGAGTTCCCTAAGGGTGTGTTGGCGCTTCTAGAACCTTATCGGGTGCGTCGTTTGTCTGGGGGTGGCGTTTGACCTTTTCTCCTAGACTTGATCGCAGATTGGATCTTGAGGATCGGGTGGAGACGCCCGACGGTTCTGGCGGATTTCAATTGAGCTGGCAGAAACTCGGCAGTTTACCTGCGCAGGTTTTGAGCCGCTCCGGACGTGAACGTCTCATTGGGGGCCGCGCGGTTTCAAGCATGGCTTACCGGATCACGGTTCGTGCGGCTCCGGTTGGGGCTTCCTCTCGCCCCAAGCCCGATCAGCGGTTTCGTGATGGTGCGCGGATTTATGGAATTGTCGCGGTTTCAGAAAACAACAAGAGCGATCTTTATCTGGATTGTTGGGCTGAAGAGGGGGCAGGCGAATGACTTACGCTCTTTCAGCGCCCTTACAGCGGGCCGTTTATGAAGCACTTTCGGAAGATACTGGCCTTCAGGCCTTGGTTGGCGCTCATATTTATGATGGGCCGCTCCCGTTGGAGACCACGGACAGCCCCGAAGATTACGTCACCCTTGGCGGGGAGACCGTTAAGGATGCGGGCACCGCGACCACGGATGGTGCGGTTCATGACTTTATTGTCGTCGTTCATTCCAATGCCGCTGGCTTCAAGGCTGGCAAGACGATTGCAGGTGCGATCTGTGATGTTTTGTTGGATGCGCAATTGCCCCTGAGCCGTGGTCAGCTTGTTTACATGAGATTTTTGAAGGCGCGCGCAGCGGTCGGAGCTCCTCCGTCGCGGCGGACCATTCAACTGAATTTTCGTGCCTTTGTTGAAGACACATCATCATAATTTGGGAAAACCGATATGACTGCTCAAAATGGTAAGGACCTTCTGATCAAGGTCGATATGGATGGCGCTGGCCAGTTTCAAACGATGGCCGGATTGCGGGCCACGCGGATTACTTTGAACGCGCAAACGATTGATGTCACCAATATGGGAAGTGAGGGCGGCTGGCGTGAGTTGCTGGCTGGAGGCGGGGGACGTTCGGCGGCGATCACCGGGTCTGGCGTGTTTCGCGATCAGGCCTCTGACGAGCGGGCGCGGGCGATTTTCTTTGGCGGTGAAATGCCGGATTTTCAAATTTTTGTCCCTGATTTCGGGATTGTGGAAGGGCCGTTTCAGATCACCTCTATCGAATATTCCGGCAATCATGACGGTGAGGCGGTCTATGAGATCGCTTTGGCCTCTGGTGGTCAGCTTCAGTTCACGGCGATCTGATGATCAATCGGCATCGCGGTGAAGTCGAGATTGAAGTGAACGGGAAGCCGCGTGTGATGCGCCTGACGCTTGGCGCTTTGGCGGCTTTGGAAGATGGGCTGGGGGCGAAGTCTCTGGTTGATCTGGTGGAAGGGTTTGAGACCGGGCAATTCAAGGCGCGGGACCTTTTGCTGTTGCTTTGGGCTGGGCTCAATGGTGGCGGATGGGAGGTTTCGTTTGAAGAGGTTGGGGACGCTCGCATTGATGGCGGTCCCTTGGTGGCTGCAAAAAGCGCGGCTCAGCTCTTGGCTCTAACCTTTGGATCGGACGGACCTTGAACGGTATTTCTTGGGATGAGCTGATGCGGTTCGGATTGTGTGATCTCAACCTGTCACCGGATGTGTTTTGGAACCTCACCCCTGTTGAATTGATGATGATGACTGGCCAGGACAGGCGTTCGGAGGCGGTCAGACGTGGCGGGCTTGATGCTTTGATGCTCAAGTTTCCCGACAAGAAATCGGAGTAGAAATGGCTGAATTTGAAGAAAGCTCGCGACGGTTGGAAACGGCCCTAGAGGACATCGAGACCAGTATCTCTGGAACCGAGGCGGTGAGTTCTACCTTTCGCGCCGAAGTCGAAGAGATGACACGATCCATGGCGCTTGCGTCCAAGCAGGCGACCGGACTGTCCAAGTCAGTTGGCACATCATTGAGGTCGGCTTTCGACAGTCTGATCGTTGATGGGGACAAGCTGTCTAATGTGGTTAGCAAGCTTGGGTCCAGCATCGCGTCCAAGGCGCTGTCGAATGCTTTGACACCGGTTACGGATGCTTTGGGAACGGCTGTTACGGGCGGTGTGTCGTCTTTGGTGGCAGGTTTTATGCCATTTAAGAACGGCGGAGCCATCTCGTCTGGCCGTGTTCGGGCCTTTGCCAGCGGTGGTGTGGTTGACGGGCCGACCTCGTTTGCCATGCGCGGTGGTACCGGGCTCATGGGTGAGGCGGGGCCTGAGGCGATTATGCCATTGGCACGAGGTGCGGATGGAAAGCTTGGTGTGCGTACCGGAGGTGGTGGCACGGCGGTGCATGTCACCATGAATGTGAGCACTCCGGATGCTGAGAGTTTCCAGCGGTCCAAAACCCAAATTGCGGCCCAGCTGACGCGCGCCATGTCGCGCGGCAACCGCAATCTTTGAGGAATTAGATTATGTCATTTCACGAAGTCCGGTTTCCAGCGGCAGTCTCTTTGGGCTCCTCAGGTGGGCCAGAGCGCAAGACTGATATTGTTACGCTGAACAACGGGTTTGAAGAGCGAAACGCTGTTTGGGCGCACTCAAGGCGCAAGTATGATGCGGGCGTTGGCATGACGTCTTTGGATGATCTGTTTGCCGTGGTCGCGTTTTTTGAGGCCCGTATGGGGCGCTTACACGGGTTTCGCTGGAAGGATTGGGCGGATTTTAAGTCTTGTTTGCCAAGCGACACGATTTCACCGACCGATCAGACCATTGGATTGGGCGATGGTGTGGCGACTGATTTTGCTTTGAGAAAAGCCTATTCGTCTGGTGATCAGACTTATTGGCGGCCCATTCAAAAGCCGGTTGCTCTCAAGGTTTTTGTGGCGCTGGACGGGCAATTGCAGTCGGAAGGGGCTGACTATTCTGTCAATGCGGAAACGGGCATTGTGTCCTTTGCACTTGCTCCTGGTCTTGATGTGAAAGTCGCGGCTGGCTTTGAGTTCGATGTGCCCGTGCGGTTTGAGTTGGACAGTATCGAGACAAGTGTGACCAGCTTTTCCGCCGGTCAAATCCCCAATGTTCCTGTAGTAGAGGTGCGTGTCTGATGCGTGAGATTGACCCACTCTTACAGTCGAAACTGAACAGCGGAGCGACTACTCTTTGCCGTTGCTGGTTGGTGGAGCGTGCTGATGGTGTGCGCTTAGGCTTCACTGATCACGATGTTGATGTGAATTTTGATGGTTTCCAGTTTCAGGCGGGAACCGGTCTTGATGCGGCGGCCATTGAGAGTTCTACGGGCCTGAGTGTCGACAATACGCAGGCCGTTGGCGCTTTGAGCGCGGTTGGATTAACAGAGGCGGACATAAGCGCGGGTTTGTTTGATCGGGCTGCTGTTCGGCTTTGGTTGGTTGATTGGACAGATACTTCGCTAAAGGTTCTGTTATTTCGTGGTTTTCTTGGCGAGATACAGCGAGGGAAGTCAGCTTTTGAGGTTGAGCTTCGCGGGTTGTCCGAACTTCTCAACAAGGCGGTCGGTCGAAGTTACCTACCGGATTGTGATCGCATCTTGGGAGATACAAAATGCGGTGTGGATTTAAGCACTCCGGGGTTGTCGGTGATCGCACAGGTTGCTTCTACGCGGGATAATCGAACTGTTTGGGCAGATGGGATTGAGGGCTTTGCTGTCGGTTGGTTTGCCTTTGGCACCCTTGAATGGCTGACGGGTGCCAATAAGGGAGCGGTCGGTAAGATCAAGTTCGATAACGTAAAAGGATCCGAGCGGATCGTGGAAATTTGGGGTGAAGCCGCCCACGCGATTGAAGTCGGAGATCAATTCAAACTGGTGGCGGGATGCGACAAAACCGCAGATACCTGCCGCATAAAGTTCAGTAATTTCAATAATTTTCGTGGGTTTCCTCAGATGCCTGGTGAGGATTGGGTCGCGGCTTATCCAAGCACTGGCGGCGTTCATGACGGCGGAAGTTTGAAAAATGGATGAGGATCTTCAGCGCTCTGAGATCGTCTCCATCGCCAGACGTTGGATCGG
>CAZXRG010000133.1:0-8259 GCA_964642935.1 uncultured Rhodobacterales bacterium | reverse complement strand
AACGGCGAGATTGTTGAAGAAATCCAGCCGATCCGTCACCCCTCTTGTCCTGATAGCGAAACGAAAAACGCAGGCTTGGTCCAAGTGGACAATATGTATCTGCGCGCAAATTCGGGCCCCTCGCCCTTTAATGAGGCCAGCGATGACGACAACATAATCGTGGTCGTCGCCGCCCCGCCCACAGGGGAAACACCCACAGGCGAAACCCCGACACAAACACCTACGGCCGTGATCCCCTGTACCGATCTGGAATGCGAGCCTGAGGACGTGACCGAGTGGGTTGCATGGCGCAAACACTTTGGCATTGCGACCACCCAGCAGGATATTGACGATCACGTCAAACTATACGGCGGCTCCTACTAAGCCGCTTCAACCCACACAGATATTGGACTAAACCGCATCTGTGGAACAATTTGACGTCATCATAATCGGAGCAGGTGGAGCAGGCCTCATGTGCGCCGCCCAAGCGGGTCACTTCGGCAAGCGCGTTCTGCTGCTCGATCATGCGGATAAGCCGGGCAAAAAGATCCTGATCTCCGGTGGAGGCCGCTGCAATTTCACCAACACCGGAATTGCCCCCGAATGTTTCCTCTCAGACAACCCCCATTTTGCCAAATCCGCCCTCTCCCGCTACACGGCATGGGACTTCATCGACCTTGTGAACGCCTATAAGATCGAGTGGCACGAAAAGACGCTGGGCCAATTGTTTTGCGACGGCTCCGCCCGCCAGATCGTCGCCATGCTGCGCTCGGAATGTGACAAGGGCGACGTCACCCTTCGACTTTCTCAAAATACTCAAAAAATCTCCCACAAAGACGGGCTCTACCATGTGGGTAAGGCACAGGCCCCGAATTTGGTGATCGCAACAGGTGGCCCCTCCATCCCCAAAATGGGCGCAACCGGCTTTGCCTACGACGTCGCAAAACAGTTCAATATCAATGTGATAGAGCCCAGACCTGCCCTCGTTCCGTTCACACTCAGCGACACGGACATCCTATTCAAGAACCTCTCCGGCGTGGCGACAGAGACCATTGCCACACTCGGTGCCACAGAATTTCGCGAAGCCTCGCTGTTCACCCACAAAGGTCTGTCGGGCCCGGCAATCCTGCAAATCTCCTCCTATTGGTCCAAGGGCGACGAGATTGCGCTTAATCTGTTGCCCGAAGCCCCGAAGGACTGGCTGATCGCGGCCAAAAAGACCCTGCCTCGCTCCCAGCTTAAAACCGCGCTCTCGTCCCAACTCCCAAGCCGCTTGGCCGACGCGCTTGCGGATCGGATCGCGCTTAAAACCGAGCTGGCCAATACCCCTGACAAAACCCTGCAAGCGATCATGGACCAACTGTCCCACTGGACGTTTTCCCCCAATGGAACAGAGGGCTACGCAAAGGCCGAGGTCACGGCGGGCGGCATCGACACGGATGCGCTCTCGTCCAAAACCATGGAGGTGAAGGCTGTCAAAGGGCTCTATTTCATTGGCGAGGCTGTGGATGTGACGGGCTGGTTGGGCGGGTACAACTTCCAATGGGCATGGTCCTCTGGCTGGGCCGCCGCGCAGAGCATTGGAGAAACCCCATGAAAATCAACGTCATAGGCGCAGGAATTATCGGCAGCACCACCGCTTTGGAGCTCGCGAAACAGGGCGCTAAGGTCACATTAATCGACCCCAATCCCCCCGGAGGCCTCGCTAGCGCCGCCTCTTTCGGCTGGATCAACGCCTCCCATGGCAATCCGCGAGATTATTACGATCTGCGTATGGCCTCCATGGCGCTTTGGCACGACATGAAGGCCGCCGATGACGCTCTCCCATTCCGCCCCGATGGCACGCTTTATCTGCACTATGACACCGACCATCAGACCCATTTCGACGCGCACACGGCATGGGGCTACCCGCTTGAGTGGCGCAACAAAGACGCAATCCAACAGCTTGAGCCGAACCTCGCCAATCCGCCCGAGATCGGCCTTTTTGCGCCTTCCGAGGGTCAATTACATGTGGATGGCGCGGCCAAGTATTTCGCAGCTCGCTTTAAGGAATTGGGCGGGGAGATCCGACAGGCAGGCGTCGAGACGCTCGATCTGAATGCCGCTGATATGACCGTTCTGGCCGCTGGCACTGCGAGTTCAACGCTCGCCCAGAGCGTCGACGTCCATCTGCCCATGACCGCTCCTAAGGGCCTGTTAATCTACTCCAAGCCGCTCCAATCCCGCGCACTCTTTCACACGCTGCTCACGGACGGTCTGCACATCCAACAGCGCCCCGATCTGCGCTTGGTGGCGGGTGCGGATTTTGGAGGCGGCGCGATCAATGATGATCCGGATATCGGTGGAAAAGAGCTGTTCGCCCGCATGACACGCGCCTTCCCGACCCTTGATCTCAGCTACGACGGCCACACGCTTGGGCTGAGACCCACGCCCCAAGACGGTCTTCCGGTGATCGGGCGGCCTGCCTCAACCGACAAGCTTTACATCACCACCATGCATTCCGGCGCTACTCTGGCTCCCATTGTCGCGAAACTGGCCAGCCAAGAGATTTTGACCGGAGCACGCGATCCTCTTCTCGCGCCCTTCAGCCCTGATCGTTTCATCACCCGGTCATAACCAACGGGTGCCAAACGGCGTCTTGATCGCCGCTTTCATCGCAAACGCCCCGCCTTCAACCGCGATCCGCTCGTCATCCAGATGCTCAGCCAAAACACTCGAAATCTCACTGTGATCGGGATGGGAGACGACAAGCTGCTCCAAAAAACACCCCATATCGGCCATTTTCGGCGCTGGAAACATCCCCTCCGGCCAATCGATAATCGACGGGAAAGCGCCCCCGTAAGGCATGGAGCCATCCTGAGGCACGGTGAGTTGCCAATGAAGATCGCCTCGGCTCACATCAAGCGCCTCGCCCAAATCAACGCCCAAACGCGCCGCATCAGACATGGCCTCCACACGCGCGACCCAATGGATCAACCTCGGCGGTCCTGCGAAATCATCCAAAGCATACCAGCGCGGGCGCGACGCCTGGGCCTCAGGATCAATCGCAATCACCTCCAAAAACGCCTCCGGCCCCAGCTGCATCAGGTGATTATGGGTCCCCATCAACGGATGTTTCCCGCCAAAGGGAATGTCGACGCCAAGCCGCTCTTGAACATGGCCCACGCCCTCTTCCAGCGTTTCAGCCGCGATCACCAGATGGTCGAATGTCAGCATAGAAGAACTCCTTAAAGCGCCTCGCCTTTAGCCTTATCAAATCGTATCGTCGTTGTCCCGAGAGCACCGAAGGTGTGGCAGGGCAATGGCGATTCATGTTTAAGGCGAGACGCTCAAAATGCGCCATGGACCCGCGTCGCACGCTCACGTAAACCCAAGAGAGAACACGAGCGAAAACGGAGCGAGCAGCATGCGCATTCTAATCACCAATGACGATGGTATCCACGCAGAAGGGCTGGAAATCGCCCATAAGGTCGCCGTTGAGGTTGCTGGCAGTGAAGAGAACGTCTGGACGGTCGCGCCCATGGCTGAGAACTCCGGTGTAGCTCATTGTATTTCATACACAAAACCTGTGCGCATGGAGCAATTGGGCCCCCGTCGCTTCTCCGTGGATGGCACGCCTGCGGATTGCGTTTTGGTCGCTCTATCTGCCGTAATGAAGGACAATCCGCCTGATTTGGTGCTCTCTGGCGTGAACCGGGGCAATAATATCTCCGAGAATACGCTTTATTCGGGCACCGTGGGCGCGACATTGGAGGCGGTTCTTCACGGGCATCGCGCCATTGCCTTCTCCCAGTTCTTTGGCCCTAAAAACGCCAAGGCCGACAATCCGTTTGAGGCCGCCGAGGTCCATGGTGCTGCCGTCATTCGCAATCTCATGGAGCATGGCACTTGGGAGGATCGCCCTTATGCGCCCTTTTACAACGTCAACTTCCCGCCCATGCTGAGCGGTGACGTGAAAGGGGCCAAGATCACCACGCAAGGTCGTCGCCCCGCCAGCACCAATTTCAGCGCAGTCCCTTATGAGGCCCCCAATCGGCGCACGTATTACTGGCTCTCAGG
Source organism: uncultured Rhodobacterales bacterium (assembly GCA_964642935.1). GTDB lineage: Bacteria > Pseudomonadota > Alphaproteobacteria > Rhodobacterales > Rhodobacteraceae > CAKZTM01. The sequence continues at coordinate 4,221 of CAZXRG010000133.1, read as the reverse complement.
TGGCAATCAACAGGTGCCGTCCGAGCCCGGCTCCGATGCGCATGCCAATCTCGATGGTTTCATCTCGGTCACACCTTGTCGTGCGGACCTGACCGCCCATGAATTGGTTAAAGACCTCAAGGACTTCGAGGTCTAAGGTCACTTTCATGGATAACGCCACGCGCCAGATGCAATTTGTCTTCCAACTCCGCTCCGGCGGGGTGCGCGATGCGCGTGTGCTCTCGGCCATGGAGCAAATCCCGCGTGAGGCCTTCATGGAGGGCATCTTCAAGGACCGCGCCTATGAGGATGTGGCTTTGCCGATCCCTTGCGGGCAGACCATCTCGGCCCCGTCGGTGGTCGGCTTGATGACGCAGGCTCTCGATGTGACGCCCCGCTCGAAGGTCTTGGAGATTGGCACCGGATCGGGCTATCAGGCCGCCGTGCTCGCCAATCTGGCCCGACGTGTCTATACGGTCGAACGCCATAAGGAGCTGGCGCGTGCCGCCCAGTCCGTTTTCACCAAGCTTGGCATCACCAATATTGTCGCCCTTCACGCCGATGGCACCACCGGATTGACCGAGCAAGCGCCCTTTGATCGCATCCTGGTTACAGCCGCCGCAGACGACGTGCCATCGCCCCTCATTGCCCAATTGGCCATGGGTGGCGCACTGGTCATGCCCGTGGGTTCAGCGGACCGCAGCCAGACGCTCATAAAAGTGATTAAAACACCGGATGGTTTAGAGTATAAGGAATATCAGGACGTGCGGTTTGTGCCCCTCCTTGAGGGTGTTGCCGCGGATAATAACGCATAACCACCGCAAAAATGCGGGGCAAAAGAAAGCGTTACGGGCAAATGAGAGACGCGAGGCAAATATGACAGGCTGGACCACACCAAAAAGATTCGGACGCATTACGCTGATTTTATTGGCCACAACGGCCATCACGGGCTGCGCGAGCACGCCCCTTGGAAAGGCCATCGGCAACATCATCAGCGGCCCTGAAAAGGCGCCCAACCCGCCAGAGCCGCCCAAAGACGAGAACGGGATCATCGAATACGAGACCTTCCGTGTGATGGTCGCCAATGACGGTGACACGATTGCCGCCATGGCCGAGCGTGTTGGTCTAACCGAGGTCGTGCTCGCCCGTTACAATGGCCTTCCTGCGGATTATCTGTTGCGCACAGGCGATCGGCTCGCCCTGCCCGATGACGCCCAAGTGGCCGCAGTTGAGCAAGGCTGGACACCGGAAGTTGTGACCGGCGTTCTTGATGATCTGCCAGATGCGCCACAGCCAAGCGCGGATGTGCCAGAGCCTCCGGGTGATCTGCCGCTGCGCCACCGCGTTGAACCGGGCGAAACGCTCTTTAGCATTGCCAAGCTTTACGGGGTTTCCGTGACCGCTCTGGCCTCTTGGAACGGGATTGGCGGGGATTTGAAGGTCAACGATGGCCGCTCCCTGATCATCCCGCGCAATCAATCCGTCGCGACGTCATCAAGCGCAATTGAGGCCAATGAGCCAGCGACCCAAAGTGATCCCGGTGAAGGCACGGCTGTTGTGGCACCGCCTTCCGCCACCGCACCTCTGCCGGAAAACCCTGAAATCGTGGAAGCGCCAAGTGGACCGGATCTGGGCTCCCAAGTGACCCCTGCTGTGGCTGGTGAAAAGATGGAGACGCCCGTTGAAGGCTCCATCATCCGCGCCTTCTCAGCTGCCCCGGGTCGGGCCAAGAATGATGGCATTGATTACCAGACCAAACCGGGCGCTGTGGTGAAAGCCGCTGCCGCTGGTGAGGTCGCTCTGGTCTCTCCTTCCGTTGGCTTGGGGCAGATCGTCTTGATCCGCCACCGCGACAATATCATTTCGGTCTATGGCCGCCTGTCGAGCGAAATTCGCGTCAAAAAGGGCGAGAAGGTGCGTAAAGGACAGGTCATTGGAACCGTAGCAGATGCCAACCCGCCAACCTTCCACTTCGAAGTGAGACGCGGCACCACGGCCATTGATCCAACCCCTTTCCTCTAAAAAAAAGGAAGAGTCGGCGTCGCATACATGCGCAACGCCGACCCGAGCCGGATCGATTGTTATGGTGTGCTAACAATCGGCACCGGCTCTTTTGCGACCGCTCTCGCTTGGATTAAAGTGCAGAAAAACCCAAGGTCGTCGAGCGCCGCAATCTCAGGTTTAACCTGTCAAATTCAACCACGGGGGCACCGCAAGCACACACGCGCGATACAAAAACTCAAACTGACGGATGCCCCCACGGCAATTTTCAAGACGCCGCAGCACGAGCGCCTCATTCGTTAAAACTAGTTGGGTAAATTGGTCGAATTGGGGCAAATTAAGACAAGTATCTTTGTCCAATAGGCAGGTTTTTTCGTTTGAAAACAAAGCGCTTTGATTAAACAGAAGATCGCGTCAAACTTTGTGGTCAAATTGTGTTCATTCCACAAAAACAACCTGTGAAGCCACCCATTCGGGAACTACCCCATGGGCAGATCAATGCCCCTACGCCCGGCCAGATCGGTTACATATTGCCACGCCACACGCCCCGAGCGGGACCCTCTGGTTTGCTGCCACTCAATGGCCTCGGCCCTAAGCGTGTCATCGTCAATCTCGATACCAACTGCATCGCAATAGCCACGGATCATCGCCAGATATTGGTCCTGATCACATGGATGGAAGCCGAGCCAAAGGCCGAAACGGTCCGATAGGGAAACCTTCTCCTCAACCGCCTCGCTTGGATTGATCGCCGAGGACCGCTCGTTCTCGATCATATCGCGCGGCATCAGGTGGCGACGGTTGGAGGTGGCGTAGAAGATCACATTCTCAGGTCGCCCCTCGATGCCTCCATCGAGAACCGCCTTGAGCGATTTATAATGGCTGTCGTCCTGATCGAAAGAAAGATCATCGCAAAAGAGCAAGAAACGCCCGTCGGCCTCGCGCAGATGGTTCATCAAGCGGCCAATGGAGGGCAGGTCTTCACGCACAATCTCGATCAGTTTGACTGGCGCGAGTTTAAGCACCTCCGCGTGGGCCGCTTTGACCAGCGAGGATTTTCCCATCCCGCGAGAGCCCCAGAGCAGCACATTATTAGCCGCGGTCCCGCGTGCAAACTGGCGGGTGTTCTCAAGAAGAATATCGCGGGCACGGTCCACCCCGACCAGAAGTGAGATCGGAACACGATTGACGCGTTTCACAGGCTGCAGGCGATCGGGGCCCGTGTGCCAGACAAAAGCGTCGGCCTCCTCCCAGTTCGGCAAGGGCGCGGCCGCAGGGGCCATGCGCTCTAGCGCCTCAGCAATGCGTATCAGTAGGTTCGCGCTACTCAAGAGGCCTCATCACCTTCGTCCGTCTCGTCGTCGTAATAGCCCTCTTCGCGCAGCTTCGCTTCGCGCTTTTTCTCGACCATATTCACGAGTTGGATGGAAATCTCATAGAGCCCGTAGACCACCACAAAGAGGATCGCTTGGGTGATGACATCGGGTGGTGTGACCACAGCGGCCAGCACCAGAATGCCCACAACCGCATATTTGCGCACGTCTTTGAGACCTTGGGCGGAGACAAGTCCGGCCTTGCCCATCAATGTGAGCAGCACAGGCAATTGGAAGCAAAGGCCAAATGCGATGATGAACTTCATGGTCAGGCCGAGGTATTCCTCTGCCGATCCTTGGAAGGCAATGGCCGCTACATCACTGGCCACTTGTCCGTCACTTGGAACCGCGCCTTGCTGAAAGCCTAGGAAGAAGTCGAAGGCCAGCGGTGTCACCACATAGAATGCAAACGCCGCTCCGATGAAAAACAGGATGGGCGAGGCTGCCAGAAACGGCAAAAACGCGTTCTTTTCCTGCTTATAAAGCCCCGGTGCCACAAAGCGCCACAACTGGTAGCCAATGACCGGAAAGGACAATGCAAACCCGCCCAGAAGCGAGATGCGAATGGCGACCATGAAGCCTTCTTGCAGCTTGATGAAGATCAGCGAGCATTCCTGCCCCGTCTCGCCCAAGGCAGAACAAAGCGGCTGGGTGAGGAAATTGTAGATCGGATTCCAGACCGTAAAGCAGAGGATCATCGCGATGATAAAGGCAATCGCGGAGTTGATCAGTCGGGTGCGCAATTCGGCCAGATGCTCGATCAATGGCGCGGAGCTGTCCTCAATCTCTTCAGTATCGCTCACGTTGGCCCCTATTCACTCTTTGTCGTCTTGGCCGCAGCCTTAGGTGCAGGCTTCTTGGCCGCAGGCTT
>CAZXRG010000132.1:0-8524 GCA_964642935.1 uncultured Rhodobacterales bacterium | reverse complement strand
ATTTTCATTACGCTCTCGTCCACGTGCGCTTCGTATTGCTTGAAGTTCTCGCGGAACATTTCGGTCAGTTTCGTGGCCTGGGCGTCATAGGCGTCCTTGTCTTCCCAAGTACGCTTAGGGTCGAGGAGAACCTTGGCCACGCCTTTGGCGGAAATCGGCACTTCAAAGCCGAAGTTCGGATCGGTGCGGAACTCGTTCTGGTCCAGACCGCCTGAGAGGGCTGCTGTGAGCAGGGCGCGTGTGGCGCGGATTGGCATGCGTGAGCCGCCTGCACCTTTTGGACCACCTGTCCAGCCGGTGTTGACCAGCCAGCATTTCGCGCCTGTCTCTTCGATCTTGGAGCGCAGAAGGTTTCCGTAGACCTCAGGGCGACGGGGCATGAAGGGCGCTCCGAAACAGGTCGAGAATGTCGGCAGTGTCTCGGTGATGCCTTTCTCAAGGCCAGCCATTTTAGACGTGAAGCCTGAGAGGAAGTGATACATGGCCTGCTCAGGAGAGAGGCGGGAGATCGGAGGCAGAACGCCGAACGCATCACATGTGAGCATGATGATGTTTTTCGGTGTGCCGGAGATCGAGCTTTCCGAGGCGTTGTCGATATAGTGGAGCGGGTAGGCGCAGCGCATGTTCGAGGTCAGGCTGTCGTCCTCAAAGTCCAACTCCAGCGTGTCTTTGTCGTAGACCATATTCTCGATCACGGTGCTGAACATGGATGTTGTCGCGTAAATCTCAGGCTCTGCTTCTGCGGAGAGGTTGATTGTTTTCGCGTAGCATCCGCCTTCAAAGTTGAAGGTGGATGTGTCGGTCCAGCCATGCTCGTCATCGCCAAGAAGTGTGCGGTTTGGATCAGCGGAGAGGGTGGTTTTACCCGTACCTGAAAGGCCGAAGAAGACCGCTGCATCCTCAGGGTCGCCATGCGCGTGGTTGGCGGAGCAATGCATTGGCATCACGCCTTTTTCCGGCAGCAGGTAGTTGAGGATGGTGAAGACGGATTTCTTGTTTTCGCCTGCATAGGATGTGCCACCGATGAGGATGGTTTTGCGCTCCATTGAGATCGCAATAACAGTCTCGGAGCGGCAGCCGTGGCGTTCAGGATCGGCCACAAAGCTTGGCAGGTTGATGATTGTGAATTCGGCCTCGAATGTGTCGAGCTCGGAAGGCTCAGGGCGACGTAGCATGTGGCGGATGAAGAGACCGTGCCATGCAAGCTCTACCACAAGGCGGACGTTGAGGCGGTGTGCGGGGTCAGCACCACCATAAAGGTCCTGTACGAACAGCTCGCTGCCCTTTGTGTGGGCGACCATGTCGTTATAGAGGCGGTCGAAAGCTTCCGGATCCATCGGGGGATTGTTTTCCCACCAGATCGTGTCTTCAACGGATTTCTCACGGACAACGAATTTATCCTTGGCAGAGCGTCCGGTGTGCTTTCCGGTTTCCACAAGGAACGTGCCGCCGTTTCCAATATTTCCTTCGCCACGCTCAACAGCGCGCTGCATCAGTGCGGCTTCATTCAAGTTGTAGTGGGCCTTTGCGACACCCTCTATGCCTTGGTCCTGAAGTTGGAATTTTGGATTAACGCGACCGATCGCCATTTTACTCTCCCCGAGTGGAATTCTCACCAAACTAACTGAAAACGCCACGGCTATTATACCGCAGCGTTAATGATCGGGGTCGTGTTACATAGAATTCATTTTCTGTCGAGTGATGTGATCGATAACATTATTATAAAATCGAGATTCCTGTGATAATTTTGTTATGAGAATTAATCACTTTGAGTGATTAAACTCATGTTGTATTTATACACTCAGACAACGGGGTCCCCAAATGGTCTCAGTCGTGCCTTTGTTTTGCCACAGGTTAATTGTGATTTAACTGCACCCGTTGTTTACCATTTCGTGTATGTTTTCCCTTATGTCTTGTAGTGCGGGCCCACTGAAACGCATAGTTCGCTGAAAAATAACAGCGATTGAGGACAGAAACGTGACAGCAAAAATTGCACTTGTTGATGATGATCAGAACATTCTGACATCCGTGTCGATGGTTCTTGAAGCGGAAGGTTACGACGTCAGAACTTACAATGACGGCGCCAGCGCATTGACCGCTTTAAGTGATGAAGAGCCTGATTTGGGTGTCTTTGACATCAAGATGCCTCGGATGGACGGGATGGAGCTGTTGCGCCGCCTTCGCCAGAAGACAGATATGCCGGTTATTTTCCTGACCTCCAAAGATGACGAGATCGACGAAGTGCTCGGTCTGCGCATGGGGGCGGATGATTACATGCGTAAGCCTTTCTCCCAGCGTCTGTTGGTTGAGCGTATCCGGGCGATTTTGCGTCGTCGTGAAGCGCTTGAAACAGAGGTGAATGAGGAAGAAGAGGGGGAAGACGTTATCCTCAAGCGTGGCTCGCTTACGATGGATAAGCTGCGTCATACGGTGCGTTGGAAAGGTGACAGTGTCACATTGACCGTGACCGAGTTTCTTATTCTTGAGGCTTTGGCCAATCGCCCCGGTTTCGTCAAAAGCCGCGATCAGTTGATGGATGTGGCCTATGATGATCAGGTTTACGTCGATGATCGCACAATCGATAGTCACATCAAGCGGGTGCGTAAGAAGTTCCGTGTGGTGGATAATGAGTTCACATCAATTGAGACGCTTTATGGTATTGGTTACCGTTACACTGAAGCCTGAGTAAGAAGGGCTGTTATCGGATGGCTGACATGAGTATCGAGCCTACGGGTGGAAAAGTAATTCTAGCCTCACCGGATGGGGATCGGACCAGTATCCGGCATGCTTGGGGCGAAGTGTTGGGTATTAAGTACTCTCCACTGTCGCGCAAGATTGTGACCTTTAATCTGGTGGCGTTGTGCCTGATGATGACGGGCATTCTCTATCTTAACCAGTTTGACGATGGCTTGATCGAGGTGCGTGAAGATGCCCTTGAAACCGATGCACGATTTATATCCGAAGCGTTGACCTTCGCGGCGGACCCTCTGACGAGTAACGGGACTTTATCGCCGAAAACCGCCGAACTTTTCAGTCAAATGACAGAAGACGGCGACACTTATGCGCAGTTGTTGGATGCAGAGGGCAATCTGGTGACTTTCTCATTTGCTCAGCAAGACCAAGCCGCCTCCGATGCGGCGTCCGCGGTAAACGATCAGAACGCGAACGCGGGTCCTCTGGCGCTGATCTCTAGCCGCGTAGCGCGGTTGTTTGGCAGTACGCCTGACGCCCCTTTGTCGGCCTATGAAATCATACAGATGACAAGAGTGTCGGTAGCGTCTGCCCTTCAAGGGAATTTACGCCAGTCTCGGTTGAGTGATCCCAATGGAAAGACGCTGCTCTCGGTGGCCATTCCTCTGCTTGAGAACAATCGGGTCGGGGGCGCTATTGTTATGTCCACGTCACCCGGTGAGATTGATACGATTGTCAGTCGCGAACGTGGACAGATATTGCGGATTTTCTTCCTGGCCATTGTGATTAACGTGATCCTGTCCATGGCTCTGGCCAATACAATTGCCCATCCGCTCCAACAATTGGCCGAAGCGGCAGAGGAAGGCAGTGCTTTGGACAGTCGAACGGTTAATCCTGAGCGGATCGAGATCCCGGATTTGACCGGTCGACCTGATGAGATTGGCTATTTGGCTGGCGCAATGGGGTCGATGACGACGGCTCTTTATGACCGGATTGATGCCAATGAGAGTTTTGCCGCAGACGTGGCCCATGAGATCAAGAACCCGCTGACCTCTTTGAAGTCGGCGGTGGATACGATGAAATACGCCAAGGATGACGCGGGTCGTGCCAAATTGCTTGATGTGATCAAGCAGGATGTGACCCGTCTGGATCGTCTTGTGACGGATATTTCAAACGCGTCGCGGCTGGATCGCGAGTTGGTGCGTGACGAGCGTATTGCCTTCAACCTCAGCCAGTTGATCATGAACTTGGTCGAGTTCAATCAGGAGCAGGCCGAAAAGCAGGGCGGGCGACTGGTGTCTTATTTGCCTGATATGCCTCTGATGGTGCGTGGTCTTGAGGGGCGTTTGGCGCAGGTTCTGGTCAATCTGATCAGCAATGCGATTTCCTTCATTGATGAAGGTGGTGAAGTGCGCGTGATCGCCGAGGAGATCGAGGGTGATCGGGTGCGGGTGACCGTGGAAGACACAGGACCGGGCATTCCAAATGACAATCTGGCCGATGTGTTCAAGCGTTTCTATTCCGAGCGCCCCGGTCAAGCCTTTGGCAATAACTCGGGTCTTGGCCTGTCGATTTCCAAGCAGATTGTGGATGCCCATGGTGGTGAAATTTACGCAGAGAACATTCGCCCCGAGGGCGTTGGCTTGGATGTGGCACCTGATGGCGCACGATTTGTTCTAGATCTTCCGGTTTGACGCAAGATACGTTGAACTCAGAGATGCGCCATGGCTCTTGCGTGGCGATCAATGATCGCGCGGTTCTGCTATTGGGAGCGTCTGGTTCGGGCAAGTCTGCGACGGCCCTTGATCTTGTCTCGCGCGGTGGTCTGCTTGTGGCCGATGATCAGGTTATTCTCACTCATGACGGCGCGGCAATTCTGGCGTCTTGTCCGAGTGGATTTGAAGGGCAGATTGAGGCGCGTGGCATCGGTATTTTGAACGTTGCACATCAGGCGCAAGCAGAGGTTGTTTTGGTGGTGGATTTGGATCAAACCGAGTTGCAGCGCTTGCCCCCTGCGCGAAAGCAGGAAATAATGGGCGTGGACCTGGATTTGATTTACGGGCGCGACAACCTGCATTTATGTGCTGGCATTTGGGCGCTCCTTCATGGATCACGGGTCGCATAAACGCGCCTGACATCGCCCCGGGAGACGGCATGACTGACCAAACAGCTAGTAGCCCCCCTCACGGTATTGTCGTTGTCACCGGACCTGCGGGGGCTGGGCGCACCACGGCCATTCATGCTCTTGAAGATTTTGGCTATGAGGCCATTGATAATCTGCCCATGGCTTTGTTTAGCCGCTTGGTGGACGGCCCGCCTTTGGAGCGGCCTTTGGCCATTGGGGTGGATTCTCGCACGCGCGGGTTTTCGATGCCCGCTTTGATCGAGGCCATTGAGCGGGCGCGGGGCTGGAATGACGGAGGGGCGCAACTGCTGTTTGTGGATTGTGCCGCGGACGTGCTTTTGCGGCGGTTTTCAGAGACCCGTCGGCGTCATCCGTCCGCGCGTGATGAAACCCCGCGTATCGGGATGGAGCGGGAGTTGGAGCAGCTTTCGGGACTGCGCGATCGCGCGGACATCCTGATCGATACGTCTGATCTGTCGCCCCATGATCTGCGTGCCCGTCTGGCCGAGTGGTTTGCCAATGACGCGCAAAATACCCTGTCTGTGATGGTGCAATCCTTTGCTTTCAAGCGCGGAACACCCGGTGGTCTTGATATGATGATGGACCTGAGGTTCCTCAGAAACCCCCATTGGGAGACCGGTTTGCGGGCTCAAACAGGCCTAGATGAGGCGGTGGGACGATATATTAAGGAAGATCCTTTATACCAGCCGTTCTTGGCGCAGCTCACCGAGATCACAAATCTGTTGCTGCCTGCTTACAAAGCGGAAGGGAAGTCTTATTTCTCTTTGGGACTTGGGTGTACCGGTGGGCAACACAGGTCGGTATTTGTCGCGGGCGTCTTCGCGAATGCGCTTGCAGAGAAAGGATGGCAGGTGTCTATTCGACATCGCGAATTAGAACGTGGTGAAAGACTTGGGCGCTCTCGTCCGGGGACAGGTGTTGTGTGATCGGGATCGTAATAGTGGCCCATGGCGGTTTGGCCCGCGAGTATCTTGCGGCGATGGAACATGTCATCGGGAAACAGGATGGCGCGGTGGCCATTTCGATCAGTGCCGAGTGCGACCGGGATGAGCGCAGAGAGGCCATTTTCAAAGCAGTTGAGGAAGTGGACGCCGGATACGGTGTTGTGGTCGTCACGGATATTTTCGGAGGCACGCCCTCCAACCTTGCGCTGGCCGCTTGTGAAAAGCCGAACCGGCGGGTGATTTACGGCGCCAATCTTCCACTCCTGATCAAATTGGGTAAGTTGCGGCGCAAGCCTTTGAATGAGGCCATCGAGCAGGCTATAACGGCGGCCCGAAAGTATATTAACTGTGCGGACACGGTTGTCGCAAAAACAAGTCAGGCCAATTCATGAGCCAAGAGCCTCTCGTTCTTGAGATTAAGAATATCAAAGGGTTGCACGCGCGTGCGGCCGCCAAATTTGTCGAGACTGTCGAGGAATTTGAGGCGGGTGCGGTTGTCAGCTTTGATGGAATGGTCGTGTCTGGCGACTCGATTATGGGTTTGATGATGCTCGGTGTGGCCAAAGGGTCGAGCTTTGAGATCACCACCAATGGCGATCAGGCGGACGCATTGGCAAAAGCTCTGTCCACATTGGTGGAGCGCAAATTCGAAGAAGAAGAGTTCGAGGTTAAGTAGCCGGACCTTAGCGGGTGGGCAGAGGAACCTCTCCGCGATAGTCGTAAAATCCGCGTTTGGTTTTGCGACCCAGCCAACCGGCCTCGACATATTTCACCAAGAGCGGGCAGGGGCGATATTTGGTATCAGCCAAACCTTCATGGAGCACGTTCATGATCGAGAGGCATGTGTCCAGACCGATGAAATCCGCGAGCGCCAATGGGCCCATGGGGTGATTGGCGCCTAACTTGAGTGAAACGTCGATGCTTTCCACAGTGCCAACGCCTTCATAAAGCGCGTAAATCGCCTCGTTGATCATGGGCATCAGGATGCGGTTGACGATGAAGGCGGGGAAATCTTCGGCACTTGCGGAGGTTTTGCCGATGGATTCTACCAGCGATTTGAGGGTCTGATAGGTCTCTTCATCTGTGGCGATGCCGCGAATAAGCTCGACCAATTGCATGATCGGAACCGGATTCATGAAGTGGAACCCCATGAATTTCTCCGGGCGATCTGTGCCGGAGGCAAGGCGCGTGATCGAGATGGACGAGGTGTTTGAGGTCAGGATCGTATCGGGTGCCAGATGCGGGAGGAGCTCCTTGAAGATTGCGTGTTTGATCGGCTCTTTTTCCGTGGCGGCCTCGATCACAAGGTCGGTTTTTCCAAGGTCGGGGAGGTTTGGCGTGGCCGTGATTTGGGTCAGCGCGGTTTTGGCGTCGGTTTCGGAGATGAGATCGCGGGAAATCTGGCGTTCCATGGCGGTTTTGATCTTATCCTTGGCCGAGGACAGCGCGTCGGCGTCCACGTCATTGAGCAGAACCTCATGGCCAGCCAGCGCAAAAATATGGGCGATACCGTTGCCCATTTGACCAGCGCCGATCACTCCGATTGTCTTAATCGCCATTCGCATATCCTTGGAAGATTTACCTGTGAGAATAGGGGTTCGCCATTGGGGTGCAACCGCTTTGTTGGCGTCTGATCACGCAAGATTACAAGCAATTTTACCTTTAAGCGGGGGGTAACTCTTGTGGGTGCATGTTTGCGCTTCGGTGGTTTCAATCCGGATTTGCGAGAGTTTTCATGACCATTCAGGCACGTATAAATTTAGACACGCAATATAATGCTTATCGCTTCGGGCGGTCTCGTCAGCGGTTTCGTGGGCCAAAACCTGACTTGACCAAGCCCTACATCTCCTTCATCGGGGGGTCGGAAACCTATGGAAAGTTTGTCGAGCAGCCTTATCCGGCGCTTTTAGAGAATTCGCTTGATTATACCTGTGCCAATTGGGGGACGCCCGGGGCAGGGCCGAGCTTTTTCCTCAAGGATCCGGTCGTTCTGGAGGCCTGTTCGAATTCGAAGATTTGCGTGATTTCGGTGATGGGGGCGGTGGCCATGTCCAACCGGCTCTATTCGGTGTTCAAGCGGCGTAATAGTCGTGTGCGCGCGACCTCGGCTGGGTTGAACGCCATGTTCCCGAATTTGAAGCTTGGGGAGTACCGGTTTGCGCATAATATGTTGCGCAATATGCATCGAGAAAATCCGGACAATTTTAAGGTTCTGGAGATCGAATTACGTGAAGCGTGGATTGCGCGCATGCGGGAACTTCTGGATGAGATCGAGACCTGTCGGGTCCTGTTCTGGATTTCAGAGCGCACACCGGATGAGGATTATGATCCCAATCAGTCAGATGCGTTCATTACCCATCCGGCTTTTGTGGACCGGACTATGCTCGAAGCGGTGGCGCCGATGGCTGATCTTGTGGTGGAGTATGTGCCCCAGAAAGTGCATGCGCCCGTTGAGGTGGAGGCGGTCGATAGTAGTGATTTGCCTAAGCTGCCAGTGCCGGGCGAGTTTATGCATGCGCAAGCCGCGTCACTCTTGAGTGATCCTTTGCGGGATATTTTGAGCAGTCAGGCCTCAGCAAAAAGGCGTTGGATGATTGGCGGCACTTGAGGGCGTGATCAGCTCGATGGTGTGAGCTGATCTGCCTTTGGTTCAAGTGCCGCGCAATTGTTTAAAGTGCGGCCTCAAGGGCAGGCACGGCATCAAAGAGGTCAGCCACGAGACCATAATCAGCAACTTGGAAGA
>CAZXRG010000131.1:0-8560 GCA_964642935.1 uncultured Rhodobacterales bacterium | reverse complement strand
GCGCGGAGTTTTTTGGCCAGTCGCATCTGGCGGGCTCCGTCTTTTGTCCAGATCGAGGCGACCAGACCGAAGTCGGTTCCGTTCGCAATTGCGATGGCCTCTTCCTCGGTCTCAAAGGGGATGATGACTTGCACGGGTCCGAAGATTTCTTCTTGGGCGAGCGGGTGGTCGGGGGGCACGTCTTTGAAGAGGGTCGGGGCGACGAAATGGCCGGATTGCGCGGTGATCTGGCCTTGGGCGGCGATGGTGAGGTCGGAGCCTTTGGCGAGGTAGCCCTCAACAATCTCCTTTTGGCGCTCGGAAATCAGGGGGCCGACGTCCAGATCGTCCAGGGCGGGGCCGACCTTGAGCTGCTTGTAACGTTCCACCATCCGCGCCGTCAGCTCGCCGTAGATCGAGCGATGGGTGAGGATGCGCGAGGAGGCGGAGCAGGTTTGGCCTGCGTTTTGGATGCCTGCGTTGACCAGAAAGGGCAGGGCCGCGTCCAAATCCGCGTCTTCAAAGACCAGTTGGGGAGACTTGCCCCCCAGTTCGAGGGTCACAGGGATCACGTTTTGTGCGGCGGCGGATTGGATTTTTTCGCCGACGCCAAGCGAACCTGTGAAGGAGATATGGTCGATACCTTCGTGGGCTGACAGGGCGGCTCCCGCTTCTTCCCCAAGACCCGGAACGACGTTGAGGGCACCTTCGGGCAGACCTGCGTCGCGGGCAATTTCGGCGAAGGCGAGGGCGGTTAGGCAAGCCTCTTCTGCCGGTTTGAGCACGCAGGCGTTGCCCATGGTAAGGGCGGCCCCGACCGAGCGACCGATGATTTGCATGGGGTAGTTCCATGGGATGATATGGCCTGTGACCCCGTGGGGTTCGCGCAACGTGTAGACTGTGTAGCCGTCCATATAGGGGATCGTTTCGCCGGTGATTTTGTCGGCGGCACCGGCGTAGAACTCCATGTATCGCGCCAAGGCGATGGCGTCTGCGCGGGCTTGTTTGAGCGGTTTGCCTACATCCATGGCTTCGATTTGTGCCAGATCATTTGCCCGTTCCAGAACCAATTGACCGATGCGCGATAGGATGCGGCTGCGCTCAAGGGCGGTTGTGCGCCCCCACTCCGAATTGAGCGCGTCTCGTGCTGCTTTGACCGCTTGATCAATGTCAGAGGCGGTTCCCCGTGCAATGGTTGCGAAGTCCTTGCCCGTAGAGGGGTTTTCCACGGCCAAGACGTCAGAGGCTTCAACCCAACGCCCGTTGATGAATAGCTTGTCGGTTGGATACCAGATTGGATCAGACACGTGCGGCCTCCCGCTCGGTTAGGGACAGCTCGATGTTGGGGGCGGCGTTGATCAGTTGTTTGGTGTAGTCCTCTTTGGGGTTTAGGAAGACGTCCTCGGTTCGGCCTTGTTCGACGATTTTGCCGTTTTTCATGATCAAAACCCTGTCTGTGATGGCGCGGACTACGGAGAGGTCGTGGGAGATGAAAAGGTAGCTGAGATCAAGCCGGTCTGACAGATCCGCCAGAAGATCGAGGATTTGGGCGCGGATCGAGACGTCGAGCGCAGAGACGGCTTCGTCCAGAATGATCAGATCGGGCTCGATGATCAAGGCGCGCGCAATGGCGATGCGTTGGCGTTGGCCACCGGAGAACTCGTGGATGTATTTGTCTGCATCGCTCGCGGTGAGGCCCACTTGCGTTAGAGCTTCCATGATGCGTTCATCGCGGTTTGGCGGTGGGCTGGGGAGCAGGTGAAAGGGTTCAGAGATGAGGCGGGCGACTTTGTGGCGGGGGTTGAAGGAGGAATAGGGGTCTTGGAAAACCACCTGCATGTGCCGCCTGATGTGTTTTGACGTGACCGAGTTGGCGGTGATGCGTTGGCCGTAGACTTCGATGCTGCCGGAGGTCAGCGGATCAAGGCCGAGGATGGCGCGGGTGAGGGTGGACTTTCCGCATCCGCTTTCGCCCACCAATCCGAGGTTCTCGCCGCGTCTTAGCGTGAAGGAGACCCCATCGACAGCGCGAAAATACCCCGGTTTTCCGAACAGAGAGGTGCGGGGTGTCGGGTAGTCGCGGGTGACGTCTGTGAGTTTAAGGACGGCGGAATCCGCGCGGGCTATCTTGCGCTCGGGGATGTGTGAGGAGGCTTTGAAGAGCTGTTGGGTGTAGGGGTGCTCGAGGGCGCGAAACACGTCGAGCGTTGGTCCGGCCTCAACAACTTCGCCTTCCTTCATGATCACCACATGATCGGCAATTCCGGCAACTACGCCCAAATCATGGGTGATCAAAAGGCAGCCCATTTCGAACTCGTCCACCAGTGATTTCAAGAGGGTGAGGATCTGGGCTTGGGTGGTTACATCAAGAGCGGTGGTTGGCTCGTCCGCGATCAGGAGCTTGGGTCTGAGTGCGATGGCCATGGCGATGACGACGCGCTGGCGTTGACCACCGGAGAGCTCGTGGGGGTAGCGGTCCAGCGGGACATCGGCGGTGGGCAGGCCGACGCGATCAAGGGTTTCGCTGGCAATTTGCAGGGCGTTTGCGCGGGAGGCTTTGCCGTGGATCAACAGCGTCTCGGCCACTTGATCGCCTATGGTTTGCACCGGGTTTAAGGCGGTCATAGGCTCTTGGAAGATCATGCCGATCTCATCCCCGCGAATACCACAAAGGGCGGATTCAGGGAGTTTTAGAAGGTTGGCACCGTCGAGGATCACCTTGCCGCTGGTCTCTGAGCCTCTGGGAAGAAGGCTGATTGTGGAGAGTGCGGTCATGGATTTTCCAGAGCCGGATTCTCCGATTAATCCAAGGATTTCACCGGGGTATAGGGTGAGGTCAATGTCCTTTAGGATCGGCTTGCCATGGATCGTCAGGGCCAGATTTTCGATTGTCAGGAGGCTCATGACACCTCCCTCCTGATGCGCGGATCAAGGAGGTCGCGCAAACCGTCACCCATCAGGTTGAGGCCAAGGACGGTCAGAACGATGGCCAGACCGGGGAAAATAGCGATATGGGGGGCCAGTGAAATGAGGGTTTGGCTTTCGGCCAGCATGCGGCCCCAAGAGGGTGTCGGGGGTTGTGCGCCTAGGCCCACATAGGAGAGACCAGCTTCGGCCAGAATGCCCAGAGAGAACTGAATTGTGCCTTGAACAATGAGCAAATTCAGGATGTTAGGCAGTATATGTTCAAGTGAAATTCGCGCCTTTCCCTTGCCTGCTACGCGGGCGGCGAGAAGGAAGTCGCGTGACCAGAGCGAGATCGCAGCACCCCTTGTGATCCTTGCAAAAACGGGCGTGTTGAAGATGCCAATGGCGATGATGGCGTTGATGGCGGAGGGGCCGAAGACGGCGGTGATCAGGATGGCGATCACAAGGCTTGGGAAGGCGAAGATGAGGTCGTTGGTGCGCATGATGACCTCGTCCAGCAGAGAACCTCTGTTGGCGGCGGCGGCAAGGCCCAAGGGGACGCCCAAGGCGATGCCGATGCCCACGGCGATGACGGCAACAGCGATGGAGGTGCGGGCCCCGACCATGATCATCGAGAAGATATCGCGACCGAAATGATCCGTTCCAAACCAATGACTTAGGGAGGGATCTTTAAGTTTATTCGAGATCGCCAGTTGGGCGTAATCATAGGGCGTCCAGAGGAACGACAAGAGTGCTGCGAAAACAAAAATGCCGCTGAGGATGGCCCCGATGATAAGCGTCTTTGGGATCATGCGCGCAGCCTCAAACGTGGATCAACCCATGCGTAGGCAAGGTCCACGAGGAAGGTGACGACGATCACGGCGAACACGAGGATCATCACCACGCTTTCCACCACGATCAGGTCGCGTTGGGTGATGGCCTGAAATGCTAAGCGGCCCAATCCGGGGAGGAAAAACACATTCTCGATGATGATGGCGCCTGCCAGTAGGAACGAAAACTGGAGACCGATTATGGTTAACACAGGTATCAAGGCGTTGCGTAAAGCGTGCCTCCAGAGTGCTTGGCGTCGGCTTAGCCCTTTGGCGCGGGCGGTGCGGATGAAATCCTCATCAAGCGTGTCGAGAAGGGCGGATCGCATGACCCTTGTGAGGATCGAGGCTTGTGGGAGGGCCAAAGCGATTGCTGGTAGTGTGAGGGCTTTCATGCCAGCGAGTAGCCCTTCGTCCCAGCCCGGAAAACCGCCTGCGGAAAACCAGCGTAGGGTTATGGAAAAGGCCAGAACCAAGAGCATCGCGAACCAGAAATTTGGGATGGCGATGCCCAGTTGGGTGACCCCGATCACGGACATGTCGCGCACCCCTCCGCGTTTGGAGGCCGCATAGAGGCCCGCTGGAAAAGCAATGAGAGTTGAGAGGGTTAGCGCGTAAAGTGCAAGCGGAAGTGAAATCCATATACGCTCGCTAATCAGCTCTGATACGGGGGTGCGGTAGGTATAGGAGGTGCCAAAATCACCGATGAGCATGCCTGTGACCCAGCTCCAGTATCGCGCGGGGGCTGAGGCGTTTAATCCAAGCTCGTCCCTCAGGGCTGCGACCGTGTCTTCTTGTGCGTTCAAGCCCAGCATATAGGAGGCCGGATCGCCGGGAATAACCTCGATCACGCAGAAAATCACGATGGAGGCCGCGATCAGGCTGAGGGTGAGTGAGAGGGCGCGTTTGAGGGCATATCGAAGCATGATCTTCACAGGTTAGCGTCAAGCCGCGTTCGGTGGAAGCGTTAACCATTGGGCGGAGGCGCGAAAAATCGCGATATGATTTGCATATGATTTCCGCGTGAAACGCATATGCACACGCTGCTCAAAGGTCGCGTTAACCTTTTGGCGGGAGTTTAGGGGCTTTTTATGAGGGAATTGCATATGGCAGATCGCAAACGCTCCAAGGAGGAAATGCGCAAACATGTGGAGATGCTGCGTCATTGCATGGATGTGCAATCGGAGTTGCAGGAGGCTCATTTGAAAGGGCTGATCATTCCAAAGGAGTGGGCGGAGGTGTCAGGAATTCCGGCAATGCCCGGGAAGGAGCGGATCACCATTCGTCTGGATAAGGACGTGGTGAAGTGGTTCAAGCACCTTGGTCCCGGATATCAGCGTCGCGTGAATACGGTCTTGCGGATTTACATGCTGTCGACCCTTAGTAAGGAGCTGGAAGGGGCCTTTGATCGGGACTGGAAGGGGGACCCTATTTGAGGGAATTGAGTGTTAGGTGTTGCGCGGGTGTCCTAGCCCCTTGGGCAGGCTTCCTGTAAGACCGCTTCAAATGGTGAAAGTAGAGTGTGCTTGATGAATATCTCTCCTGATTTTTTGGTGATTGGCGCGGCCCGTTCAGGGACGACGGCTCTTTATAACTATCTCAAGCAGCATCCCGATGTGTTTATGCCAAGCCGGATCAAGGAGCCTAATTTCTTCTGTTATGAGGGGCTCGATCTGGACGTGAAGGGGCCCGGCGCGGAGTTTATTAATAACTCGGTAACCGATCCTGAGGCCTATGCAGCGCTCTTTGCTGAGGCGGGGGATGCGCAGATTAAGGGGGAGGCTTCGCCCTTATATCTCTATGAGCCGCGTGCGCCTGAGCGGATTTCCCACCATGCACCGGACGTAAAAATGATCGCAATTTTACGTAATCCCATCGAGCAGGCCTATTCGCATTTTATGTATGCCACACGACTTCTGGTTGAGGATGAGCCTGATTTTGAAAAGGCTTTGGGCTTGGAAGAGGCGCGTTTGGCCAAGGATTGGCAGCCCTTGTTCGGATACTCCTCATTTCCCCGCTACGGTGCTCAATTTGCACGTTATTTCGAGCATTTTGACCGCTCCCAGTTCCTGATCGAGACTTATGATGATTTTGATCAGGACCCTATGGCTGTGCTTGGCCGGATCTATGATTTTATTGGTGTGGATCGTGATTTTGCCCCCGATGTGTCTTACCGTCCCAATGCGGGGGGCGTGCCTAAGTCTCAGGCTTTTCAGGATTTTTTGATCAAACCCAATCCGATTACAGGGCTGATTGCAAAGGTCGTGCCTTTGGAGATGCGCTCTAAGATTCGCGATAAGCTTGTGGCGCGGAACCTCAAGGGGAAGGACGATGGGATGCCTGCGGGTGCGCGAGCGATCTTAAAGGAGCGTCTTGGTGGGGATATCGCGCAATTGAGTGATCTGCTGGAACGAGATTTTTCAAATTGGCTTGATTGAGGCCGTTTCATTTAACAGAATCAAAACTCTTTTTCCTTAGAAAGCACTGAACGAGGTCGTCGGGATGTTTTTGACGGCTGCCCAACCAATGCTTTTATGAGGTTAGCAGATGTCGGCGCTAAATAACGTAAAACTATCCTACAAAATCGTACTTTCGTTAATTTTTGCCGGAGTATTCTCCATCATCACCGTCGGGGGGGCGTCCTATTATCTGGGCAGCCGTATGAATGCGGTGATTTATAAAGAAGACGCGATGGACTTGCTGACCTCGCGGCGCGATCAGATTCGACGCTTTCAGGGGGAAGTCCTTGGTGATCTGGAGTTTCTTGTCGGAATGCGCGATGTCGCGCCGATGTTCAAAGTTCTCACCGCAGCGGTTGAGGCCAGTGAAAAGAAGAACGGTGAAGGGTCTGTAAAGCGAGCCTATGTGGATGAGAGCCCTCATCCGGTTGGCGAGCGGGAGTTCCTTGACGCGGCGGACGATGGGTCGAAATACTCAGCGATGCACAAGCGTTTGCATCCAACGTTGCGCAACTATCTTTACTCTCGTGGCTATTACGACATTTTCATGATCAATCCCGAAGGCGATATCGTTTATTCAGTTTACAAAGAAGCTGACTTTCAAACCAACCTGATTGATGGCGATTATGCCGATAGCGGATTGGGGGACGCGTTTCGCGCAGCTCTCGAAGTAGATGCGAATACCTATGTCTTCTCCGACTTTTCACCCTATGCACCAAGCAATGATGCACAAGCAGCCTTTACGGCTATGCCGGTTTTTGCATCCGCAGGTTTTGGTCTGCCAGAGGAACTCGTAGGCGTTGTTGCTGTTCAGCTGTCAGTTGAGCGCATGCAAGGTGTCATCCTGGCTGAGGGTGCTGATAGTTCAGTTCAGTCCTATCTTGTCGGAGGCGAAGGCGTGGCGCGGACCGAACTTGCTGGAACAGAAGGACCAGATTTAGGGGTCTCCGGCTTTGACATTAATGCGGTTTCAAGCGGCGAAGACGGCTTTTATCAAGGTGCCGGGATATTAAGCGACGACTCAATGCTTGGTATTGAAGCCGTAAGCTTTTTGGGAGAGCAGTGGTTCATCGTGTCAGAAGAACGCGTGGAAGATGCGCTTCACTCAGATGTCATCATGCGCGACAATATACTGAAAACCACGATCCCTGCGATGGCTTTGGTGGGACTTATTGCTTGGCTGATTGGAAACGCACTTGCGCGACCTGTGGTGAGTGTGGGTGCGTCCATGGCCATGATGAGAGACGGTGAGCTAGACTTGGTGGTTCCCGGCGCTGATCGGGGCGATGAGATCGGAGAAATGGCGCGAAATACAGATGAGTTTCGCCAGAAGCTCATCGACGCTCAAGCTGCAGATGCGCGTCAGGCTGAAAAAGACGCTGAGATTGAGGCTGATCGTATCAAGATGCTCAATGAGCTTGAACAAGGCGTTGGTGCCATCGTTGCAGAGGTTTCGGCGGGTAAGTTTGATGAACGCGTAGACGCCTCATTTGAAGACGAGGCGTTCCGCAACCTTGGTGCGGGCGTGAACGGCATTTGTGATGTTGTGCAAACGTTTGTCGCTGAAGTCGAGTTGACGATCGGCAAACTAGCCGAAGGCGATTTGACCGCTCAGATGACGGGCCAATATGAGGGCCGTTTTCGAGAAGTTAGTGAAAGTATCAATGAAACCGCTGTCAGGTTGGGAACATTGGTTGCCGGTATCAAGGAGACCGGTGCTGAGATGAACCTCTCTATCAAACAGGTCGCCGAAGGATCTGCTGATTTGGCGCGTCGTGCGGAGTCTCAAGCTGCATCCTTGGAAGAGACGGCGGCGACGATGGATAAAATGACCGGAACGATTGATCTGAATGCCAAAAGTGCCCTCAAGGCTGAGACCCTTGCCTCTGATACCCGTGATCAAGCGGTTAAAGGGCATGGAGTTGTTGAAGATGCTGTGAAGGCCATGGGGCAAATCGAGGCGAGCTCTCAAAAGATCACTGACATTATCAGCGTGATTGACTCAATCGCGTTCCAAACCAATCTCCTGGCTCTTAATGCAGCCGTTGAAGCTGCAAGAGCCGGTGATGCTGGAAAAGGCTTTGCGGTCGTTGCATCTGAGGTTAGGACATTGGCCCAGCGGTCTTCTGAAGCCGCACGTGATATTTCTGATCTAATCACTGTTAGTTCGGAAAAAGTAAGTGATGGTGTGGACTTGGTGAATGCAACAGGCGTTGCTCTTAATGATATTACAACGGCGGTTACCGCGTTCTCAGGGACCATTTCGGATATCTCAAAAGCAAGTCAGGAACAGTCCAAGGGTGTTGCCGAAATTTCGAGCTCTGTGGGACATATGGATGAGATGACGCAAAATAATGCGAGCCTCGCTGATTCAAGCGCTTCAGC
>CAZXRG010000130.1:0-8651 GCA_964642935.1 uncultured Rhodobacterales bacterium | reverse complement strand
TTGCATATGATTTCCGCGTGAAACGCATATGACGCCTCAGGGGGTGTTTGAAATGCTTAACGGGGCGGGCGATAATCTGAGCTTATGGGGGTTTGCTCGAGTGGTTCCCGCCAAAATAATCGCCCACAAAAAACGCCGCCCCCGGGTGATAGGGGCGGCGGTCGATTTCGTTTCAGGTGAGCGGGATTATGCGATCAACTGAGCGTTTGCATCAAACATGATATCGGCGATTGACGTTACCGATCCCGTGCCTTGACCTGCAAAGATGATCAAAGTGCCAGATCCGGTAAAGACGTCCAGATTGTTTCCGGCACCATTGTCGATGAAGGTCGCGGCGGCATCGAATTCATCCACCAGAGACCCGTTGGCGTTGGTATCGACAATACCGATCAGCTGGAGAATATCTCCGGATGATTCCCAATCAAAGATTGTCTGAACGTCTTGATCCGCAGCATAGTCGAACTGGAACGTATCGTCACCAGCACCGCCCAAGAACAAGTCTTGATGCGTTGTCGCGCCAGATGCGATCAGCAGGTCATCGTCGGCACCACCTTGAAGGAAATCAAAGCCGTCGCCGCCCATGAGCGTGTCTTCTCCAGCACCGCCTTTAAGCTGGTTGGCTGTGGCAATCGCTGCAGTTTCACCGCCGCCATTGACCGTGATCACGTCGTTACCGTCGCCACCATCGATGTCATAGTAGCCCAGATGGCCGATGCCGCCACCAACGGCAGTCGTTGTTGCCGTGATCACGTCGTTACCGAGCCCACCAAGGATTGTACCAACAACCGATCCGGTCGTGGCAGTACTCTCATGGGTCATGGTTGCGGTGATCGTGTCGTTGCCAGCACCGCCATCAATGTCCTCAGTCACGGACATGACTGCAGAGCTAAAGCTCTCGGTGTTGAGGGTTGTAATGATCTGGTCGGATCCGCTGCCGCCGAAGATATCACTATCGATATCAATGACATTACGCGCAAATCCATCAATCGCAGAGATGATCACATCATTGGCCGAGCCACCACCGATGAAGTTGGCCATTTGAACCTCAAACAGCTCGGAGAAGTCTGAACTCATGGTGCTGTTGATCGTATCCTTACCGGTCCCGCCATCAATGATGACTTGAGCCAATCCAGTTCCATCATTGGCGTCAGAGAAGATAAACGTGCCCGCTGTAACGCTATCAGCGCCTGATCCGGCCTCCACGAAAGACAAAGCATAGGCACCTTCACCAGAAGGGGTTGCGGCTCCATTGCCGGATGACTGAGCCTGCGCACTGATATCAATAATATCGTTGCCGCCTCCGGAGCGCACCGTATTGCGGGCATCCGCACCGTGGCTTGCGACCGGGGCGCCTGTGGATTCCACAAATGCCAAAGCATCCAGATCGAACGTAT
Source organism: uncultured Rhodobacterales bacterium (assembly GCA_964642935.1). Taxonomy (GTDB): domain Bacteria; phylum Pseudomonadota; class Alphaproteobacteria; order Rhodobacterales; family Rhodobacteraceae; genus CAKZTM01. The sequence continues at coordinate 7,257 of CAZXRG010000130.1, read as the reverse complement.
CCGCATTATCGCCGGTGGTGACATCGTTAGAGACTTGGGCGTAATTGGAGCCCAAGACCCGACCATTCAAGGTCACGTCCGTGAAGCCTTGCGCGTCGTTTACGGTGTTAAAGATCGTACCACCGCGTGCATCGTTGATGTCTATGTCGCCGCTGATGGTGTCGTTGCTGCCGCCGGTGTCGATATTGTTGGTGATGAAACCTTGGCCGGTTGCAGAAGTGACGTCCAGATCGTGGTTGAGGTTCACCACGTCGTTGCCCGAGCCTGTGTCAATTGTCACATCAAGATCAAACAAATCTGCGGCGTGGCCGTTTACATTGGAATTGATGATATCAAGACCATTCCCGCCTATGATGTCGGAGGTTGCGGTGACGCTATCCAGAAGTTCGAAATCGGTGTTGATGTTTGCTGTCACCGAGTCGTTTCCGGTGCCGCCATCCATGTCCTGATCAATTGTGGTCGTGCCACCGGTGAGCCCTATTGCTGAGGACGCGAACACAGTGCCGCTCATTTGGTCATTGCCAGCGCCGCCAATGATATCTTGCACGACATTGCTATTGCCTGCCGAGCGGCTGTCCACCTGGGCATGAGACAGCGTATCATCACCAGATCCCAAATCCACGACCTGACGGGTATTTGCAAATCCGCTAGGGCCTGTATCCATAATCGCATTGGCGCTCGCATCGGTAACAAGATCGTTGCCGATACCCGCATCGACGACAAGCTCTACGTCAGCGCTATTGCTGCCTAGCGAGTTTGCAATGATGTTGATCTCGTCATTCCCAAAGCCGCCGGTGATTTGACCGCGCACGGTTACGTTGCCGCCGGAATCGCTCTGAAACGTTGCGTCAATCGTGTCATTGTTCAGACCACCATCCATGACAAAGTTCAGGGCTGGAGACCCTCCGTCAACGGTCGCGGTCATGCTGTCGTCGCCATTTCCGCCCAATTGGGTGTGCGAGGAGTTCTGTGTTCCGGCCGTATAGGTCGTGTCCATGACATCATCGCCACGGCCACCGATCATAATCACGCCGTTATGTGTGCTGCTGAGTGTGTCGTCTCCGTCAAGGCCAGAAACTATATCAAAGTCAAACGCCGAATTCGACGGTTGGTTACCATTTGATCCGATAGACATGTTTGGAATTCCCCCAAATGTTAATAAACTCAAAAATTGTGCTATAAAACAACGCGCCGTGTGTGATGGTACGCAAATGTAAAAGGTTGCAATTGGAGAGGTGTGTTTTCTCCACCGCTTTTGAACTCTAAAAAATTCGAAACATTTGTGATTTAAATCACAGTTCCTCCCGCAAGATGCACTGAACATAAATGTTTCTTCGCCCGCATCCCCTAAATTGGGTATGACGGGCGCGTTAGGGTAACCTAGGGTAAACTTAATGTGAATGAGCTTGGGGGATTTCGACTCAGGTTTTGCGCAGAATACATCTTTAAATTGTATCCAAGTGCGTAGATATTCGCGCTGGCGGTATTCTATGCGGTCTCTCGTTGTTTTTGGTGGTTTCATCTGGGTATGCGGCGCATAATGCCGCCTCGGCGGGCATCATGGGGAACCCGTTGTATCTAGGGGTAACCTCGCATGACCCGGTCCGGCATGGACGACGATGTTCTGGGACAGATCGTCGACCAGCTTTATGATATTGCTTTTGATCCGCGTAAGCTCGACGATTTTATCGAGGCTTGGAATGCGGCCGGTTTTGATGCGCAAGAGGTGCGTCAGACCATTGAGCAGATTGACGCATTTGACCGCTCCTTTGGCACTCATTTGAACCGGGCGGATAAGTTTCTTCAGTTGAATGTGGACAGCGAGCGCTCGGCTTTAGAGGAGGCTTTGGAGCCGTTTGATACTTCGGTTGCCATGGTTCTGGATCACCGGTTGCGCGTCGCGGCCTTGAACGGAGCGGCTAGGGCGGCTTTCTCGCTGGAGCCCGGTTCGGCTGTTCAGGAGCTGCCCATGGGGGCGGAGCAATTGGACGCCGTGATGCGCGCTTTGGAGGGGTATCAGAGCGAAGGTGGGCGTGAGACCAGAATTCTCAAGCTGGTCGAGCCGGACAACCGACAGCCGGTTCTGTTTCACATTCGCAAGCTCTCGATACTGGGTGAAGGTGGGCAGCCTTTGTTTATCGTGATCACCAACCAGTTCGTTTGGCGGCTTGAGTTGGATGAGACCCTGGTTGAGGTGTTCGAATTGACCCAAGCTGAAACGCGGGTGGTACGGGGGTTGGTTGAAGGGCAGGATGCCAAGGAAATCGCGTCCTCTCGGGGCACCAGTGAAGGCACGGTGCGCAGCCAAATCAAGTCGATTTTGGCCAAGACCAATGCGCAGTCTCAAGCGGGCGTGATCCGGTTGGTGATGTCGCTTCGAGACGTGGCAGGCGGCGCTGTTATTGCGCGCTCAACCATGCGCACGTCTGACAGTTCCAACGGGAGCTGGCTTGAGAAGGAAGCCCGAAAACCGTTTAAGACAATGACACTGCCCGATGGGCGGCGGTTGGATTACCATGACCAAGGCCCGCCCAACGGAGCGCCTGTTCTGTTTTCGCATATGGGTTTCGGGCAATTGCGATGGACCGGCCCGATGTTGAAGTTGGCGTTCAAACATGGGTTGCGGGTGATTTGCCCGGTCCGAGCCGGTTACGGTCAAAGCACTCCTATTGACCAGGGTGCGGATGTGCTTGAGGTGACGCGGGATGACACGCGGGCTCTCATGGATCATCTTGGTATTGAAAAACTGCCTTATGTGTCTCAAGGCAATGATCTGATTTTTGCGGCCGATTTGGCGGCGGAGGCGCCTGAGCGGGTGAGCGAGATTATCGGAATTTGTGCGCGGCCTTTCCTGAACGGTGATATCCATTATGCCGCTAGGGGAGGCTGGCACCGGTTTTATCTGTCGACGGCCAAACATTCTCCGCATTTGTTGCTTTTCATGGCCCGTGCTGCGTTCAATCTCGCGCGTAAAATCGGGACCCGTGCCATGTTCTTGCACATGAATAAGGGATCCACGGCAGATCTAAGTCTTGACCTTGATCCGCACGCCTCTGCGATTATGGAGCAAGCAGGAAATGATTTGTTGATAGGTAAATACACAAATTCGGCTCAGGCTTTTGTCAGGGAGATTCTGGTAACGGAGGCCGATTGGTCAGAGCGTATTCGTGCGGCCAAAGAGGTGCCGATTTGGTGTGTGAACGGGGCGCAAGATCCGTCCATGAATGCGTCGGTCATTGATCTATATCGCGCGGCCTATCCGTGGATGTCTTTCGAGACCATCGAGGATGCCGGACAGATGCTGATCTTCCAACATTATGACATGGTCATTCCGCGTATTGCCAAGGCTGCCCATCGGGCTTTGCTGCCTGCTTAGGTGTCGGGTTGTTGGTTGCGAGTTGGCGACTCATCCGGGATCGGCTTGATCGGTACAATTTCAGAGTCGGGCGTTATTAATATTGCCGCACATGACGTTGGATCAACAGGCGGTGATCCGCTGCTTTTCACCCCTTTTATATGTCATTTCGGAGAAACTCCGCCGGTATCATGGGACGGCGTTAACGTTTGTTGAACCCCGCCATGATCAAGTCGTAGGTCTCAGCCCTACAAAGGAGTGGCAGTTAATGTCCGACCACAATGCATTCGAGCGCCCAGCCGTGTTTCTGCTGGAATCTATCGGCAAGCGACTTTGGGGGTTTAAGCCCAATTTCATGGCTCCATTCGTGCGTCAGAACGGTCCTGTCCAGTCGGTGTCCTGGTTCGCTGGAACCATGCCGCGTTATGAGCGCATTTTGAAGGATTGGGGGCCTTTGCGGACCCATTTGATTGCGGCTGCAATCTCGACTTTGAACGGATGTCGCTATTCCACGGAAGGGCATATTCGGGCGTTTCAATTGCATTATCTGCAAATCCACAATCGCTTGTTTCCGATTGATGACGAGACCTTTTACTCTTTGACGATTCTAAGCCCTGACGAGATGATCGAGAGCATTGTTGAGGTGCTGATCGCGGCTGATCTCTCCTCGGAAACCGGGCCTCTCCGGCGGGCATTCGAGCTTTATGTTTATCCTGAAAAAGCCTTGGGGCATCGCGATGAGCGGATGATGCATCTTATCGAGATGTTTGCCACTTTGAATGAATGCGGGATCAAGGCCGGACCGAAGGTGGATCAGGTGCATGATGCGATCAATCGGGATCAGGCGTTACAGGACCGATACTTCGCTTTGCGTGGGGTTTGATCGTTTCCAAATTGGAAACACTTCTTGGATAATGTGGTGAATTGTTCTTTGTGTGTTCGGGGCTATATTCAGCTCAAACACACGAGGAGATTGTTATGTCGATCAGACCTGTAAAGTCAGAGCATTTGGCCCAGCCCACCATGGAGGGGGCGGGCGTTCACCTTCATCGCGCGTTCGGATTTCACGACCCTAAAGCGCTCGATCCGTTTTTGTTGTTCGATGATTTTCGCAATGAGGATCCGGCGCAATTTCAGAACGGTTTTCCGTGGCACCCCCATCGGGGGATCGAGACGATTACTTATGTCCTGTCAGGCTCGGTCGAGCATGGCGACAGTCTTGGCAACGAGGGTGTTTTGGGCGCGGGAGATGTTCAGTGGATGACCGCTGGTTCGGGCATCATGCATCAGGAAATGCCCCATGGGAACGCCAGTGGTCAGATGCACGGGTTCCAGCTTTGGGCCAATTTGCCGCGTGATCTGAAGATGACCCAGCCGCGTTATCAGGACGTTGAGGCCAAGGAAATTCCGGAAATTCTGGAGGATGATGGCACGCGGGTGAAGGTGATTGTCGGCTCCTTTTGGGGGCAGACAGGCCCTGTGGATGGGATTGCGGCTGACCCGCAATATCTCGACATTTATGTGCCTCCGGGAGTGAAGAAGACCTTTCCGGTGGACCTTTACCGTCGTGCTTTTGCCTATGTTTTTGAAGGCGCTGGCATGTTTCGGGATGCGTCTGATCCGCAAGGGGTTCTCTTGGAGAAAGAGGTGCGCGGTGAAGAGGTTAACATTCGTGATCTCTCGGGAAACCGGACGTTGATCCAGTTTGACACGGGCGATGCGGTGACTGTGCAGGCCGGTGAGGAGGGCATCCGGTTTTTGCTGGTGTCCGGCAAGCCCATTGAAGAGCCAGTGGCTTGGCATGGGCCGATCGTGATGAACACGCCGGACGAGATCCAGCAGGCCATGCGCGATCTCAACAATGGGACGTTTATTAAGCCGGCCCATTGAGGGCACGTGAATCGCTAAAGTTTTACGCAGAAATCTGGTTGATCAGAGCGGTTTGTTAAGCCCGATCGGGCAGTCTTGGTCTCACATTATTAGTGTGAGGCCAGTTTGGCGAAACCCGATTTATCCTCTGAGCATATCCTTACATCCGTCGAAGCGGCTATTTCGGCGGTGCCGTTTCCGATCTGTATTTACGATCAGGACGACCGGTTGGTGTTGTGTTCGGATCAGTTTCGCCGCTCCGTTGGGGCGGTTTTTGAGGGGCTGAACGGTCATATCTATGAGCATGATTTGCGCTATGAGGACATCGTTCGAAGTCAGGTAAGCGAACGCTACGCAGAAGGGCAGGTGGAGGCGCGTATCGCTTCGGAAATGAAGCGTCACAGGGTGGCGGGCACAGTGTCGGTGGATATGAATATTGAGGGCTCCTGGATGCGTCGTTCCAGAACCCTGGCGCCGGAAGGCAGCCTGCTGGCCATGGCCGTGCCCATTGATGAGTTGGTCCAGCGCACGCGGGCTTTGGTGGATGCCAAGCTGGAGATGGAGCATCAGGCGCTTCACGATCCATTGACGGATTTGCCCAATCGCCGCGCTTTGAACACCTATCTGGAGCGGGTTTTTGAAAATGATGATCTTTGCGAGGATTTGGTCGTCTTTCATGTGGACTTGGATAAGTTCAAATTGGTGAATGACACACTGGGGCATGATGCGGGGGATCGTGTCTTGCTGGAAGCCTCGAGGATCTTGCGCCGCGAGGTGCGGTCGACGGATTTTGTGGCGCGTGTTGGTGGCGACGAGTTTGTGATGGTGTTCACCTCGCTCAAGGACCGCGATGCGATTGCGGGGATGGCGCAGCGGATTGTCGATAAGATGCGTGAGCCGATTTATTATGATGATCAGTGCTGCCAGATCGGGGCGTCCATCGGCATCGTCGTGCGCAATGATTTTGCGACCGTGGAACGGCTGATCATGGACGCTGATATCGCGCTTTACGAGGCAAAGGCGAATGGGCGCAACCGTTATGCGTTCTTCCATGCAAGTTCGCGTGTGAAGCATTCTGTTTTCAAAAGGCGAATATTCGAGGTGCGCGAGGCAATTATGCTCAACGCGTTTGAGCCGTTTTTTCAGCCCCAGATTTGTTCGCGCTCTGGTGAGATTGTCGGATTTGAAGCGCTGGCGCGTTGGCAGGATCGGGAGAAGGGAACACGCCCCCCCTCGGAGTTTCTGGAAGCACTGGGGGAGGCCAACCTATGCGCTGATCTCGATGAAATGATCATCAAAAAGACGCTGCGTCGGATGGCGGATTGGGATGAGGAGGGTGTGGACGTGCCAACGGTGAGCGTGAACCTATGCTCGGCGTCTATGGCGCGGAATGATCTTACGGATCATTTGAAATGGATGTGTGACGGGGCGGGAATTGCGCCGGAGCGATTAACTTTGGAGATTTTGGAAGATGTGGTGCTGGACAATCAAAACGGTACGGTTGTTCAGAATGTGGAACGGCTAAAGGGTGCAGGTTTTACAATTGCGCTGGATGATTTCGGGACCGGCAATGCGTCGATCTCAAGCCTGCGCCATCTCCAGCCCCACCGCATTAAAATCTCTCGGGAGTTTGTGAAGGATATTCACCTTGATGAGGAACTGCGGATTATCACCTCGGCTTTGGTGGGGCTGGTGAAAAATCTTGGCATGGAGGTCTTGTGTGAAGGTGTGGAGACGTCAGATGAAAGGTCGCTTTTAGAGACACTTGGTGCTGATTGCTTCCAAGGGTTCCTTTTTGCAAAACCCATGAGCAGTGAACATGTGCCCATGTGGTTGGTGGACTATAAAGAAGAGCAAGAACCTCTCTTAAAGAGCGCTTGAACGAAAAACAGAGACCTTCTGTCGGAAAGACATCGTGCGGACCGGGACAAGGCCGATAGGGCGATGTTTCACCGGATTGAAGCGGTGCGGGAGGCCTTTTAGGGCGCTTATCACCACCGATCTGATCAGCCGCCGGAGAACCAGTTTTCTTG
>CAZXRG010000129.1:3877-8686 GCA_964642935.1 uncultured Rhodobacterales bacterium | reverse complement strand
AACTAGTTGAGTAAAACCCGAATTCAGGCGTCTTCAGCGCGGTTATTCAACCCCGTCAAAGCGCCGTGTCTTTTCGGATTAATTGACCGGAAGCATCTTTCCAGGGTTCATGATGTTCAAAGGATCAAAGCTGCGTTTGATCTCGCCCATCAGCGCCAAAGCATCGCCATGTTCAGCGATCATATACTTCATTTTGCCCCGTCCGATCCCGTGTTCGCCTGAGACTGTGCCATCCAGTTCCAAAGCCATTTCATTCAGCTCATGGCAGAACTTATCGGCCCGTTCGCGCTCGCTGTCATCGCCCACCAGAATACCGCAGTGGAAGTTGCCATCACCCACGTGCCCCACGACGACCATCGTCAGATCGTAGTGATCTGCCCGCTCTTTGGCCGTCCCGACTGCCTCGGCCAGACGGGAGATCGGGACGCAAACGTCTGTGTTCCGCGCCTGCGTCTGAGGGCGCAGCGCAAGAGTGGCGTAATAGGCGTTGTGGCGCAGCTTCCACAAAGCCGTGCGCTCTTCCGCCTTATCGGTCCATTTGAAATGCCCGCCGCCCATGTCGGCGACAATCTCGCCAAACAATTCGGCCTGCTCTTTTACGCCTGCTTGCGAGCCATGAAACTCAAGGAACAATTGCGGCTTTTCCGGTAGGTTGGCATCCGGTTCCATGAGGTTGAACCCTTTGGCCATCATCTCGTCCACAAACTCGATCCGGGCCATGGGGATACCCATCTGGATGGTGGTGATCACTGTGTTCACAGCCGTTTCAATGTCGTCAAAGGTGCAGGTGGCCGCCGAGATCGCCTCGGGGATGCCCTGTAGGCGCAAGGTGATCTCGGTGATGATGCCAAGCGTGCCCTCAGAGCCGACAAACAGCTTGGTCAGATCATAGCCTGTGGAGGATTTGCGGGCACGGGTGCCTGTGCGCACGATCCGACCGTCGGCCATGACGACCTCTAGGGCCATGACGTTTTCTTTCATGGTCCCATAACGCACAGCCGTAGTGCCTGAGGCGCGGGTGGCGGTCATTCCACCGATGGCTGCATTGGCGCCCGGATCAACCGGGAAAAATAGGCCCGTGGCGCGCAGTTCTGTGTTCAGCTCTTCGCGGGTGATGCCTGGTTGAACCACGCAATCAAGGTCCTCTGCGTGTACTTCAATAAGCTTGTTCATCTCGCGCATGTTCAGCGAGATACCGCCCTGAAACGGCAGTTGATGCCCCTCAAGCGAGGTGCCTGTGCCATAGGCCACAATCGGGCATTCATGGGCGGCGCAAATCTTGACCACCTCGGAGACATCCTGGGTTGAGCGCGGGAACACCACCGCATCGGGGGGCGTATTTGGGAAATAGGCCTCGTTCTGACCATGCTCGGTCAGCACCGCCGTCTTGGTGGAGGTAATATCAGGATGGGCCGCTATTAATGCGTCGATTGCGGATTTGATGCTCATGAGGTACCTCTGCGTTGAGGCATCAGGTTAATAGGGCAAACTCTCAGGGTAAAGACGAGATGACAAGTGTTCCCACCAGCGGTCATGACGGGCCATATGATGCTCCTATTCGTATCTGCGAGCTTAAGGTTCTGCCCGATTGGATCGATTTCAACGGTCATATGAATGCAGCCTTTTACGGGCTGACCTTTCAGAAACAGGCTGAGAATTTCCTTCAGGAGGTCGTCGGTTTCGGCTGGGGGTTTGCCAAAGCTGAGGGGGCCGGGCCCTTTGTGCTTCAAAACCACATTCACTATGTGGGCGAGTTGGTGGAAGGGGAGCCTTTTCACATTGATATGCGCCTCATTGATCATGACAAAAAACGCATGCACATGTTTTTCGAGATGATTTCGGATCGCTCTGGCAAGCTGTGCGCGACGGCGGAATATGTGAATATGAACGTCAATCTGACCGAGCGTCGTGGGCAGGCCTTTCCTGATTGGCTGCAAGTGCGGCTCGCGGATATGCAAGCGGCCCATGATGGTCTTGAGCGGCCCAAGCAGGTGGGTGCGCCCATCGGGCTTCGCCGGACATGAGCGAAGCGCCCAAATCTTGGGGGCGAGAGCAATGGGAGCAGTTCCTTTATCGCCGTCGGCGTGAGTGGGTGCTGTTGCGCCGCCAAGGCCCCGGACAGGTACAGTTCTGGTTTATCGCGCTTCTGATCGGGATCGGGGCCGGATATCTGGCCTTGGGGTTTCGGATCGCGGTGAGTTGGTTGCAGACCTTCTTTTATGGCGCTGATGATGTGATGCTGGCCTCTGCGGCCTCGGAGTTGGATTGGTATGTGATTGTGGGTCTTCCGGTTCTGGGTGGTCTCGCGGTTGGATTGATCCTTTGGAAATTTACCCCTGACGGGCGCGCGCGGTCTGTGGCGCATGTGATTGAGGGCGCAGCTATTGGTGAGGGCCGTGTGGAGAAGAAGATTGCACGGGCCTCGGTGGTTGCCTCCATGATCACGCTTTCAACGGGGGGCTCGACGGGACGGGAGGGGCCTGTTGTGCATTTGGGCGCGGCTCTTTCCACGACCATTTCGAACTTTATTCGCGCAGACGGGATCACTGCGCGTGAGTTGATGGGCTGTGCGGTGGCTGCAGCAGTTGCCGCCTCCTTCAACGCGCCCATTGCCGGAACGCTGTTTGCTCTGGAAGTGATCCTGCGCCATTTTGCGGTCCATGCGTTTGCGCCTATCGCCATTGCTTCAGTCGCCGGAGCCGTCGTGGGGCGGCTTCACATGGGCGATGTGACCGAGTTCACCGTGGCCGCCCATGAGGTCGGCTTTTACGGCGAATTGCCTGCCTTTATGATCCTTGGCCTCGTCTCCGGTCTGGTGGCTGTTTTCATGATGAAGAGCATCTTTTTTGCCGAGGATTGGGGCGATCATTTTCAGTCGGTTCTGAAAATACCCTCTTGGGCGCGGCCTGCGTTTGCGGGGCTTTTGCTGGGGCTGATTGCACTCAGGTTTCCCCATATCATCGGGGTTGGCTATGAGACGACAAGTCTGGCGCTCACCGGGAGTTTGGTCTTCACCACGGCGTTTACCTTTGCGGTGATCAAAGTGCTGGCTGTGGCCATTACGGTGGGCGGGCGCATGGGCGGGGGTGTTTTCTCTCCGGCCTTGATGCTGGGCGCTTTGACGGGTCTGGCTTTCGGGCAATTGGCCACCAGTGTGTTTCCTGATTTTTCGGGCGCGGAGACGGTATATGCGCTGGCGGGCATGGCGGCGGTGGCCTCGGCGGTGCTGGGTGCGCCCATTTCCACCACGTTGATTGTGTTTGAACTGACCGGAGATTGGCAGGTCGGGATTGCGGTTCTGGTGGCGGTGTCCTTGGCCACGATCCTCTCAAGCCGTCTTGTGGATCGCTCGTTCTTCCTCACCCAATTGGAGCGGCGGGGTGTGCATCTCTCGGAAGGGCCTGCGGGGTATCTTTTGTCGACGATCAGTGTGGGGCGGTTGATGCGGCCTGCGGGCTCGGAAGGGGCGCGGGTGCGCAAAAAGGCGCAAAAGCTGATCGACAAGGACCTTGCTTTGGATGTGAATATGACCTTGGAGGCGGCCATGCCCGTGCTTGAGGTCAGCGGGCGCAAGTACTTGCCCGTGGTGGAGACCGTCGGGGAGGAGGTGCGCTATGTGGGCGCGATCTTCCTTGTGGATGCGCTGAAATCCTATAATCGCGCCTTGGTGGAGACCTCCAAGGAAGAGCACGCCTAAAGCGCCTCGCCTTTGACGCGATACGGTATTTTTAGGCGCGTTGCTCTAGATCGGTTGTGTTGCGCTCTCGAGCCAGTCGCGGGCGGTTGGGCTGACCTTATCACCGGAGCGCTTGAGGCATTCTTGGTGGTAGGTGTTGAGCCAGTCACGCTCGGACTTGGTGAGCGCATCCGCGTCGATCAGGCGGTGGTCGATGGGTACATAGGTGAGGGTCTCAAAGGAATGCATGTCGCGTTTTCCGCCCTCAGGCGTGCTTGCAGTTTCCACCACGATCAGGTTTTCGATGCGGATGCCGAAAGCGCCTTCCTCGTAATAGCCCGGCTCGTTGCTCAGGATCATGCCCGGGAGTAGCGGTTCATGGGAGCGGCGGGAAATGCTGGCGGGGCCTTCGTGCACACTGAGATAAGCCCCGACCCCGTGGCCCGTGCCATGGTCGTAATCAAGGCCCGCTTGCCAGAGCGCGTCGCGCGCGAAGGCGTCGATATCGCGACCCGCCAGCCCTTTGGGGAAGCGGGCTTTGGAGATGCCGATCATACCCCTAAGGACGGCGGTGAAGGCGCGGATTGCGCCCTTTGGAGGCGTTCCTATGGTGATGGTTCGGGTGATATCGGTGGTGCCGTCGATATATTGACCACCGGAATCCACCAAGAATAACTCGCCTTTGTTCAGTTTGCGGTTGGTGTCGGTGTTCACGCGGTAATGCACGATGGCGCCGTTGGGGCCAGCACCTGAGATGGTTTCAAAGCTGATGTCTTTGAGCGCATTGGTGGCGCGCCGGAAGCTCTCCAGCTTTTGGGCGACATCAATTTCGGTGAGGGTTTCTGAAGGTGCCTCAGCGTCGAGCCAAGCCAGAAACTCGATCATGGCCACGGCGTCGCGGGCTTGGGCAGTGCGGGTGCCTTTGAGTTCGGTCTCGTTCTTCTGGGCTTTGGGGAGGATGCATGGATCACGCTCCCAGACAATCTCGGCTTGGCCCAGATGGGTCGAGACGGCAATGGGTGCGCTGTTTTTGTCGACCTGAATGCGACCCGTGAGGCTTTTGAGGTGTTCTGTGAGCGTTTCGGGATCATGGATGCGGATGTCTTGGCCGAGGTGGGTTTTGGTGTCGGCTG
>CAZXRG010000129.1:0-3777 GCA_964642935.1 uncultured Rhodobacterales bacterium | reverse complement strand
TGTGTTTGGCCAGATCGTCGATCTCGCCCTTGGTCTGCAGCCATGGATCATAGGCCAGCGTCTGGCCCTCTTGGAGCGTCTCTGTGATCCAATCGGAGAGCTTGTCCGTGGGGATGTTTTTCGGGGTGAAATGATCCGTGTCGACCTGCGCTTTTGTTTGCAACGTATAGCGGCTGTCGGTGAAAATTGCGGCCTGCTCGGCGGTGGCTGCACAGATGCCAGCGGAGCCTGTGAAGCCGGTGAGCCAAGACAGGCGCTCGTCGCGGGGAGCGACATTTTCGCCGCGATGGGCGTCGCTTCTTGGGATCAGGAAGCCGTCCACCCCTGCGGATTTCATCGCTTGGCGCAAGAGTTCGAGGCGCTTGGGGCCGTTTTCCGGTCGGGTGGTGACGTCGAAGTTTTGAAACATGGGATCCCGTTTGATCTTGATGTGAGCGAATTTTTGCGACTGTTGGTCGCGGCGGCGGGGTGAAATGGCAAAAGCGTTGAATTATAAATAGCTTAGAGGTAGCCCTGTTAAAAGGGGCGTGCGAATAAGGTTAATACAATGCGGACTCTGCTGGCTCTGCTGATTTTTGCTCTGGCGTTTTGGCGGGGGGCTATTGACTGGATGGCCAGTGTGTCTTTGGGGGAGGCTTTGAAGCTGATCTCTGTGGGTGAGTTTTGGGGGGCTTCGTTTCCCAAAGGGCCCGGTGCATTTGAGACCCTTGTTGTCGGTTATCTTGGGGATGTGGCATGGCGTTATGCCAGCTTTGTGCTGGTGATACCGGTGGTGTCGGTTCTGTTTCTGCTTGGGGCGTTTGTATGGATGATCCGGCGCCCGAAAGATGCTGCGCGCCGGTCGATTTTCAAAGGCTGATCAGGCGGATTTTTTCAGGCCGAACGCACGGGCGTCATTGTCGAAAAGTGACGCCAGTTGCTCGGTCATAGCGCCTGCCAATTGTTCCACATCGGTGATGGTGACGGCGCGTTCATAATAGCGGGTCACGTCATGGCCGATGCCAATGGCGATCAGCTCGGCGGCCTTTCGCTTTTCGATCATGGCAATCACGTCACGCAGGTGCTTTTCGAGGTAAGAGGCTGAATTTACTGACAAAGTGCTGTCGTCCACAGGGGCTCCATCAGAGATGACCATCATCACCTTGCGGGCCTCATGGCGGGCACAAATGCGGCGGTGGGCCCATTCCAGAGCCTCTCCGTCGATGTTCTCTTTGAGCAGACCCTCTTTCATCATCAGCCCCAAATTGGGACGGGTGCGCCGCCACGGTGCGTCGGCGGATTTGTAGATGATGTGGCGTAGATCGTTGAGACGGCCCGGGCTCACTTCGCGCCCGGCGTTGAGCCACGTCTCGCGGGACTGACCGCCTTTCCACGCCTTTGTGGTAAAGCCCAAAATCTCGCATTTGACTTGGCAGCGCTCAAGGGTGCGGGCCAGAACGTCTGCGCAGATGGCGGCGATGGAGATCGGGCGGCCGCGCATGGAGCCGGAATTGTCCAGAAGGAGGGTCACGACCGTGTCGCGGAACTCCATGTCTTTTTCCTGCTTGAAACTGAGCGGGGTGGTCGGGTTCGTGACCACCCGTGCGAGACGGCCTGCGTCCAGAATGCCCTCGTCGAGATCAAAGAGCCACGAGCGGTTTTGCTGGGCTTGAAGGCGGCGTTGCAGCTTGTTCGCAAGCCTGTTTACAGCGCCCTTAAGCGGGTCCAATTGCTGGTCGAGATAGGAGCGAAGGCGCTCTAGTTCCACCGGATCAGCAAGGTCTTCGGCTTTGATTTCTTCATCAAATTCAGTGGTATAGACGTCATAGTTCGGGTCTGCGTCCGAAATGGGAGGCGGCGGGAGTTGGTCAGGCATGTCCTGATCATCAAACTCGGCCTCTTCGGCCAGATCGGTCTCGTCGAAGTCTTCCTCGGAAAGCTGGGACTGGACCTGATCCATATCCGTGGAGGCCTGATCTTGGGAGGCTTCGGTGTCGTCTTCCTGACCCTCGTCCTCATCCTGGCCCTGATCTTGGGTTTCCTGCTCGTCCTCGTCCTGTTCGGCCTCTGGTTCGCTGTCGGGATCTTCGGCGTCGGGGTCGTCTCCGAGCTGGTCTCCATAGCCCAAATCCTCGATCACCTGACGTGTGAAACGGGCAAATTCGGCTTGATCTGCGAGTACATCTTGGACGTTTTCGAGGGTCTCTCCGGCCTGTTTTTCGAGAAAATCACGCCATAAATTCATAACGTTTTCAGCGCCTTGGGGTAGATCACGGCCCGTGGCGAGATGGCGGACCAGATAGCCTGCGGCGGCGGGCAGTGGAGCCTCACCCCGTTCGGTGATTTGGGCGTAGCCGGCGCGGGTGCATTCTTCGTTGATTTTGGCGTCTATGTTGCCGGCGGTGCCGGGCATGGCGCGGGCACCCAAGGCTTCGCAGCGGGCGGTTTCCATGGCTTCATAGAGGCCTCGGGCCACTTCGCCGTCGGGGGCGTAGCGGGCGTGGGTGGCGTCATTGTGGAATCGCAGGCGCATGGCGTAGGCGTCAGCGGTGCCCCGTGCCAGCAGAACTTCGTCGCGGGTCATGCGGCGGGTGACTTGGGGTAAGCGCGCGGAATCATTGGACAATCCGGGGGGGTCCACGGAGTAGGTCACGGCCAGTTCAGGCTCGTTTGCCATGGCCTTTGTGGCCTCAGCGAGGGCCTTTTTGAACGGTTCTGCCGGGTTGTCTGATTGTGTGCTCATGGGGGTGTTATGCCCCAATTTCAAAGCGTCGGAAAGAGGGGAGATGGGGAAGTTTTGCCCGTCTTTTCGGGAAAAGGTTAACGGAGAGATTTGCCCTGAAAACCGCGTATGATTTGCATATGATTTCCGCGTGAAACGCGTATGACGGATTTTGGGGGCTCTCAAATGGTTAACGGGGAGCTCAGAGTGCATTTTCTTTGGGTTTTATCTGCGCAGAAACGGGCTTGGCTATACGACCGGCTTTGCGCTTGAGGATGTGTCAGAGGCGGTTGCGCCGACGGTTGGATCGCGCTTAGGGCAGGTGGCTCCGCTTAATCTCGAGTTGGTGTCCGGTGCGGGGTAGCGGTTAAATCCCGAGGCTTTCCTTAAACCGTGAAAGGCGCTTCATGGCGTTGTACTGCCAGCCCGGCCTGTAGTTCTGCGCGTAGGCTGTCCCGCCATTGAGGTCGACGAAGGGTCGTTTTTGCAACGTGGAATAGGGCTCGGCTGATCCATCGAGCGCGTGGCTATGGTAAAGATTGAGCCAGTTCAGGCTTTCGATCTGGGACAATGGTTCTAGGGAGGCAATTTGTGTTTTGCCAATGTCGATGCGTTCAACAGATGGGAGTGTCATGAGCGGGGAGAGATCGGACACCCAAGTGTCGTGCAGGTAGACCAGTTTCAGTTTTGGCAGGCCCGTGAGGGGTGTGAGGTCGGAGACGCGGGTTTTGTTGAGGTCGAGGTGCTCGAGAGTTGTGTTGCCTTTGAGTGCGCTGAGGTCGCTGAGGTGTGTTTCGCGCGCGCTCAGGTATTTGAGGTTTGTGATCTCACTGATGTTTTCGGGCAGCTTTCGCAGATTGGTTAGATCGTTAAAGTTAAGGTTGTTTGATCCTGTCGCGATTACTTCAGTAACACGCGCTTGGGCGATGGCCAGTTGATCTTGAGAGGATTTCCAAAGCATGAATTGCCAAGCGCCCAATGCTGCTGCGGCAATCACAAAGATGACTGTTAAGTGTTTCATGGGGTCGGCAGATAGTCCTGAAATGAGGCACATATTGGAGAGGGTGTCTCACAAA
>CAZXRG010000128.1:3452-8753 GCA_964642935.1 uncultured Rhodobacterales bacterium | reverse complement strand
AGAGGGCGGAGTGATCCGCCCTCAAGTCTGTGTATGTTCCAGCTATTACCGGAAGAGAGATAGAACCGACTGTGGCGCCTGGTTGGCAATCGACAAGGACTGCACACCGAGCTGCTGCTGAACCTGAAGGGCCTGCAGTTTCGCGGAAGCTTCTTCCATGTTCGCATCAACCAATGAACCGATACCGGCTTTCAAGCTGTCTGTCAGTTTGCCAACAAACTCTGCCTGAATTTCAAGACGCTTTTCACCTGTACCAAATTCAGCGGCTGCACCGATTGCTGTCTGTGTGAGACCCTCAATTGCGGCCAAAGCAGCGGCTGCACCATTTGTGGTTGAGATGTCCAACTTGCCGAGTGTCTCAAGACCACCACCGATCGTGTTGGTGGCCGCACCTGATGTACCATCACTCTGAACAGCGGCTGCTGTCAAAGCTGTGGCTGCGGCGGCTGTGTTGTTGGTCAGCTCGATTGAAGCACCATTAGAGGTGATTGCGAAGTTTGAAGCTTCTGCAAAACCCTGGCTCGCCATATCAAACTTAGCAGCGTTACTCAGAGCGGTCGCAACATCCGCAGACGTATCGCCTTCACGTGCCACGTAAGTTGACACACCCGTTCCACCGATTGTGGAGAGATCAAAGGTAAAAGCCTCAGCCGTGTTAACAGTTGCCGCAATATCAACAGACTGCGTCCCACCAACGGTCAGGTCCGCTACGTTAAGGTTCGCCCCGGCATCAGCCAAAGTACCACCCGTTGCTGTTGCAACACCCGTTCCAAGGTCTTGCTTGGCGACCGTAATGTTGGAAGAAGATACGGACCCATCAGAGGCACGATCGAGAGACGCAAGAATATCAACCTGACCTTCGCCAGCCGTAGTTGATGTATTGGACAGAAGGTTCTGGCCGTTAAACTGAGCCGCACCAACGATACCAGAAATCTGGTCGCGAAGGGATGCCAAGTCTGTCTGTAGCTTCTCGCGGTCAACATTGTCTTCCTGAGCGGCAACAATCTTCTCTTTCACCTGGCTCAACAGGTTGGTTACAGATTCTGCGGCGTTCCGGCCAACAGCAACTGTAGACTGACCCAGAGACAGTGAGTCTGAGATGGCGTTAAAGCCGTCTACATCTGACTGCATAACCTGAGAGATGGCCCAAACGGCGGAGTTGTCTTTAGCACTTGCAACGGATTTACCGGTGGAAATCTCGCTTTGAACCATGGAGAGATTTTTGTTGATGCCGTTCAATGTCTGAAGGGCAACCATTGCTGAAGTGTTTGTAAGAATACTGGACATGAATATTTCCTAAGTCGTTCGATGGGATTTTTCCCATCAATGCTACAAGTGGCCAAAGCGGGCCTTGGCCGATGAAGCGTCATTCTGACGACTGCAAGATATCCCATTAGATAATTGCGCCACCCGTCTTGGATGCAGGACTATTACTGCCTCAAGAGCAATAACGAGGGGTTAACACAATGTGGCAAAATCAGGGCTACCGCTCTGAATTGAATAAGATTTTAAGTAAATAAACCGCTAAGCCGCCCGCCAGAGCAGATCGGCTCAGCCCAGATCAATTGTCGGCTCAAAGCCGCTCTTTTTGGCGGCAATCTTACCGTCCGCCACTGCGTAGCTCCACGCGGCCGTTTTGCGCAGGCCGCCAAGAGGGTACATATGGACCCCGTCAATTCCACAGTTAGGGTCATTGGCTTTATAAGTTGCCAGATCGCTCAACAGGATATCAGGCGCTTGCACCTTCATCAGTTTGGTCACATTTCGTGCCTGTTTCTTAAGGAACAGCATGGAATTCCCGATCCCGCAGGCCATCGCATAGTTCAAGAGGGTTGAAATTTTCGCAATACCGGGTGCGCCGATGCGAATGGGCAGCTTGTTGCCCTCAGCGTTTAATGCGCGGTCCCAATCAATGATCGGCTGGGCCTCAAAACAGAATTGCGTGAGGATGTGAACGGCGGCGTCAGAGCGCTCGGCAAAACCGTTCTTCCAAGCCACCGCTTGAGAGATGGCCTCATCGGACATGTCAGGGCTGCCCTCGGGATGGCCGGCCACGCCTATTTGCTTGATTCCGTATTTGTCGAAAAGGCCAGTTTCCATCAGCTTCATGGAATCCGAATAGGGACCAAGGGGCGCTTTCAAGGCCCCTGCAATGGTCAAAATGTGATCCACGCCTGCCTCTGAAACGGCCCGATCAAGATAGTCGTTGAACTGGGCTTCGCTCTCAATGGAGCGGGCTGCAAAATGGGGGGCCGGAACAAAGCCCTCTTCGCGCAGACGTTTGGCCGTTGCGACTGTGTCCTTATAATCCGTGCCCGGCAGATGGGTGACATAAACAGTTGCACCGGGGCGCAGAACATCGCGAAAATCGGCCATTTTGGCGGCGGAGCCCGGTGTGGTCTCGACCGTGAAATCGGACATCAGGTCCATAATCTGAGACGTGGCTTGCGGTATCATCTTCTCATTCATCTGTACGACATTCATCAGATTGCTCCATTCTGATCCAGCGCGATACACGAGACCTACGACTCGTTCTATGTGGATATTGTAAATTTCGAGGGGCAACTTGTTCAATATCGTCATTTTAACGATCCGATGCGTCGCAATCCAGCTGGTTTGATGTCCTATTCACATCATGATTGCATCCAGAGCCACTTGGGTGTTCAACCCGATAAAGCCCCGGTTCAACCCCGGTTTAAGCATCGTGAAGGAGCGCGTTTTAGGTATGAGCAAAGTTGTGTTGATCAGTTGGCAGGAAATCCCGTCCATGGTGGAGGCCAAGGCTGGCCGGAAGCGCCATAAGGTGCAACTGTCCGAGCCGTTTCAGGAGTTGATCGATTTGATTGCTATGAAGCGGGGGCTGGATGGATCGGATGATTACCTGCTCCACTGGGGGCGGGCTGCTTTGGAGGATCGTGAGGGCGATGTGGTTGAGGTGGCCGAGGCTGTGGCCGCCGAGATCGAGGCCACTTATGACGCGGTCCGCACTGAGGCATTGGCGAACTCGTGAGCGGGTCTTCGGGCGTTCAGAAATGGACCTGCCCACCCCAGCCCATTGATATGGAGCGATTGCTGGGGGTTCACAAATATAAGGACGTCACCAAAGTCCGCCCCGTCATCAAGAAAGCAGCTCTGAAGGCGGTAGAGAGGACCTCCGATTTTACGCGGGTGGAGGCCCGGTTTTTGCGGGTCGGGCTGAGTGCCTGTGATGCACTTGGGGTGAGCCTGAATGATGGAACCCGCTTTGAATGTGCAGCATTCGAAGAAAAGCTGCAGGACTGCACGGAAATTTTAGCTTTTATCATTACGCTGGGGCCGGAGTTGGACGCGGCGGTGTCTGAGGGCTTTGCCGATGGCACCGACCCTTTGGGGCCTTTATTTCTGGATACGGGAGGTTGGTTGATGATCGAGGCTGTGACGCGCGCCTTTTCCAAATACCTCAAAGACGAGTATTTCGGCCCAGCGCATAGTTTGTCCATGCGCATGGCACCGGGCTACAGCTACCGTGTTTCGGGTCAGGAGGCGCGGGTGAGTTGGGATTTGCTGGATCAAGACAAGCTCTTTGGCCTGTTTGGCGCGACTGATCTGCCCGTGGAACTGATGGAGAGCGGTGCGATGTTGCCGCGCATGTCCCGCTCGGGCATATTTGGTGTTCGAGCAAAATCCTAAAAGCGAAAAATTATGCCCCTATATCAACTCGACGACAAACGCCCCGACCTTCCCGATGATGACAGCTGCTGGATCGCACCGGATGCCCATGTGATTGGGGAGATTATTTTGGGTCGCGATGTGGGCGTCTGGTTTGGTGCGGTGTTACGCGGTGACAATGAGCCGATTTCGGTTGGCGCAGGCTCCAACGTACAAGAGGGCGTGATGATCCATGCGGACCCCGGATATCCGGCCACGATCGGGGAGGGGTGCACAATTGGCCATCACGCGATCATCCACGGCTGCACCCTTGGGAATAATACTCTGGTTGGCATGGGGGCGACGATCCTTAATGGCGCGGTGATCGGGGACAATTGCCTGATCGGAGCCAATGCGTTGATTACTGAAGGCAAGGTCTTTGAGGACGGGTCGTTGATTGTGGGCTCACCCGCCAAAGCCATTCGGGTTTTGGACGAGGAGGCCATTGAAGGGGTGCGCCAGACGGCTGCGAAATATGTGCGCAATATCAAACGTTATCGGGAAGGCCTGACGATTGTGGGCTGATACAAGCATTCTTCGCACCCCTTTGGCCCATGATGCGGAGCGCGGCTCGGAAGTGGCAGAGCTTTACCCGAGCCTGCCCGATCAGCACCGCGAGCTGGTCAAAGGCACGGCGGGCTCCAGCCAATATCTGGCGAGCCTTCTGGTTAAGGAGCAGGACTGGCTTGAGCAAAGCCTAACCACCCCCATTGAGAACGTCTTCAAAGCGATCCTCAAGGAGATCGACGTCACCGATCTGGCCCGTTCCATGCGGATTGCCAAAAACAGGGCGGCGCTTTTGACAGCTTTGGCCGATCTTGGTGGGATTTGGGAGTTGGAACAGGTCACAAAGGCTCTGTCCGATCTGGCGGATCGCTGCATAAGCTTGGGGTTAAGCCAGCTTCTGGCCGATGAATTCGAGCGCGGTAAGCTGCCCATGTGCACCGAATCCGACCTTCAAACCGATTGCGGCATGGCGGTGCTGGGCATGGGGAAACTGGGCGCGGGGGAGCTGAATTACTCCTCGGACATCGACCTGATTGTGCTCTTTGACGAGACGCGGTTTGATCCCGATGACTACGCCCAAGTGCGCAAGGTTTTTGTGCGGGTCACCCAAGGGCTGTTCAAGCTTCTGTCGGAAAACACGGCGGATGGCTATGTGTTCCGCACCGATCTGCGCCTGCGCCCTGATCCGTCCGTTACGCCCGTGTGCATCGCCATGATTGCGGCGGAACACTACTATGAACGCCTTGGGCGCACATGGGAGCGGGCGGCGATGATCAAGGCCCGACCCGTGGGGGGCGATCTGGCGGCGGGCGCGCGCTTCCTTGAGCGCCTCAAGCCCTTCATCTGGCGGCGTCACCTTGATTTTGCGGCCATTCAGGACGCCCAAGATATGCTCCTGAAAATTCGCGAGCATAAGGGGCTGCAAGGCCAGTTGAACTTCCCCGGTCACGATATGAAGCTAGGGCGCGGTGGCATCCGTGAGATCGAGTTTTTCGCCCAAACCCATCAGTTGATTTTCGGTGGGCGGGATACGAACCTGCGCGATCCGCGCACGGTGCAAACCTTGGCTGATCTGGCAGGCTCTGGCCGGATTGGCGCGGATGTGGC
>CAZXRG010000128.1:0-3352 GCA_964642935.1 uncultured Rhodobacterales bacterium | reverse complement strand
TTTTCCACGGTCAGTCAGCCTGAGACCGCCTTGCTGAGGTTCGAGCAGTTTCTGAGCGGCCTGCCGTCCGGCGTGCAGGTGTTCTCGCTCTTTGAAGGCACGCCGACCCTGCTTGATCTGGTGGTGGATATCTGCGCCATTTCCCCCGCGTTGGCGGAGTATCTGGGGCGCAACAAATCGGTTCTGGACGCGGTTCTGGATCGCGATTTCTTCCAGCCTTTCCCGACCAAAGAGGCGTTGCAGACCCGCGTTGATGCACTGTTGGTGGAGGCCGGAGATTATGAGCAGGTGCTCGACGCCCTGCGCCGTTGGCAAAAGGAAGCGCATTTCCGCAACGGCGTGCATCTGTTGCGCGGCATTTCCACGCCCAAGGAGGCCGGAGAGGTCTATTCGACTATCGCCGATGTCTCCGTGGCCGCGTTACTCCCCCATGTGGAGACCCATCTTAAGCGGCGCTTTGGACCCGCGCCCGGGCGTGGTGCGGTGATTTTGGCCATGGGCAAACTGGGCTCGCGCGAAATGACGGCGCAGTCGGATCTCGATCTGATCGTGATCTATGATGCAGGCGGGGCGACTGAGACCCAAGGCCCCAAGCAACTCTCTGTGGGTGCATATTTTTCCCGCTTCACCCAAGCGCTTATCTCTGCCCTGACGGTGCCCACGTCCGAGGGCAGTCTTTATGAGGTTGATATGCGTCTGCGCCCCTCGGGTCGTAACGGTCCTGTGGCCACCAGCCTCTCGGCATTTTCCGAATACCAGTTCAACGAGGCATGGACCTGGGAGCATCTGGCGCTGACCCGTGCGCGCGTTATCGCAGGGCGCTCGGATCTTGGGGGTGATGTGCAAGCTGCGATCAAGAAGGCTCTCTCCAAACCGCGCGATGCAACCGAAAGCCTTTCGGCCATCAATGAGATGCGTGACAAGCTGGCGGAGGCATTTGCGGAAAGAACGGATATCTGGGAGGCCAAACGCGGCCCCGGACGGCTGTTGGATATCGAGTTATGCGTGCAAGCGGGTGCCTTGCTCCATTCCGTTCACGATGTGCAATCGCCCCTTCGCATGATCCCCGCACTTGAGGCGGCCCATTGGCTGTCTGAGGACGAAGCCGCGACGCTTTCCCAAACCCATCAGCTTCTCTCCGCGGTCCAGCAGATCGAACGCTTGGTGGGGGCCGGATTTGATCCCGCCACTGGAGCTGCGCGTCTGCAAGAGATTATCTGCCAAGTCACCGCATCTGAAACCGTTTCGCACTTGGCAAAGCGGCTCGATCACTTGACACAAGGCGCTGAGGCGCTGATTAAGCAGAAGCTAGGGGCGCAATAAGTTGAGATTTTTCATAGAGTTATTGCGGGTTTTCGGGAGCGTTATGTGATCACTTTTCTGCTGCTTGCCTTTATTGCGGGCTGCTGTCTTCTGGTGTGGACCGCATGGATTGAGCCGCGCAGTTTTGCGGTGCGCCGCTTTGATGTGCAACTGGCCAATCTCAAGACGCCCATGACGGCGGTTGTGATCGGGGATATCCAGCCCAACACCTATCATTGGCCCGCGCATCGCCTGCGCTCGGCCTTTTCCAAGCTGAAGGAAGAGGAAGCGCCCGATCTCACCCTTTGGCTTGGGGATTATTACAACGGGCACACAGGTGCGTCGGGCGATTTTTTGCTCCGGCATCCCAAGATCAGGGCGTGGGTCGAGACGAAGTTTGTCTCAATGGAGGACATTGCGGATGCCATGGACAGGCTCCATGGGCGTCTGGGTTCTTTTGCGGTTCTGGGCAATCACGACTGGGCATGGTCCGGCGAAGAGACTGCGCGGCAATTGCAGGCAAAAGGCATTACCGTGCTTCAAGACGCCGTGGCAAATGTTAGCGATCCTGAAAGTGGACAGGCGTTGCAGATTGTCGGTTACGAAGATGTCGCCTCTTATCGGAAGCCTGATTACCAGAAGGTCCATCAAGCTCTGAACCCATCGGCTGCACAAATCGCGCTTGCCCATTCGCCTGATACGTTTCCGGCGGCTTTGGGCGGGCCTGCGTTGATGTTGGCAGGCCACACTCATGGCGGGCAGGTGCGTTTGCCCTTTATCGGGGCTTTGGTTTTGCCGCTGGAGTATCCCCAATATGATCGCGGTTGGTTTTCCGAGCGCCACCGACGGCTTTACGTGACCACGGGTCTTGGCACCTCTTTGCCACCAGTGCGCCTGTTAAGTCGCCCTGAGGTGATTATATTGAATTTACAACCAGCGGATGGGCAAGAGTGAGGCGAGCATGGTGAAACCGGATAATAAGGCGGCGGCATTCGATCCGCGTGGTTTGATCTTCGAGAGTTATCGCATCGAGGGGATCACCCTAGAGGAAGCCCGTGCGATCTTCTTTGACTGGGCCATGGGCTCCAACGAGGGCGCTGGTGGTGTTGATCATATCAAGGCACTGCTGGAGGTTTACCGCGCACCTTTTCCCGATCATCCCATGACCAAAACGCTGGAGGAGGGTTTGGGGGCTGCGCAAAAACCACGCCGACGCGGCGGTTGGAGATCGCGGCGGACCTGACGGCCAAGGGCAGGGGGCTTATCCAATCATCAGAATAAACGAAAAACGCCCTTGCAATGACGCAAGGGCGTTTTGAATTTTTGACATCGAACCATCAGGCTCGACAGAAGCGCTTAGGCTTTACGACGGGATGCGAATGCACCCATGCCCACAAGTGCTGTACCCAAAAGCAGAACGCCTGCTGGAAGTGGAACAGCTGCAACTGTGAAGTCGATGTCAGCCTTGAATTTCTTTGCACCGGCCCAAGAGATGGTCAAAGTGTCAGACGCGTTGTCTGCGATGAATGTTGCGATGGACCAGCCACCACCAACGGATGTTTTTGCACCTGGAACGAACGCGGACTGGCCGTTTGACCAAGTTGCGGTCACGCCATTGTCGAACCAGCCAGCATTGCTCTGACCAACTGTACCGTCAGCAACCTGAATGTGGGAGTCGGATCCGGTTGTGTTCACGAATGTGAAAGCAACGCTGCCGTCAGCGTCAGCGCCAGTGAAAGATGCGTCCCAGTAGTATGGACCTGCACCGATTTCGTAAGTGCCGCCATCTGCGATGTTGGATGTTGGGTTTACGGAGAATGCGTTTGCCGCGAATGGCGCTACAGCAAGTGCTGCTGCCAGTGTGAGTGTCGAAAGTTTCATAATCAGCCCCTAGTTAATCTTAAGCATACATTTACAAGTGCAGGGCGTTTCATGTTTCCCGTCCTGCGGTAAGGTTTTGTTAATCTAAGCCTTGCCCCATATCTACAAAAAAGGCGGAAAGCCGCCCAACCTTGTTCGAAATGTGTCCTTTGTGTTGTAAATATGTGTT
>CAZXRG010000127.1:0-8773 GCA_964642935.1 uncultured Rhodobacterales bacterium | reverse complement strand
GGCTATATGCTCGACCAACCCTATTGGGGGCTCGGCATCATGAGTGAGGCGCTCAACGCCGTGCAAAACCATGCCATGAATACCCTTGGCTATGAGGCGCTCTCGGCAGACGCATTTATCGACAATCCAGCCTCCGCCCGCATCTTGGAAAAATGCGGCTGGAAAGAAATCGGTCGTGGCGAAAGCTTCTCCAAAGCCCGTGGGGAAACCGTCCAAGACCGCCAATTCGTCAAATGCAACCGCTATGACTGGCGCGACCCGATCCAAACAAGCCGCCTCTCCTTGCGCCCCGTCGGGCTCGAGGACCTCAAAGCCATTGAAAAAATCGTCAGCGAAAAAGAACTCGCCGACCTTCTCCTATGGCCATGGCCCTACGATCCAGACACTCTCAAGGACCGCCTAACTGACGCCAAAGCCCGCGCCGGCCTGATCTCCGCGGTCAATCTGAACGGTGAAACCATCGGCCGCGTCTCCGCAGGTGGCGGCAACATCGGCTTCATGTTCCGTCGCCCCTTTTGGGGCAAAGGCTACGCCACCGAGGCCGTCCGCGCCAAAATCGCCCAAGCCTTCGCCGATCCATCCGTCGAAAAACTGAACGCAGGCACATGGGAACGAAACCAGGCCTCAAAACGTGTCTTGGAGAAATGCGGCTTCGCGCAAACCGGTTGGGACAAAGCCTTTTCGCCAGTGCAAAATGCCGAGATTGAAGGCCCAAAATACACGCTCACCCGAACCGCTTGGGAGGGACTTCAATGACAAAACTGGCCACCGGATCCAGGCAATCCACCGGTGCACGGGGGGTGCACGGGTGGTGCACAGTTTGTGTGGGCCAATTCTCCTCACTCACCCCCCTAAAATCTCCACCAAACCGGAGCCCATTGACCCCATCCCATCCTGCGTCCAAAAGGGCGGCATTATGAAATTTCTTGATCTCTCCAAAGTCTACGTGCGCTCGGGCCGTGGCGGTAACGGTGCCGCCTCCTTTCGTCGTGAAAAATCCGTCGAATACGGTGGCCCTGATGGTGGCAACGGCGGCGCTGGCGGTGATGTGATTGTCGAGGCTGTCGACGGCCTCAACACCCTCATTGATTTCCGCTACCAACAGCACTTTTTCGCCCAGAACGGGAAGGGCGGGGCAGGGCGTCAGATGACGGGTCGCGATGGTCAAGACATCATCCTCAAAGTCCCCGTAGGCACGGAAATTCTTGAGGAAGATCAAGAGACTGTGGTCGCCGACCTTACCGAGCTTGGCCAGCGCGTCGTGGTCGCAGAAGGCGGGAACGGCGGCTGGGGAAACCTAGCATTCAAATCCTCCACCAACCAAGCCCCGCGCAACGCCAATCCGGGCCTTCCTGGCGTCGAGCGGACGCTTTGGCTGCGCCTCAAACTCATCGCCGATGTGGGCCTTTTGGGTCTGCCAAATGCGGGCAAATCGACCTTTCTGGCCGCCACCTCAAACGCCCGCCCCAAGATCGCGGATTACCCGTTCACGACCCTCCACCCCAATCTGGGTGTGGTGGGCGTGGATAATGCCGAATTCGTCATTGCCGATATCCCCGGTCTGATCGAGGGCGCCCATGAAGGCGTCGGCCTAGGGGATCGCTTCTTGGGCCATGTGGAACGCTGCGCCGTGCTCCTCCATCTGGTCGATGGCACCTCTCAAACCATTGAAAACGATTATAAAACCATCATCGGAGAGCTGGAGGCCTATGCAGGCCCCCTCGCTGATAAACCGCGCCTCACGGTCCTCAACAAGATCGACGCTCTGGATGAAGACGAGCTGAAAGCGGCCCGAAAAATTCTCGAAAAAGCCAGCGGAGACAGCGTCATGGCCATGTCAGGTGTCGCCAAAACAGGCGTCACAGACGTGCTGCGCGCCCTTCGAAAAGTCATCGACGGACCCATTGAAGCGGAGGAAGCAGAGGACGCACCATGGCGACCTTAACCGCTTCTGATACCCTCAAAGCGTCCCACAGGCTGGTCATCAAAATAGGCTCGGCCCTGCTGGTGGACGGCACCACAGGCGCGTTGCGCGAAAGCTGGCTCAATGGCTTGATTTCCGACGTGGCTGAGCTGAAGAAAAACGGCTGTGATGTCCTGATCGTCTCATCCGGCTCCATCGCGCTTGGACGAGGTGTTCTCAACCTCCCCAATGGCCCCCTCGCGCTCGAGCAATCCCAAGCCGCTGCCGCTGTGGGTCAAATCCGTTTGGCCCGCGCCTATGAGACCGCGCTGGCCCCCCATGGGATCACCGCCGCGCAGGTTCTGGTGACCCTTGAGGACAGCGAAAACCGCCGCAGATACCTCAATTCCCGCGCCACTTTGGCGACCCTTCTCGACCTCGACGTGATCCCCATCGTCAATGAAAACGACACGGTGGCCACCGATGAAATCCGCTATGGGGACAACGATCGACTGGCCGCCCAAGTCGCTGTTCTGGCGGGTGCGGACGCTCTGTTGCTCCTCTCTGATATCGACGGGCTTTACACGATGGATCCGCGCGATCCGGACGCGATCCACATCCCCCACATCGCCTCCATAACGCCAGAAATCGAAGACATGGCCGGAGGCTCGGCCAATGAAAATGCCAAAGGGGGCATGAAAACCAAAGTCTGGGCCGCTCGAACGGCCACGGATGCAGGTTGCGCTGTGATTGTCGCCAAAGGGGATGTGGAAAACCCCCTAACCGTCATCAAAAACGGCACTCAAGCCTCGGTGTTTGAGGCGAAAAACACGCCCTCCGCCGCGCGAAAGCAGTGGATCAACGCCATGAAGTCCAAAGGCAAGATCACTGTGGACACAGGCGCTGCAAAGGCCCTGAACGCTGGAAATTCACTCCTGCCTGCGGGCGTCACCCATGTGGAGGGCCGTTTTGAGCGCGGCGATCCGGTCGATATTGTCGATGCAGACGGCCATCATGTAGCCCGCGCTTTAACCAATTACGATTGCCATGAAGCCCGCGCTCTGGTCGGGGCACAAACGGCAGATATACCAAAAATTCTAGGCCATGACGGTCGCGCGGCCCTCATTCACCGCGACGACATGGCTCTTTAAGGAGACCGATGATGGACATCAAAGCAACCATGGCCGAGATCGGCGAAAACGCCAAAAAGGCAGCCACCGAACTTGGCTATGCCTCAGCCGAGCGCAAACACGCAGCCCTCATCGGAGCGGCTGAAGCGGTCTGGAAAAACCGCGCCAAGATTATCGAGGCCAACGATAAAGACATGATCTTTGGCGCTGAAAAGGGCCTGTCGCCTGCCATGATGGACCGCCTCAAACTCGATGAGGCCCGCATTCAAGGCATGGTCGACGGTCTTCGCACGGTTGCTGATCAACCCGATCCCGTGGGCGAGGTGATGGAAGAATGGGACATGGCCTCCGGTCTCCACATCAAACGCGTGCGCACGCCTTTGGGCGTCATCGGCGTGATCTTTGAAAGCCGCCCCAATGTGACGGCCGACGCAGGCGCCCTTTGCCTTAAAGCAGGTAATGCTGCCATCCTGCGCCCCGGTTCAGAAGCCTTCAATTCCGCCCAGGCCATCCATGCCTGTCTGATGGAAGGGCTCACCCAAGCCAACCTCCCGCGTGAGGCCATCCAAGTGGTGCCCACACGCGACCGCGCCGCCGTGGGCGAGATGCTCACAATGACAGACAGCATCGACGTGATCGTGCCCCGTGGCGGCAAAGGTCTGGTCGGCCTTGTGCAATCCGAGGCCCGTGTGCCCGTCTTCGCCCATCTTGAGGGCATCGTGCATATCTACATCGACAAGGACGCCGATCTGGAGAAAACCAGAAACGTGATCCTGAACGCCAAAACCCGCCGCACGGGCATCTGTGGCGCTGTTGAGTGCCTGCTCGTCGACAAGGCTTTCTACGACGCACAAGGTGCGCCTTTTATCGAAGACTTGCTCAAAGCAGGCGTCGAGGTTCGCGGCGATAAAGCGCTGCAAAGCATCACAGGTGTGAACGCGGCCAGCGAAGACGACTGGGGCCATGAGTATCTCGACATGATCATCGCCGCCAAAACTGTGGACGGGGTCGAGGGGGCGATGGCGCACATCCGCCAATATGGCTCCAACCACACGGACGCCATCATGACCGAAAACGCGGCCACCGCCGAGACTTTTCTCAACAAGCTCGACAGCGCCATTCTGATGCATAACGCTTCCACCCAGTTTGCCGATGGTGGTGAATTTGGCATGGGGGCCGAGATCGGGATCGCCACAGGAAAACTCCATGCGCGCGGGCCCGTGGGTGCCAAACAATTGACCAGTTTCAAATATCGGGTCACTGGTGACGGCACCGTTCGGAGCTAAAATTAACCATAATTAACTTCAATCTGCTGCCTTAATTGAGGCGAAACAGGCACATGTCCAACGCGAAAGGATTGTGGCGTTCGTTCAACCTCTTAAAGGCAGGTCGCTGCCTAAATCCCGTCACAATTGCTTCAGAGATTTCAATCCCGCGTAGAAGAAATTGGAGTAATTTATAAATGGAATCTATAGAAGTTCGCACCGACGATCAAAACCAGTATTCTTGGGATACGATCAGAACGACTTTTGTGGACGGTGTTCTGTCCGACCGGCAGGTCTCTTTTGATAATGGCACGTTCGCCCAAACGAGCTATTTTGACGGAATTCGTGCTATGATGACCCAACGGGACGCCATCCTGAATGGAGGTGTCAAAGCTTGGGATACAATCGATACCTACTATGCTCCGGACGGAACACTAGTAGGGCGCGTCACTGTTTTTGACAATGGAGTGCTAAAGGAAGAGGCTTACGAGAATGGCGTCCGTCGCGAGATGATCCAAATGGATAATCCGCAACAGGTTGTAGGAGCCGGTGCAAAATCTTGGGACAGTATCGTGACCTACTACGATGCCTCCGGTGACATTGCTGCCCGCATCACACAGTATGATAACGGCGTGCTCAAAGAAGAGAGCTTTGAAAACGGCGTGCGCTCTCACACCCGCCAAGTAGACAACCCCCAAGAAACGGATGGCGACGGCGTCAAAATCTGGGAGGAAATTGATAGCTATTACAACGCTTCCGGCACAATCGTCGCGCGCGTTACAAAATATGACAATGGCATCTTTAAGGAAGAGAGCTTTGAAAACGGCGTGCGCTCCCATACCCGCCAAATCGATAACCCCCAAGAGATCGGCGGCACCGGCGTAAAGGCTTGGGACACCATCGATCAGTATTTTGACGAGACCGGAGAAATGGTGGCTCGTGTGATCCACTATGATGACGGTCGCGTCCGGCAGGACACCTACGAAAACGGAGTGCGCTCAACAACCGAAATCCAAGACGGAGCTTATGAGGGGGATGAAGGCGCATATGCTTGGACATCCATTAATCTCTACTACGATGAGAATGGCGATGTAGCGCAAAAAAACATTGTCTACGATGATGGCCGCGTGCGTCAGGACGACTATGTGGATGGCGTAAAGGTCAGCTCCACTGTGGAGGACCGTTTTATCTTTAATGGAGGGAACCATGACTGGGACGCTCAGCAGTTCCAGTATAATGCCGATGGTTCGGTCGCGTCACATGCGATTTCTTATGACAACGGGGATGCAATGCTTCAGGTCTATGAGGACGGTGTTCTCGCTCAACGGGTCAAGTATGACGGTGATGGCAGCGATTCATGGCTAGGACAGATTGTGACTTATAACTCTGATGGTTCAGTTGCATCCAACGAGACCTATGACAGCTCCGACGAATTGCCGATCGCGTTCTATGACAATTCAATCCAAGTACTAGATACGCTGATCTAGAAAAGTTTCAGACTTTCCAAACTTGGTATGAGGCGCGGGTTCCGATCCGCGCCTTTTCCATCTCGCAAAACTTGGCCTGAAACAAAAACACCCGCCCGAAGGCAGGTGACCACATCATTCAAACTGTAAAAAGAGCCTTAGCCCTTCCAGGTCCGAACCGGTCCACAATCCATATGGACAAAATTGGAGCGTCGGTATTTGCCAACACCACCTGAATTACAGGCCAGACCAGCCGCTGCCATCTGATTGATGCTGCGAGAGCGCAGTTTCAGATCAGCCGCCATGCCCTTCATGTGATAGGATTTGGTCGCAACACCGCGATTGTTCCGACGCAACATGGCGTTGGTCTTGGGGCTGCGATAACCCGACAATAGCAAAAACGGCTCATTGGTCTCCAAAAGCCGATGCGAGGCTGCAAGAATATCAATATTGCGCACATCATATTCGATCGTCTCGGAGGTGCGCCAGTCGCGCATGAACCAATTGATCTCGCCCAAAGCTTCTTGGATATACTCGCCTTCGACCCAGTAGATCGTGTCGAGCATCTCACCAGTACGTTGTGAATACATTTTAAGCCGCCTGACATCGCCGGCTCCCTTGAGGAAACCGAAGACATTTGCGTAGGCCGGGGCAGCTGCAAGCGTTGATACGCTCGCGAAAGCTCCCAATACACTGCGACGAGAGAGAGTCGCGCCATTCCTGCTATTCATTCTTCATCTCACGTTTGTCCGGGTGCGCCTTATTTGACGCCTTCCCTCGTACTTTTATTTTTAATTGAGGCCGTTATGGCACAAAACTATGAAATCGCCAACACAAAGTCGATTTTTACGGGTTTTCAACTATGATCGGCAACAAATCGCTCACGGCTTTTTGAGTCGCCAAGAGGCGGGATTCCTGTTTCTTATTTTCTTAGGTTTAAAGTAGAAGTTGGCGTTTTTTTTGTAATTGAAGATCAAACCTGTGCTATATTAGATGTAACTGGTTAACGCAGCGTCATTTTTTGAGCCTCGGGGAATGTGTTTGGTGCGGAATGTTGATGAAGTGGTGCGACATGAGAATATCTAAGGCAGCGATTGGCCTTGTCGGACTTTTGTCCGCGTCTCCGGCATTTGCGCAGAGCACAATTGTCGAAGAGGTTGCTTTTGCGCTCTCTCCACAGGCCGAGGTGCTTCAATCGGCCTTGGCCAAAAGCTCTGTAAGAAGCGAAAATCTTCAACAGTTTTACGCGGAGCGGTTTTATGCCCCCGTTTGGGTCGGCCATGATGAACGACGCGCCGCACTCCTAAAGGCGTTGCGCGGTTCAGATGCCCATGGTCTTCCGCTTGAAGCATACGGCGTAGATGATCTGGAATTGATGGCCTCTGCGCGTGCGGATGAACCTGAATTGCGCGCCCAGGTCGAGCTTGCCTTTGCCACCGCATTCTTGAAATACGCGCGCCACATCACCTCAGGCGTGCTCGTCCCCGAAGAGGTGAATTGGGAAATCCAGCATAAGCCGACTGTCTTTGAACCAAGCCAGTTACTTGATGGCTTGCTGACAGCAGATAATGCCGCGTCTTATTTTGATGCGCTCTTGCCCAAATCGAAAAGCTATCAGGCGCTCATGGTCGAGCGCGAGATGTTGAAATACAAGATCAACAAAGAGCATGAAGTCGCTTTGATCCCCAAAGGCCGCATGATGCGTCCGGGTTATAAGGGCGCGCGCATCGTCATGGTTCGCGATCGGCTCAGCATTCTGGGCTACGGATTTCTGGGCACTTCGGACGTTTATGATGAGTTGCTTGTCGAAGTGGTTCGCACCTTTCAGGAAGACAATAAGCTGACACCGGACTCCGTGTTGGGCCCTGCAACCGTTGGTGCCATGAACAAATCCTCTTCGGATCGCATGGCTCAGGTTCTGGTCAATCTCGAGCGTCACCGTTGGATGAACCACGACCGAAGCGGCCGTCATATCGAGGTAAATCTCGCCGACTTCTCAATGGCCGTGATTGATGACGAGCGTGTCACTTTCACCTCTAAAGTTGTCGTTGGCAAAACCGGACGGGATTTCCGCACGCCGGAATTCTCAAAAGACATGACCCATTTGATCGTCAACCCGTTCTGGCATGTGCCCAAAAGCATCGCCACGCGGGAGTATCTACCGATGCTCAAACAAGACCCGATGGCTCTGACCAATCGCGGGCTGTGGCTCATGAACCGTCGCGGGCAGGTGCTCAATACTGCCGGCGCTGATTTCTCAGGCTATTCCGCCAGCAACTTCCCGTTCATGATCAAACAGCCACCCGGCGGTCGCAATGCGCTTGGTCGCGTGAAGTTCATGTTCCCCAACAAGAACAACATCTACCTCCATGACACGCCAGCCAAGAAGCTGTTTGGCCGAGATCGTCGCGCCTATAGCCATGGCTGCGTGCGCGTCCACAAACCTTTCGAGCTGGCCTACCACCTGCTCGGCCCTCAGGAGATTGATCCTAAGGGCACGTTCAAGCGGCTTTTGGGCTTGAAAAAAGAGCGTCAGGTCAATCTCAATGTGCCCGTGCCTGTGCATATTCTCTACAACACAGCCTTCATGGCCGAGGACGGTACAATCGCCTATCGCGAAGACATCTATAAGCGCGATCGCGGTGTGTTTGACGCGCTTTTGGATGCAGGTGTCGTGGTCGCTGACCTCGCGGGATAACTCAAAACCAAAGCCCAAGCACATCCAAACCCGCAAGGTCTTTTCAGTCCTGCGGGTTCGGTGTTAAGAGCGAGCATGAGCTTTACAGTTGCACAAATTGCCGACGCGCTGAATGCGCGCTTTGAAGGGGACGGAGACCTCCGCCTTGACCGCCCGTCCGAACCGGCCACCGCCCAAGCCAACCATCTCGCCCTCGCCATGGATCCGACCTACGGACCTTTGCTCGCATCTGGTCATGCCCAAGCGGCAGTGCTTTGGAGCGGGGCAAACTGGAAAGACCTCGGCCTGAAAGCCGCGCTCTTCGTGGAACG
>CAZXRG010000126.1:0-8822 GCA_964642935.1 uncultured Rhodobacterales bacterium | reverse complement strand
CAGCAGCACGCCTCACCTCCGGGGTTGGACATGTGCCCGCAACCCCGGAGGTGAGTATACATCTCAACCAGCTTGTGAGATCATCGTCAAGATCGCGACCCTCGCGGCTTTTGCCAATCAAGCGCGATAAAAACGGCGCGGAGCGCAAAGCCGAACGGCAAGCAATCGCCACACAAACCTCGCGCGGCTTGCCCTCAAGCCACGCCCTCAATTCACCACGATTTCTAATCTCCACCATCCCGCCACTCTGCCCTGCCCCTCACATTGGTTCAATGGTGAAAAACCTCCACTCTCCCGTCAGCCTGTGGGATCGTTGAACCTCAGGCGGACGCCGATTGGGGGCTTCGGATTTTCGTCTTTCAGCATCATCCGGCAGTCGTCTTTGGTCATGGGGAGAGGCTCCACCACCTCAACCTCTTCGCGTGGGTAATAGAGCACGAAGAGGCCTGCGAATATGGTGGTGAGCGCGAGGCTGCGTGTGAGGTTGGGCCAATCGATCAGCATGTCTGTCACTCCGGTTCAAAGCTTCTGTCCCGCGTCGATTTATCATTGCTCGATGTGTCGTTGCCCGCGCGAGCCGCTCTGCGTTCGCCCCTGCGGCGTGCGCTTTGTTACTGGCAAAACGCAACGGCTTGGCGTCATACACAGGTCATATGCGTTTCACGCGGAAATCATACGGCGTTTTTCGGGCTCAAGCAGGCGTTAACATTTGTCATATTCAACTTCTTGCATGGCAGGTTTTTAGCCCGTAGACAGGGGTAAATTCATCACCGAAGGGTCCGATTATGGAAACCGCATTCACACCCGTCGCCTCGCTCTTGGGGGGCGGTCTCATCGGCCTCTCGGCGGTCATTCTGATGGCCACCAGCGGGCGTATCGCGGGGATTTCTGGTATTGTTTCCAGAGTGTTACCCCCGAACGCCGATCGCTCCGGTCTGTCCTTGAGCCTCTGGTTCGTGGTCGGGCTTTTGATCGCCGCCCCGCTTTATAAGCTGGTCACGGGCACCCCGCCTGAGGCTGTCGTCTCCTCCAACTACCCGTTGTTGATTGTCGCAGGCCTGCTGGTGGGCTTCGGATCCGTCTGGGGCAATGGCTGCACTTCGGGCCACGGCGTCTGCGGCATCTCCCGAGCCTCCCCCAGATCCATCACAGCCACCCTCACATTCATGGCCACGGCCTTCATAACGGTGCTGGTTTTGCGCCATGTGGTAGGGGGATAAAATGCAATCATTATGGGCACTTATCTCCGGTTTGATCTTCGGCTTGGGGCTTGTCATTTCGGGCATGGCCAATCCGGCGAAGGTTCAGAATTTCCTTGATCTCTTTGGCACGTGGGACCCCTCATTGGCCTTTGTGATGGGGGGAGCCATTGCGGTTGCGGCCCCTGGTTACTGGTTCGTTCTCAAGCGTCCTCATCCGCTGTTTAGCGAAAGTTTCCGCGTTCCAACCCGTACTGATTTGGACCCCAAGCTGCTATCGGGTGCGGCCATTTTCGGGGTCGGTTGGGGCTTGGGCGGGTTCTGTCCGGGACCGGCGATCACCTCGGCCAGTTTGCTTGGTGCGAGCACTTTGGTGTTCGTGGGTGCGATGATTGTCGGCATGTGGGGGGCCAAGCTGGTAGGCCGTTCCACCAAGGCTCCGGTTGCGGCGGAATAGATGGATCAGAGGCTTCCCGAAGCGATACGGATTTGCAAAGAGGCGGGCGCTTTGGCGCTTAGGTATTTCAACGATCTGAGTGCTTTGCAGGTCGAGCGGAAGGGCAAGCATGATCTGGTCTCCGAGGCTGATCGCAATGTGGAGACCCTCATTCGAAGTGCGCTGCTAAAGACCTTTCCAGAGGACGGTATCATCGGGGAAGAGCATGCGCCCAACGAGGGTTCCTCCGGTTTCACTTGGGTGATTGATCCCATTGATGGCACCTCGAATTTCCTGTCGGATCGGCCCAATTGGTGCGTGGTTCTGGCGGGTATTGAGGATGATCAGACCCAGATCGGGGTGATCTACGATCCGTGCCATGAGGAGCTTTATGTGGCTCAAAAGGGAGCCGGTGCGACGCTGAACGGGACGCCCATGGCGGAGCCTTCGTTTTCCTCCCTATCAGAGGGCGCGACCAGTATCGGTCATTCGCGGTTTTCGCCCCAAGGCAGTGTCGGGCAGTTGGTCGATTTGATCACCCAAGAGGGTGGGACGATCACTGCGTCCGGCTCTGGTGCGCTCTCGATTGTTTATGTTGCTGCGGGGCGAACTCTTGGCCATTGTGAGGGCTATATGAACGCTTGGGATTGTCTGGCCGCCCTCCTGATTGTGGAGGAGGCTGGTGGGCAGACCGAAAAGCTTCTCCCCAGTCAGGTGCTGGCAGAAGGCACGCGGATCGTGGTTGGATCACAAGGCGTCTTCCCCGATCTCATAACCATCGCCAACAAGGCTTTCACCCAAGTTTGACACGCCGTCGATTGCCCCTCCTTTCAACACAGGTTAGACCTTATTTATGTCTTTATGGTCCTATGCGAATCCCGCCAAATTCATGGCGACAACCGACAAGCTGATCACTCCGCTTGTTGTGTTGACGAGCCTTTGTCTTGCCATCGGAATTGGTTGGGGGTTCTTTGGAACGCCTGACGATTACCAACAGGGCTCGACGGTCAAAATCCTCTATATCCATGTGCCCTCCGCGCTTATGGCGATCAATGCTTGGGCGATGATGCTGGTGGCCTCGCTCATCTGGCTGATCCGGCGACATCATGTGTCGGCCCTTGCAGCCAAAGCGGCGGCTCCGGTCGGGGTGACCATGACCCTGATTGCGCTTCTGACAGGTGCCATTTGGGGCCAGCCCATGTGGGGGACTTATTGGGCGTGGGATCCGCGTCTGACCTCCTTCCTGATCCTGTTCATCTTCTACCTTGGCTATATGGCTCTTTGGAGCGCTATTGAGGACACGGATAAGGCGGCTGATTTGACGGCGATCCTCTGTCTGGTCGGCTCTGTCTTTGCGTTTCTGTCGCGTTATGCGGTGAACTTTTGGTCCCAAGGTCTGCATCAAGGGGCGTCTTTGTCCTTGGATAAGGAGGAGCATGTGGCTGATGTGTTTTACCAACCGCTCCTCTTTTCCATCGGTGGCTTTGTTCTGCTGTTTATAGTGTTAGTTTTAATCCGGACACGCACCGAAATCCGGTTCCGCCGGATATCCGCACTGGAGGCCAGATCACAATGATCGACTTGGGCAAATATACGACGACCGTTCTAAGTGCTTATGGTGTGAGTGCGGTTTTGCTGGTGGCTTTGGTGGCTTTGACCATTGCCAAGAATGCGCGCTCTAAACGGCAGCTGGCTGAACTTGAGGCCCGTCGAGATGGGTAAGTTAAATCTGGCAATGCTGGTTCCGGTGCTGCTGTTTGCAGGCTTGGCACTGGCGCTTCTGATCGGTCTTTATCGGGATAACCCGGATGCATTGCCAACGGTGTTCATCGACAAAGAGGCCCCGCTCCTGCCGAGCGATCCTTTGGCTGATCTGCCCGTTCCAGCCCAGAGCGATCTTGATGGATCGGGCTTGAAACTGGTGAACTTCTGGGCCAGCTGGTGTCCGCCTTGCCGCGCGGAACACCCCAATCTGGTGCGTCTGAATGAAGAGGGTTGGACGATAATTGGCGTGAATAAATCGGACGAAGAGGCCAATGCGCTCGGTTTTTTGGCCGAACTTGGCAATCCCTATTCGAGCATCGCCACGGACCAAAGCGGGCGTCAAAGCATCGAATGGGGCGTCTATGGCCTTCCGGAGACCTTCCTGATCGATGAACAGGGGCGGATCCGATATCGCCACCCCGGACCGGTGACCGCGCGGGTGTGGGAGGATCGCTTTGTGCCGATTATTGAGGCGTTAAGCACGACTGCTACAGAATAAGTTTCTTTGGAAAGAAGTTCTTAAATATTTAGCGCTATCCCCAGCTTTGGAAACTGAACTGGATAGTGAAATTATGTTCTCGAGCAAAAAAACTGCGAAATCTGACACCCATAATCAGTCCATTATGGATGCGTTAAACAGCGCTCAAGCAATGATTTGCTTTGATCTCAAGGGCAACGTAACCAAAGCGAACAAGAATTTCCTATCTGCGGTGGGCTATACCGAAGCGGAAGTGATCGGCAAACATCACGAGATTTTCGTTTCAAAAACTTACGCCAAAAGCCCTGAATATAAGACGTTCTGGCAAACCCTAGCAAAGGGTCAGGAACACCATGGAGAGTTTGAACGATGGACGAAGGATGGTAGCGTCCTTTGGCTGGAAGCCTCCTATAATCCGATTTTGGACGATCATGGAAAACCCATTGGAGTCGTCAAGTTCGCGGTCGATATCACGGAGCGCAAAATGCGCAATGCTGACTTTGAGGGGCAGCTGAACGCCATCTCGCGCTCTCAGGCGGTGATTGAATTTGATCTGGACTCAAAGATCCTTAAAGCGAATGACAATTTTTGTGATGCGTTGGGGTACAGTTCCAAGGAGATTGTGGGCCAGTATCACAAGATGTTCGTGGATGGTGAAACCGCGTCGAGCCAAGAATATCAAAAGTTCTGGAGTGATCTTCGGAAGGGTGAATATCAGGCAGCCGAATTCAAGCGCATCACCAAAAAGGGTAAGGAAATTTGGATTCAAGCCTCCTACAATCCGATTTTTGATGCCTCCGGTCAGCCCTATAAGGTTGTGAAATACGCCACTGATATTACGGCCCGAAAGCAGGTGGTTGCCCAGCTAGGAGAGAATTTGAGACAACTGGCAGCAGGTGATTTGTCTGCACGTATGCCAGAAACGGTCGATCCTGAATTTGCTGAGCTGAGCGCGGCCTTCAACGAAACCATGGTGCGCCTGTCAAACCTGGTCTCCGACATTCAGAATTCCTCACGAACAATGTCTGAGGGTACCAACGGCATTGCCGAGGGTGCCAAAGATCTGTCGCATCGCACTGAAGAACAAGCGGCCTCTCTTGAGGAAACAAATGCGGCGTTAGAAGACATTTCCTCGAACATTTCCGCGACGGCTTCAAGCGCGAAAAATGCCAGCGAAGCAGCCGAGGAGGCGGAAACACGAGCAGTTCAAGGGGATAGCGTGGTTAAATCAGCCATCTCCGCGATGGAACGTATCGAGGATGGGTCCAAGAAAATCACCGACATTATCAGCGTGATTGAATCAATCTCATTCCAGACCAATCTGCTGGCTCTCAACGCCGCCGTTGAAGCGGCCCGGGCGGGCGAAAGCGGGAAAGGATTTGCAGTTGTTGCGAGTGAAGTGCGTACACTGGCCCAACGCTCGTCAGAAGCTGCAAATGACATTACTCAGCTTATTGAAAGCAGTTCTTCCCAGGTTGTAGAAGGTGCAACACTTGTCCGCAATACAGGCGAAGTATTGAATGAAATCAAAACTTCTATTGATAGTGTAGCACAGAGCGTAACCCAGATTTCCAACGCAAGTTCTGAACAGGCAACGTCCATTGTAGATATTTCGGCGGTTGTATCCGGGATTGATGCAAACACACAAAGCAATGCGCAACTCGCTCAGCAAAGCGCTTCCAGCGCTATTAAGTTGACTAAAGAAGCCGATAAACTTACCAAGCTTGCCGCAGTCTTCTATTCCTCCGATGGAGGAAGCATGGGCGCACCCGCAGCTGTCCCTCTTTCGCAATCGGCTTAAGGCGCTTTGGGTTTAAGTTTCGTAAGATTTGAGCGACGCGCGTTCAACTCTTGTTAAGCCGCGCGCTCCTACTCTTCGTCGTCTTTTTCTATACCATATTTTACAAACAGCCCTGCTTGCGTCATCACAAAAATAAAGCTGGCGATTGGTAAAAAGAACGTTCGAAAATTGACCCATGTGTCCGTATCGAAATTTCGCCAGACGATCTCGTTGGTGACGGCCATCATCACGAAAAACAGAGCAAATCGGAATGTAAACTTCATCCATCCGATATTCTCCATGGGAACCACTTCATCCATGAGATATTTTAGATAGCTTTCTCCACGGAGCAATCCTATCCCCAAAGCTCCCGCGAACAGCCCATATAGGATCGTCGGTTTCATTTTGATAAAGGTATCATCCTGAAGCCAAAGCGTGAGACCTCCAAAGACCACAACCAGAATGGCTGTCATAACAGCCATCTTCGGGAGATTTTTTGTAAGAACCCATGACAAGGCAAGAGATACGAGGATAACCGGAATAAACACCTTGGTCGCAAACAGAATTTTGGCCAGCTGAACCTCTGTTTCCGACGCCCCCTCAGGCACAATTGCCCAGCGGTATGCCAGAAAAAAGACGGCAATCGGGCCTAACTCCAGCGCGAATTTCAAAAGTCCGTTTGCTTTTTTCTCTGCCATTTCAACCCCCAAATTCAACGACAACAGCGCCCATTGCAATGATAGCCATCAACAACAACCTGCGTGGACCGACCTTCTCTTTCAAGATGAACCAGCCGATTAATGCGGCGAATACCACCGATG
Source organism: uncultured Rhodobacterales bacterium (assembly GCA_964642935.1). Classification (GTDB taxonomy): domain Bacteria; phylum Pseudomonadota; class Alphaproteobacteria; order Rhodobacterales; family Rhodobacteraceae; genus CAKZTM01. The sequence continues at coordinate 2,344 of CAZXRG010000126.1, read as the reverse complement.
TTTCCCGCAGAACAGCGGCTTCTCCAACTTTATCCAAACGGGTCGCCAGCATAACGCCTCCAAAGGAAAGAAATGCGATCAGGCCACCTATGAAACCACGCACCATTAAGGGTTTGACCTCTGGTGGGTTCTCCATGCGATGCCATCTTCGCCATGCAATGATGGGGAACACAAGGCCATCAACGACAAAGAACCACGCTAAAAAGGTAAACGGATTCTGGGCGGCTCGCATCCCATAAGCATCAAAGGTTGTGTAAGCCGCGACAGTGACACCGGTTAAAACCGCAAGAAAAATCGCAACTTTAAGCACACCGCGATCGACCGCGAGGTCGCGCAGATTATAGGCTGCTAGTAGGAATATCCCACCGGATAAGAGGACCACTCCGAACCACTGTGTGCTTGAGAATTGTTCCGCGAAAACGAAGCCCGCAAAAACGACGGTCACCAATGGCCCGACGCCACGGACGATAGGATAGACAACTGTGAAAGCTGCGCGCTCATATGCCATTGCGAGCAGGAGTTTGTAGATCACATGAATAATCCAAGCGATGCCCAAAAGCCCCCAAATCTCAGCGTCCGGCCACGGCACAAGAAAAATCGCGGGCAGCAGAGCCATCGTGCCATAGGAAAAATCAATTGCCCCGCGTGTCAGCCAGGGATCAAACCGACCCTTTTGCAAAGCTCCGAAAATAGCATGAAAAAGAGCCGACATTAATGCAAGGCTCATCGCTATTTGGCGACCGGCGTCTGTGCCTTCAACGGACAAAACCCAATCGCTCAAGAGTTACGCGCCATGTCATGTAACTTTTGGGCGGTGCGCAAATTTCGCGCGGTCAGCTGAGTTGGAGTCATCCGATCGATTTTTTCCGCGAATTTTGATCGCCCAATGCCCGACGGAGCATGAAGATAAATAAGGTTGGAGGTGAATTTGGCCTGCTCATCAGCCGATCTCAAAGCATCCAGACCGGTCGCATCAAAATCGCCCAAAGGTTCAAAACAGAACCAAAGCATGATGCGCGACAAATCCCCGTCAAATGGGTTGTCCGCAATGGCTTGGGTCAGGTCATCCAGCGTCATAACCAATATTGGGACATCAATTTCGAAGTTTGCCTTAAGGACCGACCCGATTTCTGTGGCAACTTCGGCTGCAGTCGCATCAGATTTCAAGATAACATTACCGCTCTGAATGTAGGTCTGCACATCCCCAAAGCCGCGCTCACTTAAAGTCGTGCGAAAATCGGCCATCTTGAGTTTGTTGTGACCACCCACATTCACTCCACGCAAAAGGGCGATCCAGACTGTCATCAGTCTCGTATTCCTGTAAGCGCGCGGGCAAATTCATCTGGATCAAACGCGGCCAAATCGTCAATCGCTTCTCCGACACCGATTGCGTGAATGGGAAGGCCGAACTTATGTGCCAGCGCGACCAGAACACCGCCCTTCGCTGTGCCGTCGAGCTTGGTCATAACCAGCCCTGACACGTCGGCGATTTTGGTAAAAATATCGACCTGATTAAGGGCGTTCTGGCCAGTCGTTGCGTCTAAAACCAAAAGCGTGTTGTGGGGAGCCTCGGGGTCCCGTTTGCGAATGACCCTGACGATCTTGGCCAGTTCCTCCATCAGATCAGCGCGGTTTTGCAAGCGGCCTGCGGTATCGATCATCAGCAGATCGGCGCCGTCTTCCTCAGCCTTGGCCATAGCGTCAAAAGCAAGTGATGCGGGGTCCGATCCTTCCGGCGCGGTGAGAACGGGAACGCCTGCACGCTCCCCCCAGACTTGCAGTTGCTCAACGGCCGCGGCGCGGAAGGTATCGCCCGCGGCAATCACAACCGATTTTCCAGCGGCTTTAAATTGAGAAGCCAGTTTTCCGATGGTCGTGGTTTTGCCGGATCCGTTAACGCCGACCACCAAAACGACTTGCGGCCGTTTGGCATAAAGCGGCATCGGACGGGCGACCGGTTCCAGAATATCCGTGACCTCTTTGGCCAGAAGCGACTTGATTTCATCAACCGATAGCTTTTTGCCAAACCGTCCTGCCGCCATGTTGGCGGTAACGGACAGAGCCGTTTCGACGCCCATGTCAGCGGTAATCAAAAGTTCTTCCAGGCTTTCCAGCATCTCATCGTCAAGCACGCGTTTTTTGACAACAACAGGAGCGGCCGCACGTCCCATGAGGCGCGACAAAATTCCGCGTTTTTTTGGAGCTTCTGCGACGTCGTCAGACTCGATGTCATCTGACAGTGGTCCAGACAGATCCACCGTGCGCATTGGCTCGATGGGGGTTTCCACGAGCTCTGGCTCTGGCTCTGGCTCTGGCTCTGGCTCTGGCTCTGGCTCTGGCTCTG
>CAZXRG010000125.1:0-8835 GCA_964642935.1 uncultured Rhodobacterales bacterium | reverse complement strand
TCAAATACACATAATACGCCCCGTCCCCACCATGTTTCCGGTGGGCGGGGATGACCTGAACGACCTTATCGCGCAGCGGCAATTGGCGCAGCCAGTCTGGCACCGAATGCCTGATAATCCCGCGACGGCTGGGCATCACCCCGCCCTCATCGTGATGGGTCCGCCCTTTTCCGGTGATCACCAGAACCAGACGCGCTCCGCTACCATGGGCACTTAGGATAAATCGGGTCAGAACCGCATGGGCCACATCGGCGGTCATGCCGTGAAGATCAACGCGCCGATCCGGCACCATCTTCCCTTTGCGAAGCCGATCAAAATTCTTCCGGTCCATCTGGGGCGGCGCTTTTTTCAGAACATCACCCGGATGAGGCGCCAGAGAGATCGAGATATTGGGCTCTCGTCTCGGCACTATCTCGAAAGGCTGTTCTTGGATACGGATGGGACGGTTGAGCTTGATGCTTGGGGCGTCCAACTCAGTGGCGAAATCCACCGAGCGCATGGGCGCGACGGTTTTCGCGACCTTCTTCCAAACCTCTTTGTCGTCAGAGGTAAGCCCGCGTTTGGTCTTTCGCGCGCACATGGCGGCTCAAACCTGCGACCTTACTGCTCGGTCGCAATCAGCTGCCAGTTCGGATCATCAACACCCATGCCACGGGCGAAGGTCCAGGTATCACGCTGGCGTTTCACCTGATTAGGGTCGCCCTCAACAATCTCTCCGGCCACGTTCTTCACAACAGAGGTTAGCTCACCAGAGAAACGCATGGTGATCTCGGCCATACGGCTCGTGTCATCAAACTCGGCTTCCATCAATTCTGTTTTGGACACGCCCACAAAAGTGGCCTCGATATTCAGGCCCTGCTCTTTGCGTGCAGCAATCGCACCAGAGAAGCTCTCAAAAACATCTTCAGAGAGGAAATCTTTGACCTCATCCATATCGCCATTCTCGAAAGCCATCAAAATCAGCTCATAGGCATATTTCGCACCCGACGCGAATTCCGAGACGGTGAAGTCCGGCTCAATCCGCTTCATGGCCGAGAGCGCCTTACCGTCCGACGTCTCCACTCCGATGAAATGCGCGATGTCGTGATCTTCACCACCACCATCAATCACATCAAAGTTACGAGCGGCCCCATTGGCGCGACCCTCAACGCCTTCCGACTTAGGCGGCTCAAATCCGTCCCGCGTGCCAAGCACCTTGCGCAACTGGAGCACCAGAAACAAAGCTACACCTGCAAGGATAACAATTTGGATCATAGACGAGTTCATTGGCCTGCCTTTTTCACTATTTTCGCCGATCTCATGGATTCCGGGCGTCGTACACCCTATTTAGGGACGAGGAGCGGTCAAGTCCACTCCACGACGTCGATAACTGTTCGGAAGGCAAACCTAAAATGTGGCTATTCGCCCTTTTTGTCGGAGTACCAATACTCGAGATCGCCCTGTTCATTCAGGTGGGCGGCTGGTTGGGACTGTGGCCAACGCTTGGAATTGTCATTCTGACCGCTCTAGCTGGCACCACCCTTTTGCGCACTCAAGGCTTACAAACCATGGGCCACCTGCAATCGAGCGTGGCTGAGGGGAAAAACCCCATGGACCCCATCGCCCATGGCGCAATGATCCTGATCTCGGCGGTTCTTCTTCTGACGCCCGGATTTTTCACCGATATTGTGGGGCTTTCGCTCCTGATCCCTCCGGTCCGCAAATTTCTGATCAAAAACGGAGCCAACAAGCTGGCCTCCAAAAGTGTCGTATTCACCAACGGTCAGATGCATCAACCAGAGCCTCCCACGCAACCGGGTACGGTTGATGGCGAATACGAGGTTGTCGAGGATGACATTGAGACCGGACCCCCCAGCCAATCAGGTTGGACAAAAAATATAGACTGATTTCGCATTCGAATTGTCGCAGGCTCCGGCAACTGCTATCAGAGCTGCAAATATTTAATCCTGAGGGACATAATGGGTAAAGAACCACAAGCACCAACGCCGGAACAGCCGAAACTGCGCGTATTAAGCCAGTACATTCGGGACATGTCGTTTGAGAATATTGCGGCTCAGCAGAACCGCAGTGACGAAGTAAAGCCGGAGATCACCGTTCAGGTGAACTTGGACGCCAACAAAAAGGCGGAAAACAGCTACGAGGTCATCCTCAAAGTAACCATAAACGCCAAGGCCAAAGACGAGCCGGTGTTCATTCTTGAGGTCGATTACGCAGGTCGCTTCCACGTTGAAAACGTGCCGGAAGATCAGCTGCACCCGTTCTTGATGATCGAATGTCCGCGCATGCTCTTCCCGTATTTGCGTCGGGTTGTGGGTGATGTGACGCGCGACGGTGGCTATCCGCCGCTGAACCTCGACAACATCGATTTCCTACAGCTTTACCGTCAGGAAATCATGCGACGTCAGGCGGACGACGCTAAGAAGAAAAACTAATTCTTCCAGAGCGGTTGATCGCCAAGCGTATCAACAAACTCATCATGGGCCGCTTTTTCATCGGCCGTCAAAAGGCTCGCGAGAGGATTTTCGCGGGCTTTTGCCTTTCCAGGGGTCTGGGTTGAAGCAACTTTAAGTTCGGTGGTCTGGGCCGCGCCCAAAACGAGGTCCGGCTGACGACCACCCAACAGCTCCAGATAGACTTCCGCGAGAATTTCACTGTCCAAAAGCGCCCCGTGCTTTTCGCGCATGGAATTGTCGATGCCAAAGCGGCGACACAAAGCATCCAGCGAGTTTTGCGCACCCGGATATTTACGGCGAGCTATTTCCAAAGTGTCGATGGCCTGATCCATGGGCAAAATCTTCTGATTGACCCATTTCAGCTCGGCATTGAGGAACTTCATGTCAAAGCTGGCGTTATGGATCACCATTTTATCGTCGCCCACAAACCTCAGGAAATCATCAGCGATGGCCTTGAAAACAGGCTTATCCGACAGAAACTCCGAGGACAGCCCATGCACATCAAACGCCCCTTGCGGCATATCCCGCTCGGGATTGATATATTGATGATAGGTCCGCCCCGTGGGCATCTGATTGATCAGCTCAACCGCGCCAATCTCGACAATCCGGTCCCCCGTGAACGGATCAAGGCCGGTGGTTTCAGTATCAAGAACAAGTTCGCGGGTCACAGAGATCTCAGCTTTTCAAGAATGGCGTTTACCTGATCTCTTGTATCCTCAAATGAGCCGTCGGTTTCAATCACGAAGTCCGCTAGGGCGCGTTTCTCTGCGTCAGGCATCTGCTTGGAGAGAATAAATTCGAATTTTTCCGCGCTCATGTTGTCCCGCTTTAGAACCCGAGCCCGCTGGACATCCAAAGGCGCACTGACCACGACAATCGTATCAAATTGATCGGCCATATCTCCCTCAAACAGGAGCGGAATATCGAAAAGCACAAACGGGGCATCCGCATTTTCGCGAAACTTGCGCCGATCCTCAGCTACAAGCGGATGAATGACGGTCTCCACCTGTTTTAACAGCGCGGGATTGGCTCGGATGGCTTTGCTTAATAGCGCCCTATCAACTTTCCCGTCGACAATAGCCTCAGGTGCAATCCCGGAAATCGCCTCAACACCAGCCCCATCAACATCATAAAGCCGATGCACCGCCTCATCCGCATCCCAAACAGCCACGCCACTCTCTGCAAAGAAGCCGGCAACCGTTGATTTGCCCATGCCAATTGATCCGGTAAGACCAATGGAATGGGGAGGTGTCTCAGACATTAGGCCAGAACGATGTTTCTAAGTTCATCGTCAACTTCAGGGCGCACATCGAACCAATACTCAAATCCGGGAACCGCCTGATGCAGCAACATTCCAACACCATCCACCGTGCGCAGCCCGAAAGAGCGCGCCTGTTCCAGCAATTCGGTCTGGATGGGCGTATAAACAATGTCAGTGACCAATGCATAATTGGGTGCACCGTTGAGTTTGATCTTCAAAGGCGGATTACCAGTCATGCCCAAGGAGGTGGTGTTCACAATAAGAGCTGCCCCATCCAAAGCATCACTCACCCGCGCCCATTCGACCACGGTGATTTTAGCACCAAACTGATCCTTGAAAATTTCCGCACGATGCCGCGTGCGATTGGCCAGCCGAACCTCCGGCACACCATCTTCCAACAAAGCTGAAACAATAGCGCGACTGGCACCACCCGCACCCAGAACAACTGCCGGACCGTTAGACCCCTTCCAATCAGGCGCTTGTGCCCGGATATTCTGGATAAAGCCGATCCCGTCCGTATTATCCGCCCGAATGGAGCCTTCCGACCCAAATACAATCGTATTGGCCGCCCCAATCAAAGCTGCACGATCGGATACGCTCGTGGCCAGGGACAGAATGGTCTCTTTATAAGGAATGGTGATGTTCAGCCCGCGAAACCCCAGTTTGGGCAAGGACCGAATAGAGCTCTCGAAATTCTCCGGTCTGATCTCGATAGGAACATAATAGCCGCTAAGACCATATTTCTTGATCCAATGCCCGTGAATAAGAGGCGATTTGGAATGCCCGATCGGTGAACCTACGACACCCGCGAGAACTGGAGCTTCATTTGTCATCGTTCCACTATTCCCTGATCTCGCAAATGTTCAAGACACGCCAGCAAAGGTAGCCCCAGAACGGTAAAATAATCTCCGTCAATGTGGCTAAAAAGTTGTGCGCCCGGCCCCTCAAGACGATAGCCGCCGACACAAGAGAGAATTTCCTCCCCTTCTTGTGCCAAATAAGTTTCCAAAAACTTATCTGTAAAATTGCGCATAGTGAGCTTTGTAATCTGAATGTGCCGAAACGAGGTTACCCCATCGATCATCATCACCGCCGCCGAGATCAGGCGATGCGTTTGACCCCGAAGCTCCTTTAATTGGCCCAATGCATCATCGAGGCTTTTCGGTTTGTCATAAATCTTCCCGTCAAAGACCAAGATCTGATCCGCGCCCAAAACCAAAGCACCCCGGTTTTTGGCCGAGACCTTATTGGCCTTCGCCTCCGCCAATGCATCCGCGATATCGCGGGGCGGATATTTCTCCTGCAACATGGACGCCTTAACCAAATCTTCATCAATGCGGGCCACATCTATATCAAAGGAAACACCCGCAGAGGACAGCATCTCAGCGCGGGCAGAACTGCCGGAAGCAAGAATCAGTGTTTTCTGGCTCATATTTGAGGGTCCAAAAGGGTCATCGATTCGTCCACAATGCCTGTGAAGAACTGGTGAAAACAGGGGCTATCTATCCCCGACTCCATGTTCGTGAAAAAGCGTTGCGAATTTAATCGCAGTAATTTGTAAATTATCCTGAAAAATTTTTAACCACAGTCTTAAAAATCATCGGTTCAGGATGCTGGGGATAAATGATCTCTTGGATGTTTCAGTGTTTTATCCACAAGATTATCGTAGCTCTTGTCTGATTAAATATATTTAAAACAATGGCTTATGAGTTTTCCACAAGATGTGGACCACTTGCTGACCGAGCCTGTCTATATAATTTACAAAGCTAAAATCGGGGATAAAATTCGCATAACTCTTATCCCCATAATTCAGTGCTTCTACTACAAACACCATCTTTCTTAATCTTATATATTTATTTAGAGATGCGTTATGACAGAACATCATGACAAAACAGTTTTAAGTCTGCTTAGAGGTAAACCTTCAAATAAGGCACCAGTGTGGCTCATGCGCCAAGCCGGTCGCTATTTGAAAGAATACAAAGCAACACGCGCACAAGCGGGCGATTTTTTGAGCCTTTGCTATAATCCCGAATTGGCCGCAGAAGTCACGCTTCAACCGATCCGAAGATTTGGCTTTGATGCGTCGATCTTGTTTGCGGATATTCTTTTGATCCCTCAGGCACTCGGAATGAACCTTTGGTTTGAAGAAGGGGAAGGCCCAAGGCTCTCTTTACCGGAGGATTGGAACGGGTTTTCCTCTCTCAAACCGGCTGATGAAATAGACGCCGTTCTTTCGCCCATTTATGAAACAGTTAAAATCCTCTCATCAGAGCTTCCAAAAGAAACAACGTTGATCGGATTTGCGGGCGCGCCCTGGACTGTGGCGACCTATATGATCGCGGGTAAAGGCACGCCGGATCAGGGACCTGCAAAACGGTTCATGTATCAGCAGCCCAAAGAGTTCGAATTCCTGATGGATCGCATTGCAGAGGCGACCATTCTTTACTTAGGTAAACAGATCGAAGCCGGTGCTGATGTCATTCAGCTGTTCGACAGCTGGGCGGGGAGCCTTCATGGTCCCTACTTTGAGAAATACGCGCTCAAACCTGCTTTGAAAATCAGAGCCGCTTTGAAAGAAAAGTACCCGGACACCCCCGTGATCGCTTTCCCAAGAGGGGCCGGGTCTAACTACACGCTCTTCTCTGAAACTGGCGCCTTTGAAGGTCTCGGCCTTGATACATCCGTTCCGGTCAACTGGGCCGCACAAAACCTGCAAAAGGATATTTGCGTTCAGGGTAATCTCGATCCGATCTTGCTAGAGGCCGGAGGGTCCGATCTCACCGACGAAGTGAAACGGATTTTGGATGGTTTCTCGGAAGGACGCCATATTTTCAATCTGGGCCATGGCATCACCCAATGGACCGATCCGTCTCATGTGGAACAAATGCTCAAAGTGATCCGTGGCTGATTTCCTCAGCGCCCTCTACCCGTGGATCAAAGCCTTCCACATCATGAGCCTGATCTCATGGATGGCAGGGCTTTTGTATCTGCCGCGCATCTTTGTCTACCATGTGGAGCAGCTTGATAAGGGCGCCAAAGAAACAGCCGTCTTTGAAGTGATGGAGCGTAAACTCTACCACTTCATCATGAACTACGCGATGATGGCGAGCTGGCTGTTTGGCATTCTTCTGATCCTAACACCGGGCGTGATCAGTTTTTCAGACAGCTTCTGGTTCCACGTCAAACTGGTCTTTGTGATCGCGCTCACCGCCTATCATGTCTGGCTTGGAAAACGTCAGGATGATTTTGAGGCTGGAACAAATAGGCTGACATCCAGAACCTACAGACTGCTCAATGAGGTGCCCGCCGTCTTCATGATCGTCATTGTGATCATGGTCGTGGTGAAGCCTTTTTGACAGCCGTTTGACAAGACAAAGCCGCACGCCTATGTTTTCGCCCTGAGCGGGTCCCCGACTCATTTTTCCCAAGACCAAAACATCACGACGAAAGCCTTCCCCCTATGGATACCTCTATGGAATTCTCCGAGCAGTCCCTTGCCGACCTAAAAGCAAAGAGCCCTGCTGATCTTCTCACAATGGCTGAAGATCTCGAGATCGAGAATGCATCGACCATGCGCAAAGGCGACATGATGTTTTCGATCCTCAAAGAACTGGCCGAGGAAGGTGTCGAGATTTCCGGTGACGGCGTTCTTGAAGTCATGCAGGACGGTTTCGGGTTCTTGCGCTCTCCAGAGGCCAACTATCTGTCTGGCCCTGACGACATTTATGTGAGCCCGAACCAGATCAAGAAGTTCTCACTCAGAACAGGTGATACGGTCGAGGGTGTCATTCAGGCCCCCAAAGACAATGAGAAATATTTCGGCCTGACGAAAGTCACCCAGATCAACTTCACGACCCCTGAAAAGGCCCGTCATAAGGTTGCGTTCGAGAACCTCACGCCGCTCTACCCTGATGAGCGCCTGCAGATGGAGATCGACGATCCGACCATCAAGGATAAATCCGCCCGCGTGATTGATCTGGTCGCACCCATCGGTAAAGGACAGCGCTCCTTGATCGTGGCTCCTCCGAGAACCGGTAAAACGGTGATCCTCCAGAACATCGCCCATTCAATCGAGGCCAATCACCCGGAGTGCTTCCTGATCGTTCTTCTGGTTGACGAGCGACCTGAGGAGGTGACGGACATGCAGCGCTCCGTTAAGGGCGAGGTTGTGTCCTCTACCTTCGATGAGCCAGCAACCCGTCACGTGGCCGTTGCTGAAATGGTCATCGAAAAAGCCAAACGTCTGGTCGAGCATAAACGCGATGTAGTGATCCTCTTGGATTCCATCACCCGTCTGGGCCGCGCCTATAACACGGTCGTGCCCTCCTCTGGTAAGGTTTTGACCGGTGGTGTGGACGCCAACGCGCTGCAACGCCCCAAGCGCTTCTTTGGTGCTGCGCGGAATATCGAGGAAGGCGGCTCCCTGACCATTATCGCAACTGCGCTTATCGATACAGGCTCGCGCATGGATGAGGTTATCTTTGAGGAGTTCAAAGGAACCGGTAACTCCGAGATTGTTCTGGATCGCAAAGTCGCTGACAAACGCGTCTTTCCGGCCATGGACATCCTCAAATCCGGCACTCGGAAAGAGGACCTCTTGGTGGACAAAAACGACCTCACCAAAATGTTCGTTCTCAGACGTATCCTCAATCCAATGGGCACAACCGACGCCGTTGAATTCCTGCTGGGTAAGCTGAAACAAACCAAGAGCAATTCGGAATTCTTCGATTCGATGAACACCTGACGTTCAATGGGGTAAACCTCCATGTCTTCCACCGATACAATTTTCGCATTGGCAAGCGCGACTGGCCGGGCGGGCGTCTCAGTTATTCGCCTGTCGGGCTCGCGTGCTCTTGAGGTTGCGACCGATCTGGCGGGACCTATCCCGAAGGCGCGGACAACCTACCTGCGAGACATTCGAAATCCATCGAGCGGCGAGATGATTGATTCCGGCTTGGTGGTATCCTTTGAGGAAGGCGCCAGCTTCACAGGCGAGCCGGTTGTGGAGCTGCAGGTCCATGGCAGCACCTCCGTGGTCGATACACTCCTTAACCTCTTGGCGACCTTCAAGGGATGCCGTTTGGCCGAACCTGGGGAGTTTACACGACGGGCTTTGATGAC
>CAZXRG010000124.1:0-8859 GCA_964642935.1 uncultured Rhodobacterales bacterium | reverse complement strand
GTCGTTTCCACCACTTTTCCGGCCCTCACAGCAGGGATAAGCCCCAGCCCATGCACAAATGCCCCGCGTTCTCCCAGCGTGATAATCGGCGTTTTCACACCCATTTCCACGAACGCCTCACAAGCCTTCTGAGCATCCTCCAGCGTCTCCACCTTGATCCCCGTCAGCGCCTCCGCCTCGGTCTCATTGGGGGTCACATAGTCACATAAGCCAATCATTTCATTGGATATTTCCGCAGCCGGGGCAGGGTTCAGGATTGTGGTCACACCCGCACCCCTCGCAATCTCTATCCCCCGAAAAGCTGCCTCCATGGGCTGCTCCAACTGGGTCATGAACACGGACGCCCCCTCAATGATCTCGCGGTTTGCATCCATATCGCCCGCCGTAATCAAAGACGCCGCTCCGGGCGCGATGATAATCGCATTGTCACCTGATCGTTCATCCACATAAACAAATGCCGCCCCCGTATAGCTCTCCGCCACATGGCTCACCTGCGGCTTTACCCCCGCATCCTCCCACACATCCAAAGCCATCCGCGCAAATGCATCATCCCCAAGCTTGGTGATAAACGAAACATCCCCCCCCAATCGCCCCGCCGCCACCGCTTGGTTCGACCCTTTCCCACCGGGCATTAGTTGGAACGAATTGCCCAAAACAGTCTCGCCCATCACAGGCAAGCGGTCCGCGCGAAAGCCCGCGTCGGCCACAAAAACTCCAAGGATTACAATGCTTTGCTTGGTCATAAGTTCTCCGCCTTTTTCCCAACTCTAACGGTCAGGAAGAGGGCGTCAAACAAACAAAAAGGGCCGCCACTGGCAGCCCTTTCGTAATCGATTTTCAGTGGAGTTTAAGCGGACTCTTTGCCCGGCTTGGAATCCAAAGGATTGTCCTGACGCTGAACAGAACCCTCAAAATGGGCACCGCTCTCAATGGCGATTGTCTTGTGGATCACATCACCTTCAACACGCGCCGTAGATGTCAGGCGAACCTTCAAACCACGCACACGACCGATAACGCGGCCATTCACAACCACATCGTCCGCCGTCACTTCGCCCTTAACCGTGGCACCTTCGCCAACAGTCAAAAGATGCGCGCGAATGTCGCCGTCAATGCGACCTTCAATCTGGATGTCGCCAGTTGTTGTCAGGTTTCCAGTCACCTGCAGGTCAGAAGACAAAACCGATGGGGACGGCTTTGGCTTGGAAACACTGCTTGCGCTTGGGGTAGAGGGTGTTGATGACTTTGTCTCAGGCGCCGCTTTTTGTGGAGCCTGATCTGTGGTGTCGTCACTAACTTTAGTTTTAGAAAACATTTCGTGCAGCCTTCATGTAAGGCATCGGATTGGTGGGTTTTCCTCCGATGCGAATCTCATAATGCAGATGAGTACCTGTACTACGTCCAGTGTTACCCATGCCACCTAATACGTCACCACGGGATACTCTTTCACCCGTTTCAACGCGAATCGTGTTGAGGTGAGCATAGACGGTTTCGTAGCCAAATGAATGACGGATCTTAACAACATTGCCATATCCGTTTTGGCGTCCCGCAAAGATCACAGTTCCGTCGCCAGTGGCAAGGATCGGCGTGCCGCGTGGTCCGGCCAAATCCTGTCCGTTATGTGATTTGAGACGCCCGTTGATCGGATCGCGACGCGTTCCAAATCCGCTGGTCCAACGCACGGTCTGTTTGACCGGAGTCGCAAAGGGCAACTGGAAGGCAGCAATCTGCATCAGATGGGCGCGGTCATAATCGCGGGTCAGTTTGGCATAACGCTCATAAAGCGGATCTGATTCCGCGCGAAGGGGGAGGTTCACCGGAATAAACGGGCCACCTTCACCGGAATACTGGTCCTGAACCTTGTCGATCAGGTAATCCAAATCCATGCCCGTGGTTGCCAGAAGCTTCTCAAGCGGATCAAGGGTGGCGGTCACAGCCGTTTCAAGCTGCGTGAAAATCCGCTCTTGCTTGTCTGCGTTAATGCGCTCGCGGAATTCCATGGCGGCCACACGCTCGTGCATTTCCGCCAACTCTTCGGTGTTGGCATCGCGATCCCGGATGGTCAGAGCCAAAGCGCCTGAAATCGCATCCAAAGTCGCTGCCAATTCTTTGGCATTGCCTGATTTGTTGGTCAGGTTGGACGTAACGCTGTTCAACTCGGTGAGCAAAATCTGCGCCTCGGCCTCAGCCGTGTCGCGATTGTCGATGGCGCGTTGCAGCTTTTCACGGGTCAGCCCAACGAGTGTCACCAGCTCAGAGCGGTTCTCTTCCAGCTCGAAATAACGCCGCTGCTGCTCAGAAATCTCGCGAAGGGCGACCACAAAACGCTCCTGAATGGAGGTCGCTTCTTGGGCGCGCTGATCACGCTCTTGGCTGAGAACGGCGATCCGCTCCTCATAGGCCTGACTAACCGCTTGGGCCTGTTTGGCCTCCGTGTCCGCACTGACCATGCCAAGCACCAAAGCGGAGCTTGACACAACAGTCCAGCCGACCAGAAGAAATGCAGCAGATCCTAAGAGAGCCTGAGTGCGCGTGGTGATCTTGAAATAACGGGTCTGATCTTCGCCTGTTTTAACGTAAATACGTTGCTCGGGAAGCAGCCTTGAAAGATAACTTCCGGAAGCTCCGGATTTTTTAACCATGCCTTAACACTTCCCTCAGACGCCCTCAGATCGTTTACCCAATGGAGGATGTGATTGGAAGGGATTTTTACCTCGTTTTTTAGACATTCCCTAAACGTTCTTTTGTTGCGCGAAAATCTGCCTATTTCAGCGCCTTAACCGCTTCGAGGACTTCCCCTACGTGACCTGGAACTTTGACCTTTCTCCAGACTTGCAAGGCAGAGCCATCACCCCCCACAAGAAACGTTGCCCGCTCAATTCCCATATAGGTTTTGCCGTACATTTTCTTTTCAACCCAAACGCCTATCTTCTCGCAAAAGTCAGTTTCATCAGCCGCCAAACGGATTCCAAGCTCGTGTTTTGCGACGAATTTTTCATGTTTGGTTAAAGTATCTTTAGAAACACCGATCACCGTGGCACCCGCCGCCTCGAAAGCCGAAAGCTCCTCCGTGAAACCGATAGCCTCTTTGGTGCAACCGGGCGTGTCATCCTTGGGGTAGAAATAAAGCACCCAAGTCTGACCCGCCAAATCGGCATTGGTGATCGTACCACCGCCTGTAACGGGCATTTCAAAGGCTGGGATTTGATCTCCGACGGAAATTCCTGACATGGGTGTGCTCCTCGCGTGTTCCACTCTGCGTTCCATCAGAGTAATAGGGCAGAATCTACAAAGGCAAAGCGGTAATGCAACTTAGTGATTTTGATTTTGAACTCGATGAGCGGCTGATCGCCCTGCGCCCACTTGCGCATCGCTCGGCCTCTCGGCTTTTGGTGCAGGACGGGGAAATCCGCCATCATGCGCACGCGTCCGACCTTTGCGACTTCCTCAAGCCCGGCGATTTGCTGGTGTTCAACGACACCCGCGTGCTGCCCGCCCGTCTTTTTGGGACGCGAACGCGCGGTGAAGCGCAAGCCAAGATCGAGATCACTTTGACCTCCGATCTGGGCGAGACTTGGGAGGCCATGGCCAAGCCCTTGCGCAAACTCAAAGAGGGGGAGGTGATCTCCTTCGGACCTGATCTGGAAGCCGAAGTTGTCGCCAAAACCGATGAGGGCCGCGTGCGTCTCAAGTTCCCTATGACCGGCCCCGCCTTTTTCGAGGCTCTCGCCAAAACAGGCGTCATGCCGCTCCCCCCCTATATCGCCGCCAAACGCCCGGCCGACGAGAAAGACAATGAGAGCTACCAACCGGTCTTCGCCAAACGCACGGGCGCAATCGCCGCCCCCACAGCCTCCCTCCATTTCGATGAGGCCCTCCTTGGGGCTCTCAAAGAAAAAGGCATTCTCTCCACGTTCGTCACCCTCCATGTGGGCATCGGCACCTTCCTCCCCGTGAAAGCCGAGCGGATCGAGGACCATGTCATGCACGCCGAATGGGGGGAGGTCACAAAAGCCGCCGCCCAAGCCATCACCCAAGCCAAAGAGGCCGGAGGGCGCATCATCCCCGTGGGCACCACGGCCCTCCGCCTGATCGAAACGGCGGCTCAAAGCGGCAAAATCACGGAGTGGTCCGGCGACACGGACATCTTCATCACCCCGGGCTACGCGTTCCAAATCGCAAACGGGCTGATGACCAACTTCCACCTGCCCAAATCGACCCTGATGATGCTGGTCTCCGCATTCATGGGCGCGGATGTGATCAAAGACATCTACCAAGACGCCATCGCGCGCGAATACCGCTTTTTCTCATACGGGGACGCGAGCCTGCTTCTGCCTTAAGCGCGAGACCTTAAACCCGAACCAATCCGTCCCGCGCAGGCTCTGAGGCGGGGGTTTTCACATCCCACACCAACCCCAATCGCTCAAGCAACCGTATCAACACAAAGCCCGGATCAGATTGCCCGTCTTCCACCCCAAGCTTTGCGGAATGGGGAAAGGCATGATGATTGCCGTGCCAGTTTTCCCCGAATGTAATCAAGCCAAGACCCGGCAGATTAAACCCCTGCACAGGCAGACCCTCGATGCGCCAGCCTTGATGGCCCTTACGATGCGCATAATGCCCAACCATCCAATGCCCGATCAGGGAGATGGAAATCCTGAGCGAAATCCCCCAAAGCACCCAAGCCCATCCGCCTATCGCATAGAAAACCAAAGCGACGGGGAGTTGTTGGAGCATCCAAAAGCGCTCCATCCACCCATAGACCTTATCCTCTGCAATCCGGTCTTCCAAAGCGAATGTTGGCGGAGACGCCAATTTAAACTCACAGCAAAGCTGCCACCAAGCATCCCTGAAAAATCCGGCATCATGAGAAGGATGGGGCGGACAAATTGTCTGCCTTTGATGCCAATCCCGCATGTCGTGGGTTCGGATCATCCCCACCGGACCGGCCATGCCCACAAGCGTCCCCAGCCAGACCAGCAGATATTCTAAAGGCCGATAGGTCTCAAAGCTGCGATGGATCAAAAGCCGATGCATGCCCACAGAATGGCCCGCACAAATGGTCACTGCCGTGCTCGCGATGAACAGAAGAAGCGCGTCGACCTGGAAAAGCCAGATCACCCCGATCATCCCCAACGCCATATGGCCGATCAGCCAAAAGGACCGCAAAGGCGTCCAGACAATTGCCCCGTCCACCGCTGACGTCTTGGGCGTGCAAACAATGCGTTCAATGGAAACCCAACTGCTCATGGAAAGGAGGCTAGGCCAATTGCGCGCCTCTTGGAAAGGAAAATCCAAGCCCTTGATTTGCGCCCTCAAAGAAATTCCCATAAACGACATGCACTTGTCGTTATTTGCGGTGTTCTTAAAGAGCAGCCGATTTAAAGGCAGACCTATAAATATCGAGCCTTCAAGGATTTGCCGTGGCTTATGTTCTCTCAAACGCTTGGGCCTTGCTCTTGGGCATGTTGCTCCTGATGATCGGAAACGGTCTTCACGGCACGCTTTTGGCTGTGCGCGGCGGCATCGAGGGTTTTAACGAAACCACCATGTCCGTGATCATGACCGGATATTTTGTGGGCTTTCTGGTCGGCTCGCGACTGGCGCCCGAGATCATCCGCAGGGTCGGCCATGTACGCGCCTTTGCGGCTTTGGCTTCGCTGATCTCAGCGGCCTTCATCATCTATCCAGCCATTCCCGACCCGATCGCATGGACGCTCCTTCGCGTCATCGTGGGCGTCTGCATTTCCGGCGTTTACGTGGTTGCGGAAAGCTGGCTCAACGACATCTCCACCAATGAGACCCGTGGCCAAGCGCTCTCGGCCTATCTGATGGTGCAAATGTTCGGGATCATCTCAGCACAGGCCTTCGTCAACCTTGCGGACCCCTCCGGTTACACGCTCTTTGTGGTCATGTCCGTGCTGGTGAGCATCTCGTTTGCGCCGATCTTACTCTCGGTCAATGCGGCCCCCGTGTTTGAAACCACCAAACGTATGACACTGTTGGAACTCCATAAAGTCTCCCCATTGGGCTGTGTCGGCAGTTTCTTCCTTGGCGGCATTTTCGCCGCCCAATTTGGCATGGGCGCGGTTTATGCCACGGCCAAAGGGCTCACCCTTGCGGACCTCTCCTTGTTCGTCTCGATGATGTATATTGGCGGGATGCTCATGCAATATCCGCTGGGCTATTTCTCCGACAGGATGGACCGACGTTACCTAATCATCGGGCTGACCGGATTGGGCGGTGCGATCCTGCTCTTTGGGGTTGCCTATTCGGACCAATACACCGTGCTTCTGGTGCTGGCCTTCGCCATGGGGGGGATCGCCAACCCGCTCTATTCCTTGCTCATCGCCTATACGAATGACTATCTGGAGCATGAAGACATGCCCGCCGCATCATCGGGTCTGATCTTTCTGGCAGGCCTAGGCTCTGTGACGGGCCCGATCCTTGTGGGCTACTTGATGACCCGCTTTGGAGCGGACAGCTACTTCGTCTTCATCGCGATCCTGTTCTTGTCGATCACCGCTTATGGTCTCTTCCGGATGACCCAGCGCTCGGCCCCTGCGACCGAGGATACAGGTCAATATGCAGCCGTCGCCCCGCAAGCCTCGCCGGTCTTTGTGGAGGTCGCACAGGAGTACGCCATTGATCTGGCCGATGAGGAGGCGGAAGTCGCGGAAGACCCCGAGGGGGCAGGCCTTAACCATAATGACACAGAAGACACAAATAAGTCACAATGAAGATGTGGCGAAAATATGTCTTGACGGAATCAGCCTCCCGATAGTTAGCTCAATCTTGTTCTAGTATTGAGTATAACTTTGGGGAGTTGTGTAATGAGTAAACGAGCAAAAGATATCATTGATTTCTGGATGAATGACGTAGGCCCTGCCAATTGGTATCGCCGCGATGCCTTCATTGAAGCAGAAATGAAAACGCGCTTTGAAACACTTTGGGAAGAGGCCAACGCGGGCGAGTTCGGCGCATGGATGTGCACGCCTGAGGGCTGTCTGGCTTTGGTACTTCTTCTGGACCAGTTTCCGCGCAAAATGTTCCGCGATACCCCTCGCGCCTACATCTCTGATCCAGCGGCTTTGGCGGCTGCAAAACGAGGGCTGGTCATGGGCCATGACCTCAAAACACCTGAGCCTCAGCGTCAGTTCTTCTACCTGCCCATGATGCACTCTGAGAGCCTCATGGATCAGGAGCGCTGCGTGCGCCTGATGTCTCTGCGCATGCTCAACAAAGGCAGCGAGGGCATTCGCCACGCCAAAGCGCATCGCGATGTGATCCGCCAGTTTGGCCGTTTCCCGCATCGCAATATTGTCCTAAAGCGCTCCAGCACGGGGTCCGAACTGGCCTATCTGACCGCAGGCGGCTATGATTTCACCATAAATACCATCGCTGCATAGCGGGTATTCGACGTGTTTTGGTTGAACACGACCCCTGTGTCGTGCCACTGAGAGATTGAACAAAATCAATCAGTGGAGACCAAAGCATGGCTGCGAAATCCTTCGATATTTGTGTCATCGGGGCAGGGCCCGGCGGATATGTGGCGGCCATTCGTGCCGCACAGCTTGGCAAGTCCGTGGTGATCATCGAGCGGGAGAATTTGGGCGGCATTTGTCTCAACTGGGGCTGTATTCCAACCAAAGCCATGCTGCGCTCCTCGGAGGTCTTTCACCTCATGGAACGGGCCAAGGAGTTCGGCCTGAAAGCAGACGGGATCGACTATGATCTTGATGCAGTGGTCAAACGCTCGCGCGGTGTGGCCGCACAACTATCGGGCGGCATTGGCCATCTGATGAAGAAGAACAAAATCTCCGTCATCATGGGCGACGCGACCATCCCTGCCAAAGGCAAAGTCTCCATCAAAACCGACAAGGGCACTGAGGAGATCACCGCCAAAGACATCATTCTGGCCACCGGAGCGCGTGCCCGCGAGCTCCCCGGTCTTGAGGCCGACGGCGATCTGGTCTGGACCTACCGCCACGCCCTCCAGCCCCCGCGCATGCCCAAGAAACTCTTGGTCATTGGCTCAGGCGCCATCGGCATCGAATTTGCCTCTTTCTACAACACGCTTGGATCCGACACGACCGTGGTCGAGGTCATGGACCGCGTGCTCCCTGTGGAAGACGAGGAAATCTCCAAACACGCCAAAGGCCGGTTCGAGAAACAGGGCATGAAGATCATGCAAAAGGCCATGGTCAAACAGCTAGACCGCACCAAAGGCAAAGTCACAGCCCATATCGAGGTCGGCGGTAAGATCGAAAAGCACGAATTTGACACGGTCATCTCCGCCGTGGGCATTGTCGGCAACGTTGAAGGCCTTGGCCTCGAAGCGCTCGGCGTGAAGATCGACCGCACCCATGTGGTGACGGACAAATATTGCGGCACAGGCGTGGCCGGGCTCTGGGCCATTGGCGATATCGCAGGTGCCCCTTGGCTGGCCCATAAAGCCTCCCATGAAGGTGTGATGGTTGCCGAGAAAATCGCAGGCCTCAAACCCCACGCCGTTGATCCCAATTCCATCGCAGGATGCACCTATTGCCACCCGCAAGTGGCCTCCGTCGGCTTCACCGAAGCCCAAGCCAAGGAAAAGGGCTATAAGATCAAAGTCGGCCGCTTCCCCTTCATCGGCAACGGCAAAGCCATCGCTCTGGGGGAAAGCGACGGGATGATCAAAACCATCATAGACGCGAAAACCGGAGAGCTTCTGGGGGCCCATATGATCGGGGCCGAAGTGACCGAGCTGATCCAGGGCTACGTCATTGGCCGCCAGCTTGAGACCACCGAAGAGGATCTCATGCAAACGGTCTTCCCGCATCCAACGCTCTCGGAAATGATGCATGAAAGCGTGCTCGA
>CAZXRG010000123.1:0-8900 GCA_964642935.1 uncultured Rhodobacterales bacterium | reverse complement strand
CGGTCTTCCTGCGCCAACCAAAGCTGGAAATCGCGAATGGTGCCCTCATAGTCATCGCCAGCCAGCGGACCTTCTGGTGCGTGATCCGAGCCCAGAGCAATTTGCAGGCGTTCAAGCTTCTCGCGATCCTCTCGGTTGACCTCTTCCCATAGCTTGATCCGGTCTTGGATCGTGGCCGCATCAAGGTCATCTTGATAGGCTGACATGGTCCATTTAACGCGGATCAGGCTCGCATGGATCGGGAAGATGGAGAGGGAGACCAGCAGGCTGGCCGCTTGGCTGGCCACTTGGGTCGGGAATTTCGAAAAGAGTGTGGAGCGCTTTCGCTCCGGCTCGGTGAGCCCGGGGGCCCCGTCGCCCCGTGGCTCTATGGCGTCAGGATAGTTGGCCGCATAAGAGGTGTAGCCGTCCCCGCTCACCAGTTTGCGCGACAGCCCTGAGGGCGTATAGCCGTGGAGCGTTTGGGGATGGACCACGCTCAAATGGTAGCCCTCCATAAAGTTCTCCACCAAGCATTTCCAATTGGTGTGCCAGTCCTCCTCCGCCACATGAACGAGGCGAAATTCCTCAGGAGAATAAGGGGCAAGCACAGCGTCCAGCTTTGGATGAGAGAAAGGCGCGGCATTGGGGGCAAGGTTGATATAAATAAAACCATTCCAAAGCTGCAGCTGATGTTGCGGGAGTTTGCAGCTTTTGGGATCAAACCCCGCGTTCTCCATGCGGGGTGCGCGCAAAAGCGCTCCGCTGCGATCATAGGTCCACGCGTGATAGCTACAAATAAACCGCTTTGTGTTCCCCCGCCCCTCTGCCAGCGGCATGCCACGGTGACGGCAGACATTTGCCATGACCCGCACATCCCCTTGATCATCACGCACAATCAAAAGCGGCTCGTTGAGCAGTTGGGCCGTGAAATAATCGCCAGGCTCCGGGATTTCATCCTCCCGCCCCAGACAATGCCAGCCAGAGCGAAGCACGGTCTTTGCTTCATGGGCAAATTGCTCTTGGGAGGTATAAAACGCACCGGGCATGGTTTTTGGACGATCGGCGGGCAAAGCGGCGATGGTTTCAAGTTTGGTTTGTAGAACGCCCATAAGAGCCTCCCTGATCACTGTGCCAACCGGCTCTTCGCCGCTGATAAGGGCAGCATCGGGCAAACTTGTCAAAGCACGAATAACATTACGTGAATAGTCGCGATCAAATTGCCTAGAATTGAGGCGATCGGCAGAACGGTCACCCGATCTATGCCATCGGGCGACCAGTTTTGGATCAGCCTTAGAATCGTCCCGTAAGCCCCAGTCTGAGTTCGCCCACACGTGCGGTGGCGGTTCCGCCCCCGCCCTCAGGTGTGAAATCGGGTGAAATGATTGAAAGCGCTTCCAGTGAACCTGTCCAGTTGCCGCTGAGCTCGGTTTCCACGCCAAGGCCGACTGAACTGCCCATTGAGAGCATTTTACCAGGCGCATTTCCGTTCGTGCCCACACTGGCATCACTCAAGCCAAAGCCCAGAATAGCGTAGGGGAAAACAATGCCAAAATCATAGCCTGCGCGCCCATGGATGGAACCCGACCAGTTGTTCTTGAGCGTCACGAGCCCCAGATCGGCGTCATTGGCGGTGGCCTCAAGCGCGTGCCAAGAGGCCATTGTTTCCATCCCATAGCGAAATCCAGCCTCCCCCCTTTCAGGCGCTTTAAGATCATAGGACACTTTCAAGCCAATCGAGCCTGCGCCCTTAGAGGCAAAATCTAACTCGCCCCCAGCGGTCTTTTTAATAGTCGTTTGTGTGGCTGCAGACCCGAGGGTCAATTGCACCGATACGGGCTCTGCCAGAGCGGTCGAGGTATTTAAAGCCGCGACCAACCCGACAATAATTGCGGTCTTTTGATATGGTTTCATCGTTTTACCTTTCGTTTGAGAATTAACCGACAACCCGATGCCCGCGGCTTTTCAGGCAATCCTTGATGATGTCCTGCCGCTCGAAATGGGCCTCGGTTGCCCCGCCCGCAGTGCCAAGCAGCCCGCCCAAAAGAGCGCCTCCCAAGGCACTTCCAAGCCGGTCCCCACCCGCATCATCATCAAGCCCAGCAGCCGCTCCCATGACAACAGCGCCCAATGTGGCTTGGGTTTTGGTCTCAGGGTTCATCAGCGACTTGGTCTCGCTAAGCGACTGGCAAGCAGCCAGATCCGATTGATATTGAGCTCCGCGTGAGCCATCGACAACAGGCTCGTATTCAGCCCCAGTTCCAGTGCAGCCGGCGATCAGGCAAACCGATCCCGCTGCGAAAAACGCTATTTTTCGCATGGTAGTCTCCAAAATTTAATGTCACGCAGGAATCCATGAAACGAATCGCCTGCAAATTTTGTATAGCAGATATTTTTTATTGAAAAACAGAAAGTTTTTATTATATTGAGGAAATGCAGAAGGAGTGTGCCATGAGTTGGAAAATCTATGCGCTACGGGCGTTCCTGATCGTTTACGTTATTATCGACGTGGTTCTGATGACTGTGATCATTGGTGGACCGTTGATCGGGGACAGTACAATGGCTGTGGAAATGCTCGATTATGACGGGGAGGTTCCCCTTGATTTGAGGGCTCCGATCTTGGGGGGCGCACTGGCTGTGCTGCTCGGCCTTTTCTATCTCTATTGTCTGATCCGCCTGTTTTTGTCGCTGGATCGTTTGATGGTGAACGCGCATTTGGGCCAGCTTGCCGGATTGGGCACCGCTGAGACCCTGCGCATTCTTGGAAAATCACTGATCTGGCTCTGGGTGGCGGTGATTGGTGTAGAGACCTTCATCCCCATCTCGCTGTTTTGGAATGCCATTGAGGCCGGCGGCGTGTCGGTTCAACTTGCGCCCTTTGATCTAAAGGTCGTACTTGCTCTCGTCGGAGTTGCTTTATTGGTGATCGCCCGGCTCGCAGAAGAGGCCGATGAGATGAAACAGGAGCTAAGCGGTGTCGTCTGAACCAGGTAAAATTGTGGTTCGGCTCGATGTGATGCTGGCACTTCGCAAGATGAAGTCGCGCGAGCTGGCCGCCCATGTGGGGATTACGGAGGCGAATATTTCGCTTCTGAAATCGGGCAATGTGAAAGCGATCCGCTTCTCCACCCTCTGCGCCATTTGTCACGCTCTGGATTGCAAACCCGGTGACATTCTGGACTACGAACCAGCGCAGGAGTGATCAGCCCAACGGGCTATTCAGGTGGCTCGCGAGCGGTCAGGACCCATCCGTGCCACTGTAAACGCCTTGGGCTTTAAAGCTTACTCCAGCATCTGTTTTATCAAGGATAAAGACGCCCCCCAGTTCTTTGGCGTCCGCTTCAAAGAAGCCGCCCTCATGTTGCAGGGCCCCAGACGTGCCCGGATCCGTGGCAAAGGTTGGGGAGGCCGTCAGAACACCACCCGAGAAGGTGTTTCCGGTGATGTCGGCTTGGTTGATCCTGATCCAATCGGTCCCATTGTCCAACACCACATTCACTTGGTTCGTGTCAAAAAACACGGTGGTCGAGGAGGCCGTCAGCGATGTGGGGCTGCCGCTGCCGTCGTTAACACTCACATCGGCAAAACCCGAATAGAACGCAGTCCCGCCCAGGGGCATATTGGTCGCAGGCAGTCCGGCCACGCCAATGCGCCCCCCTGAAGCACCAAAGCGAAAGACGTACCCTAGGCCTTGGTCCTTGATTTTCGCCTCCGAACGGTCGCTATTGAGGGTGATTTTATTCTCTGCCCCCGCCTCAAAACTATAAGAAACCGCTCCGGCCAAGGCGCTCCCGGTCAGGGTGCTCGGGGCCGTGAGATTGGCAGTCTCTCGCACAACATTCCCTGTCGTGGGATCAAGTCGCAGCACAGAAAGGCTCGCGTTCGGACTGGTCGCCGTAAAAAGCTCGCTGCTTGGCGTGCTTTGGTTCGTCGTGCTGTTGCCTCCACCACTACTGCAGCCGGTAAGGGCCGTCAGCGTCAAAAGTGCCAGTGCTTTAAGGCCAAGGGAACGCGTGTACATGGTCATTACATCCAGATGAAATCGTTGATCGAGAGGGCATCCACATCGACCCCCACCAAAGTGACGCTTGTATTGGAGGCTTCAAACACCGCCCCCTCCGAGGTCGCGCGCAACTTGTTTAGAACTTGGCTGGCACTGCCAAATCCAAAGGATCGAATATCCAGCGCATCCTGCCCAACTTCAAAATCGGTCCGCCCTGCCTGAATGAAGAAGCCAGCCGTCGTGTTAAAGCCGATCTTCCCGATTGTATCAGTGCCATCATTGGTCCCGAACACAAAAACGTCCTGACCAGCACCGCCTTCAAGCAGATCGTTTCCACCCCCGCCCACAAGCGTATCATCACCGAACCAAAGCGTAGAGCCTGTTTGATCATCCGCAATAAGCGCATCATCCCCCAAGCCACCATTCAGCCTGTCATTGCCAAAGCCAGCCCGCAAAGCGTCGTTTCCGATACCCCCTTCAAGCCTGTTCTGACCATCGGGACTATAAAGATTGTCCTCACCCGCACCCCCTTGCAGAAGGTCATCGCCAAACGGGTCAAACAGCACATCGCGACCAGCCCCACCAGTGGAGTTGTCATCACCAATACCGCCAATCAGCGTATCATCACCCGTCGTGCTGGTCAGCGTGTCATCACCCGCGCCTCCAAAGAGCTGGACATCCGTGCCGCTGGTATCGGTTAGGAGCTCCGAGGCGGTTGACCCAAAACCAAAGCCGGAGGAGACGCCACTTGGGGCTCCGTAAAGCTGTTGGATACCTGCCACATCGCCCGCCGCCGGACCGCTCAGCTCTTCATTGTAATAAGGGTACATAATCTGGTTGGGGTCATCCACATGCTCAAGACCCAATGTGTGACCAACCTCATGCGCGGCAACCAGATAGAAGTAATTGGCATCCGCATCGATCATATCGGCATTATCAAATTCGATGGTTGCACTGACCATCGTTTGCATAACGTTAACGTTGTCGTCGGGCACAAAATAATTGGTCGCAAGCGCAAGCGTGGAATCGATCCCGTCGATGTCCTTAAAATATATATCAAGATCCGGAGAGGAGGCTGCGGAGACTTTGGTGAATTGCACGTTTGCAACCGCTTCCCAATCCGCAATTGCACGATCCACGGCCAGCGCATGATCGGTTTGCACCCCAAGCGCGCTAAAGGAAGAGGGCGTAAAAGAATAGGTGATCGGCATTGCAGGCGGGGTTCCAAGCTGGGTTGGACCCCATTTGGTGCGCAGAAAATCATAGCTCGACGAGGATAAAGTCGACGTTTTCGGTCGCTCTAAATGCGCGTACGCAGTCACTTTTTACTCTCCCCAAACCCAGTGGTTGGGGCATTTTAAATACTATCGCGCTCTTTTGCGACCTGTTTTTAATGTAACGTAGCGGCCTCTTGTCTGTCTTGAGGAAACAAAGCGTGGGTCGCTCGGCCCAAAAGCGCATAAGTCGCCAAGTTTCCCTTGCCCTTAAGAGGGGTGGGGCCGCGATCTTCAAAGCTGTATTCTGCACCAAGTGCGTGATGAACGGTCTCCGACACACGGATCGAGCCCGGTTTGGCTGCCGTTTGCAGGCGCGCGGCAAGGTTCACAGTGTCTCCCCAAATATCATAGTAGAATTTAAGGCTCCCCACGACGCCAGCCGTGGCCTCCCCTGCATGAACACCCACACGCACGGCCACTTTGGGGCGGTGAATGGCGTTCAGGTTCTGCACAGAGTCAAGCATCGCCAAGGCCAGATCAGCGATCCTTTGCACATCATCGGGGCGTTTCCCACCAATGCCAGCGGCCACCATATAGGCATCCCCTGAGGTTTTGATCTTCTCAAGCCCAGCCTCCGCCACCAGATGATCGAAGGTGGAAAAGACCTTGTTGAGCAAAGCCACCACCTCGGAGGCGGGCAGATCGGCGGAGGTTTTGGTGAAATTCACAATATCCGCAAACAGGATCACCACATCGTCCAGATCATCGGCAATCACCGCCTCAGGGTTCTCCTTAAGCCGCTCGGCCACGGAAGCAGGCAGGATATTCAGCAAAAGCCGCTCGGATTTGGCGTAGCTTTTACTCAGCTCGACCTGTTGGGTTTTGATCAACTTGCGCGCATGGATCATCTGGGCATAGGCCGCATAAACAATCCCGTAGATCAGACAATAGGTGGTGAGGGCGAGGATAATGGTCTCAAAATCCACAGGCGCTTTAAAGGGCGCATGAAACAGCGTGCCCGTGGGGTTTTGCGCATTTTGAAACCCGCTCCACGTGGTCTGGGGTAAATAAGGCTGGAGGAAGGGGATACTGGCGACCATCAAAAGGGTGACAATAAACCATTTTTGCGAGCGCCTTGGGCCTGCGATCACCACCGACAAAAGTGGGAAGACCAGCGGCATCATCAGATCAGCCCCCCGATTGCCGACCATTAGAAAGAAGATAAACAACAACGAGAGACCAACCGTGCACACAACCGTGAAGGCAAGGTTCAGGTTTTTGGTCCGCCAGAGCACCAAAAGAATGCCGAGCGAGCCAATAATAACGCCGGTATCAAGCAAATGAACATAAGGTGGCCGGCCCGGATCCAGAAGGGCGAGGGCCGCAAAGCCTGTAAAAA
The DNA here is from genome assembly GCA_964642935.1 of uncultured Rhodobacterales bacterium. Taxonomy (GTDB): domain Bacteria; phylum Pseudomonadota; class Alphaproteobacteria; order Rhodobacterales; family Rhodobacteraceae; genus CAKZTM01. The sequence goes on along the minus strand of CAZXRG010000123.1, from coordinate 2,302 downwards.
CTGTAAGAAAGGAAACAAGGATCGCTTTGGATTGGCGTTCAAAAAAAGTGTCGTCGTCCGATTGTCCCAGAGTAATCAATTTTGCGAGGCCGATGGCCTCATTCCCCGAATTTTCGCGCACAATTGTGCTGTCGGGGCGTGCTTGTGTGTGTGTGTGCATGTTGCGCCCAAGTTAAATAGTTTTCTCAGCAATCAGCGTCAAAGTTCGGGGGGCGCAGTACGAATCTCAACCGATGCCAAGGCATGTGGGTTAACTTTAACATGGGCTGAGCCGTAAAATATGTGATGTAAATCACAGTTTAGTTTTCCAGATTCATACTTGTTGCATTAACCCCGAACCCCCATAAAGTCCTACGACCCAACAAGGGCATGTCTGGGAGGACAGGAACGGAATTGGCGCAGATCGATGATCATAGACCCAAAGAAGGGCCGATTTGGCCGATCCGAGCGATGGTTTGGATTGGCGTTTATCTGGCCATCCTTTTGGCGTGGATCGGTATGGTCTCCATGGCCAGCGATATGCCCGGTTTTGGCCTTATGCGCTTTACCGCGCCCGCCCTTTGGCAATCCTTATGTCTAAGCGCGGCTGAGGCGGAGCCCTTCGCGCTCTTTGGCATGTGGATGTTGATGTCTGTGGCGATGATGCTGCCGACCTTCGTGCCAGCCTTGCGCACATTCCTTGATTTGGGCGTAACAGGCGCATCGGACCTACGCTCGGTCACAGCCCTTGTGGCAGGGTACTTGGGCGTTTGGGTGGCCTTCTCAGCCATAGCCGCAATTGTGCAGGCCGTGCTCGCAGGCTGGGCGATGCTCGGGCCAGACGGGGCCAGCACGTCTTTATGGCTCACAGCGCTCTTGCTCTTCGGGGCGGGTCTCTACCAGTTCTCACAGATTAAAGAGGCGTGCCTGAGCAAATGCCGCGCACCTTTGACCTTTTTCATGGAGCGCTGGTCGCCCGGCCCACAAGCCGCTCTAAAAATGGGCGGACAGTTGGGAGTTCACTGCCTTGGCTGTTGCTGGGCTCTGATGCTTTTGGGGTTTGTGGGTGGCACCATGAACCTTGTGTGGATGGGGGTCGCCACCTTGTTCATGATTATGGAGAAATTGCCGGAGATCGGGGCTTATCTGACCCGTCCGGTGGGATGGATTTTGCTTGGAGGCGGTTGTTTTGTCGCCCTTCAAGCTGTTGGAATACTATAGGGAGACTAAAAAATGGCCAAAGAACTGCCAGAATGGACGCTGAAAGGCGAATTGATACTGAACTGTAATTGCACTGTTTTTTGCCCCTGTGTGGTCTCGCTGGGACTGCATCCGCCCACGGAGGGCTATTGTCAGGCATGGGTCGGCATCCGCATTGATGAGGGCCATTATGACGGAGAAGACATTGGCGGTCTGAATGTGGGCTTGCTGATGGATATCCCGGGCAATATGGGACGCGGCAACTGGAAAGCGGCAGCCTTCATTGATGACCGCTCCTCTGATGCGGCCTACGACGGGCTGGTAAACATCTTCTCAGGGGCCGCGCGTGGCACGACGGGCCTGTTCAAAATGCTGGTCTCCGAGTTTCTGGGGGCCGAGCGTCAGCCGATCACCTATGAGACCGAAGGCAAGACCCGACGCCTTCAGGTGGGCAAGAAAATCAAAGGCGCAATCACGCCCATTGGCGGGAAAGAGCCCGATACCGAAGTGGTGGTTACCAACACCGAGTATTGGATGGGCGCGGATATCACCGTGGCCAAGGCCGATCAGGGCCGCGTGCGGGCCTTCGGGCGTGTCTGGGACTTTGAGGGTCGCTCTGCTGAGATTTGCCAGATTGACTGGCACGGGCCGACCTGATCCGGTCTGACGCCTGTTCTTGATAATGTCGGCAAAGGGGCGCTGGTCAAATCGGCCAGCGCCCTTTGTCGTCCCCAAAAGGGCATCAAGCGATTGTGATGGGCGGTTGGCTCCACATATCCAGTTTTTTGAATATAATAGAGGTTCAATCAACAGGAGCGAGACATATGACGCGCAATTTAGGCCAGCTTGATCGGTATCTCAGATTTGGGGTCGGTTTCTTACTGATGGTTTTGGCACTCACGGGCACCATCGGCATCTGGGGCTGGGTCGGCCTGATCCTGGTCGGAACCGCTTTCGTGAATTTCTGCCCGATCTATAAGGTTCTCGGATTCAAAACCTGCTCGGACTGCTAAGAGCTCACACAATTCAAATAAGGCGAGGACATCGCAGCCACATCTCACGGCTTGCAGATGCCCTCCCTCTTTCGAAGCCGCTCGATGTGATCGAACGCCGCGCCAAATCG
>CAZXRG010000122.1:0-8924 GCA_964642935.1 uncultured Rhodobacterales bacterium | reverse complement strand
GACCTTACGATTGTTGATCCGCACCACGTAATCCCCACGCGGAATGCCAACCACCTCCAGAGCATCCGAAAGCATCGCGCAAATCTCCGCATCCGCCGCCATGGACGCCGTGCCAACCGTATCCGCATCGCACTGGTAAAACTGCCGATACCGCCCCGGCCCCGGCTTTTCATTGCGCCAAACTGGCCCCATGGCATAACGGCGATAAGGTGTGGGGAGATCATTGCGGTGCTGCGCATAGACCCGCGCCAAGGGCGCCGTCAGATCATACCGCAACGCCATCCAGGTCTCGTCCTCATCCTGCCAGCCGAACACACCCTCATTGGGGCGATCCACATCGGGGAGAAACTTGCCCAAAGCCTCGACCGTCTCAACGCCGGAGGTCTCCAGCGGATCAAAGCCGTAGCGCTGATACACATCGGAAATGGCCGAGAGCATCTCTTGGCGCTCCACCACTTCCGGTCCAAAATAATCGCGAAACCCGCGCGGGGGCAGAGCCTTTGGCCGCTGCACCTTCTTTTTCTTGTCCTTGGCCATGCCAAAATGTCCCGTTCAATGTCGGGCGCATCCCTAGTGCAAAAACTTATGAGAAACAATCCGTAAGAGCGGTTCAGATGGAACCAATTCACCGCCCCAAGCAGGCTTAAACCAACCGCTTGGACAGGCCCTCCAGCATCTCCAAACAGGCCGAAAGCTGATCCCGCGCGATAAACTCATCCGGCTTATGGGCCTGCGCAATCGACCCCGGCCCACAGACCACTGCAGACACGCCCGCATTTTGGAAAATTCCGGCCTCAGTCCCGAAGGCCACCACATCGGTCCCATTGGCACCAGTCAATTCCGAAACCAGACGCACAGCCTCGCTGTCATCCATGGGCACCAGACCGACCACATCGCCGACCACATCGACCTCGATGCCCGCGTCTTTGGAGACCGCATGCATGGCAGGGATCAGAACATCCTCCACATAGGGCTCCAAAATGGCGTCAACGAATTCCTTATCCTCAGGGCGCACCGCCCGCAAATCCCACTCCAAACTGGCCGAACCGGGGATCACATTGACCGCCACACCCCCATGAAGCTGCCCCACCTGCATGGTCGAATAAGGCGGTTCAAACGGGCTGCCCTCCGGCGCACGCGCTTTCAAAGCCTCCCGCACTTCCATTAGCTTGGACGCATATTGCACAGCAAACTCCACCGCATTCACGCCCAAATCCGGCTGGGACGAATGCCCCTCAAGCCCCGTGAAATGCGTGTGCGTCTCCCGACACCCTTTGTGCCCATTGATAATCCGCATCTCCGTGGGCTCACCAATAATCGCAATGGCAGGCTTCAGCCCTTGGGCCACCAACTCCTCCACCAAAGCCTGCCCGCCAATGCAGCCAACCTCCTCGTCATAGGTAAAGGCAAAATGCACGGGCCGCTTCAAATCCAACGCCGCATAATGCTCCGCCATGGCCATGGCACAGGCAATAAACCCCTTCATGTCACAAGTGCCCCGCCCATAAAGCAGCCCAGCCCGCTCCTCCATTTCAAACGGGTCCGAGGTCCAATCCTGACCCTCCACAGGCACCACATCCGAATGCCCGGACAGGACAATTCCGCCATCCCCTTCAGGACCAAGCGTGGCAAAGATATTGGCCTTCCCGCCCGTCTCGTCATGAAACACCGAACAGCGCGCCCCAAGGCCGGTCAGATAGTCCTCCACATAGCGGATCAGCTCCAGATTGCTGTCCGAGGAGATCGTCGCAAACCCGACCAAATCCCCCAAAATCCGCTCAGCGCACGCCAGATCACTCATTTCACAAACAACTTTCTAGGATAATCCGCCAAAGGCACCGCAGGCCCGCTCTCCGCCACCCGCACAGTCTCTGTTATCTCAAGCCCCCACGTATCCATCCAAATGGCAGGCATGAAATGGAAGGTCATATTGGGCTCTAAAACCGTCTCGTCACTTTGCCGGATCGAGAACGTCCGCTCCCCCCAATCAGGCGGATAGGACAGCCCGATAGGATAGCCGCAACGCCCCTCCCGCTCGATCCCGCGTTTCTCCAGAACCCCGTAAAACGCGCGCGCCACATCGCCCGCAACATTCCCCGATGTCCCAGCCGCCAAAGCCGCATCCGTGCCTTCCAGGACCGCCTCTTCCGCGCGCTTCATATCGTCCGGCGGATCGCCCAAATAGATGGTCCGGCAAAGGGGGCAATGATAGCGCCGATAGACCCCCGCAATCTCGAAAAACGTGCCTGCACCGTTCTCAAAAGGCTTGTCATCCCAAGTCAAATGCGCCGCTGAGGCATCCTCCCCCGTGGGGAGAAGCGGAAGGATCGCCGGATAATCACCGCCAAAAGCGCCGCCCTCATCCTCCGCCCCCCAAATGCCGGAATGGAAGATTTCCGCGACCACCTCATTCTTGCGCCGACCAGGCTCCATCACCTCAAAGATACGCGCGTGCATCTTCTCCACAATCCGCGCCGCACGGGTCATAAACCCGATCTCCGCCTCAGACTTCACCGCCCGACACCAGTTCACCAAAGCGGTCGCATCCACCAAAGCCCCTAGGTGACGCGCCTCTAAAACCGAATGAGCCCGCGCAGAATAATAGTAGTTCTCCATCTCCACCCCGAGCCTTAATCCGCCCCAGCCGCGCTCCTTAATCAGATCGCTCAAGGTCTCCATGGCATGACGCTCGGTCGACATCACATAATCATCCGAATAGGGAACCATGTTGTCAGGATCCATGTAACAGGTCCGCAAAGCCCCCATGGTGTCCATCTTGCGCCCCCAAAACACGGGCTCACCAGAAGGGCCGATCAAAACCCCTTGATGCACATAAAAGCTCCACCCGTCATAACCGGTCAGCCAAGCCATGTTAGACGGATCGCAAGTAAACAGAACCTCGACGCCCGCCGCATCCATGGCCCTGCGCACACGCGTCAGACGGTCTGAATACTCTTCAAGTGTAAAAGGCAGGTTAGCAGCTGGCATAATTCATCCCCAAATCGGGCCCAATATCGGCGTCTCCCCCAACAAAGCCCGTTTCTTCACCAATTATCAATCATGATCGTCAACCTTCCTTTAAACAACCATATGCGAGACCTACCCCAGCCATGGAAAACGTACTCAGCCGGAAACTCAGCAGCAAAGGCGTCGGACGCTCACCGATTTCCGATACCGAAAAACTGGGCGATCGTTTTGTGCGCTTGGCGGAGAAAAACATCGGCCGCATCCTGCGCACCTCCGTGAGCGGCATGGTCTTGGAAGCCGAAGTGACCCGCCTGTCCACAGTGGCCGAGGGCATCCCTGTTCCCGCTTTCTTAGGCGTGCTCGACTTTGAGGGCGCAGAAGCCTCCACCCTGATCAATCTCAGCGCAGATGTGGTCTATCATATCGTTGATCTCTTGATGGGCGGCGATCCGGACACCTGCCCCATGCCCACCACCCGCAGCTTCACCGCCGTAGATTACGCCCTGCTCGACGATATCCTAGAGGCCATCTCCGAAAGCTTCGGGGACGCCCTTTCAGAAATGCTCGGAGGGGCGCTCAAGAAGAAATTCGAACTGGTGGACATCCAACAAAACATCACGAACGTCACAATCGCACCCGACAATGCCGATGTCCTACTGATCAACACCGCCCTTGATATCGGCGATGCGGCGCGTGGCGGCGACGTGGACATCGTGGTCCCCCTCTCCGTACTCGATATCATCCGTTCTTCCATTGAAAAGAAGGTCAAAAAGGGCGATGGAACCGTGCGCGACATCTGGCGCGAACGCATGAAACGGGCCGCCAGCGAGGCGGATATTCCCCTCAACGCCATCCTCCATAAAGCCACCTATAAAGCGCAATTCCTTGAGGAACTTGAGGTCGGGCAAATCCTCCCGATTTCCTCAAAAGCCCCACAAAATGTAGCACTCGTCACAAACGCCAAAGGATCAGCACCAAATGACGTGGCAACCGCAAAACTGGGCGCCTTTGAGGGCAAAAAAGTCCTCAAGCTGACGACCACGCCAAACGCTGACCTGCTGAATTATCTCACTAAAGTTATGTCAGGCGGCTGAAAAACCAACCAATTCACCCCTAAACGACCCGTTAACCATAAAACTGACCCCAAACACTTTGACATTCTCGTATTTTGCGGAAATTGTGTGCCCAGCGCTCACACACGCGAATGTTCTCGCGGCGCAACTGGGATGGGTTAAAAATGCAAGGCGATGCACAGGTTCGTGGGGAACGAAGGTGGACGGCTGTGCTATGCGCAGATCTCGTCGACTTCACAGGTATATCCCAAAAACTGGGCCCTGAAAAAACCTATGAGCTCATGCGCGAAGTCGTCGGCGCAGCCCGTCAGGAGATCGAGGCCAAAGGCGGCCATATCATCGAATATGCAGGCGACGCACTCTTCGCAGTCTTCGGGGCTCCGACCGCCGTAGAAAACGCCTCCCTAGAAGCCTGCCGCGCCGCTTTGGCCGTTCAGGAACGCATGGACAAAGAGGCCGCCCATTACCGCAAAAGCTTCGATGTAAGCCCCATGTTCCGCATCGGTCTGGCCGGAGGCTCCGTCGTATTTGGAAGCCTCGGCCATGGTGAGCGGCTTGATATCAACGTGCTTGGAGACGCGGTCAACCTGGCCATGCGTCTCCAGAAAGAGACCCCGAACGGCACCGTCATTTGCTCTGACGCGATCCACAACCAAGTGGAAGGCTTCGCGGATTTCGAAAGCAACGGGCCGACCAAAATCAAAGGCCTGTCCGAAGTCCCGATCACCCACCGCGTGCGCGCCCTCAAAGAAGAAGTGAGCTACTTCCAAGGCCGCATGCAACGCGGAGCCCGGCAATATTGCGGACGGCTCAAGGAACTTGCCACGCTTGAAACATGGCTCAACGAACCCACCATCCCGATGATCGAAGTCTCCGGTCCGGCGGGGGTCGGAAAATCAAGGCTGATCCACGAGTTTTTCAACCAGATCGACGCCGCGCCCGAGATCTTCGTGGGCCAATGCAACGCAAACATCCAACAAACCCCGCTCTCGCCAATCATCGAGATGTTCCGCAAAGCGATCCGCTGGACCAAAGGCCTGCCAAAAGCCCAAATCGAAGCGGGTTTTGGCGAACTGGTCGACGCCACCGGCCCCGCCTTTGACTTCATCGTCAATCGCATCGACGGGACGGACCGCGACCGCTCCCAACAATCGGTCAGCCCCAACATCGGTATCGAGGTGCGCGGCCTTTGCATAAAAGCCCTCAAATCCATCGCAAACCGCGGCAATGTCCTGTTCCTGATCGAGGATACCCATTGGATCGACGCCAGTAGCGAAGCGATCATCAACGGCTTTGTGGAAGCGAGCGATTCTCCCCCTGCCTGCCGGTTCATCACCACAGCCCGTAGCCTCTATCCACGAAAATGGACGGGGCATAAAAACGTACAAGACCTCCCGCTTGACCCGCTTAGCCCCAGCAGCGTCAAAGATCTGGTCACCGTCTTGCTCGACGTGAACAGTGTCGGCGATGAGTTGATCGCATTGGTCGATGAAAAATCCGAGCGCAATCCCCTGTTCGTCGAAGAAATCGTCCGCTTTCTGGTCTTCTCTGGCGCAATCGAGACAACAGACACCGAGGCAACCCTCAAACCGGGCAATGCGCCCAACATTGTCAGCGGCAACCTCCAACACCTCGTTCTCAGCCGCTTTGACGCCCTTCCAGCGGAGGACCGTCAACTCCTGATCATCGCCGCCACGCGCGGCCGCCAGTTCTCCACAAGCTTCCTTGAAACCTGCGCCCCTTTAGGAACAGACACGCAGGCCTGCCTAGATCGCGCCTTGGACTCCGGCCTGATCGAAGACGACCCCTCACGCGGCGACAACAGCTGGCGCTTCTCCCACGCGCTTATCGGAGACGCGATCTATCAGAGCCTCCTTGGCCCCCAACGCCGTGACGTGCACGAACTGATCGCCGTGACCTTGGAAAAAGGCATCGAAGGGCGACAAAAAGCCAGCATGGACGAGCTGGCCACCCATTTCACAGCCGCTGGCAACACCCAGAAGGCGGTCCATTATCTGTGGCAATCCGCCGAGAAAGCCTATGACGTCTTTGCGGTGGTTTTGGTCGACAAACAGCTTGATGCCGCTTTCGAATTGATCGACGCACAACCCGATCTGGTCGATGACACAACCTTCGGACGCATGCTGTTCCTATGGGCCAGAACGCTTGATGTGAACGGCAACTTCTTCAAACTCAACGCAATTATCGAGCGCCATGTGCCACGATTGCGCCAACAAGGTGCCTCGGACATCCTGTCTCTTTGTTTGTCCATGCAGGCCCTCTCACGATGCCACGCCGCCGAGTTCAAACGCGCACAAGGCCTGCTCGATGAAGCGCTTTTGATGGCGCAAAACGTCGGCGATGAAGTGGCAACCATCTGGGCCAAAGTCGTTCAAATGCGCATCTTTGTGGACAGCGGATTTGGAGGGTTGAGCGCCGTCATGGCCCTTTACAACGAGGTCAGGCCAGCCGCTGAAAACCTACAAGACTCCCATCTCACACAAACCTCGACCTATACGATAATGACCGCCTATCGCTCACAAGGCTCGTTGAAACAGGCCAATGAATTCATCGATTGGCTGACGGATTTCGGCACAAAGAACAAAAGCACACGCGCCATTGCGATGTCCCATTGGGCGCGGTGTTTGAACTTCCTGATCCGCCAGCAGATGGACGACGCGATCAGCGAAGCGGACGCAAATCTTGCGCTCACCGTGGTCGACACCGCTGATTGGCGCGTGGCAGCTGTTGGCAAAATCATTGCGCGTCTTGGGCGCGGTGACCCCGAAGTCACCCCCGAACTCTTGCTCGATTTCATAACGACGTTGAAAGACTCCGAAGACACAACATTGGGCAATGCGGCCCGTGGCCAATATTGCATCCATCTGATGAACCGGGGGAAACTCTACAAGGGCTGGACGGGTTTCACCAAGCTGCGCGAAGACATCCGCAATAAATCCACACCTGAAAACCAGCGCTTTTTCGAGCTGGTCTCTGCGGAAACACATATGTCCGTGGGCGGGATCATCCCACCGCGCCTCAAAAAGCGCCCGAAGATGGGCGTGCTCGACATTCTAACTGCACTCCGTCTGAAAATAGGCGCTGCAAAGAAGGCCGAACGCCATCTCAACAGGTTCCTCGAAATGGCTCCGGTGGAGCGAGGCTATTTCGTGGCCCGCGTCATGCGTAACTTCGGCTTGCTCGAGAAATCGCGCGGTAATGCGGCGAAAGCCGATGAATATCTTGCCAAAAGCATCGCCCTTTATGAGGCCGAGGATATGTTTGAAACAGCCTTGGAGATCGAGAAAATGCGCTCGACCTAAGGCGCGATTAGAACGCGCCCTTCCACGATCTCAACCGGCACCATATCCAACGCACATCCCTGCGCAAACCCGCCCAACCCCTCTCCGGTGTCAGCATCAAAAACTGCATCATGGTTGGAGCAAATCAGCTTTCCCCGATCCGCCGACAACACATCATCCGCGCGATAATCCAGAGGGAGATACTGATGCGGACAGGCATTCACAAAGGCACGCAATTCAGCCCCATTGCGCACCAATAAAACCGAAAAATCCCCGACCGATACCGAAAAACTCCCCGGATCAGGCAGATCATCCAACCCGCATAAATCTGTGCCGGGAGAGGCCGCGCCGGGGTAACTCTTCCAAGCCTCGCTCATGAGGCTTTCAGAACACCGCGCTGGATTTGATCCTCTTCAATGCTCTCAAACAAAGCCTTGAAATTCCCCTCGCCAAATCCGTCATCGCCTTTGCGCTGAATAAACTCGAAAAAGATCGGCCCGATCACGGTCTTGGAGAATATCTGAAGCAAAATCCGCGTGGTCCCGCCATCCACGACACCTTCGCCATCAATCAAAATGCCCCGCGCCTTCATACGCTCCAAAGGCTCTTGATGATCCGTCACCCGCTCTCTTGATTTGCTATAGTAAACCGGAGGCGGTCCGGGCATGAACTCCATCCCCATATCCGCGATTTGATCGGTCGCGCCGTAAATATCCTCGGTGCCAACCGCGATATGCTGAATGCCCTCACCCTTATATTCGCGCAGATATTCCTCGATCTGCGACTTGTCATCGGCACTCTCATTGATCGGAATACGGATTTTCCCATCGGGACTTGTGAGCGCACGCGAGGTCAAGCCAGTATGCTTACCCGCAATATCAAAAAACCGGATTTCGCGAAAATTGAACACCTCGGAATAGAACTTGTACCAAGTGTCCATATTCCCGCGCACAACATTATGGGTCAGATGATCAATATAGTAAAAACCGGCCCCCTCAGGCTTGGGATCCGCCTCCCCGATCCAGTCAAATTCAGCCTCATAACAAGAGCCCAAATCCCCGTAAGTCTCCACAAAATACAAAAGAGACCCGCCAATGCCCACAACCGCAGGCACATCCAACGTCTTCCCCGACCCAGTGTATTCCTTGGCCCCGTAGTCCACCGCACGCTTCAAAGCATGCGCCGCATCAACCACACGCCACGCCATAGCAGGCGCACAGGGTCCGTGATCTTCCACAAACTGGGACGCATGCGAATTGGGCTCCCGGTTCAGGATATAATTCACCCGCCCTTGGCGATACAAAACAATGTCCTTACTCTTGTGAACGGCCACAGGAACATAGCCCATGGACGCAAACAGAGCCTCCAGCTTTTCCGGCTCAGGATGGGCAAATTCAACAAACTCGAACCCATCGGTCCCGGCAACATTCACCTCGTCAATCACCGCCCTTGGGGCATCATGTGGAAACGGTCCCATAAAACTCTCCTAAGCCACCCGCTCTTTGGGGGTGTTCAAATCATCCGCGACATGATCCGCCAGTTTTTCAATCGCTCGCAAAAACACGCGCTCTTCCTCATCACT
>CAZXRG010000121.1:2271-8931 GCA_964642935.1 uncultured Rhodobacterales bacterium | reverse complement strand
CCGTCGCTCACATCATAGGAGAAGGACGCAAAGCGGGCGTTGGGGCCAAAGCTGGAAGACGTTGTGACCGTGAAGGAGCCGTCCTCATTGACCGAGACGCTTAACCCTCTTTCCGCGCTAACGCCTACGATCTTCAAAGGCGTGCCATCGGGGTCCGTGTCGTTTTTGAGCAGGCCATTTGCGGCTGTCACATCGAAAGTGCCGCCCTGATCGACGATGTAGGTGTCAGGCAGGGTGACCGGAGCGCGATTGACGCCGCCGACGGCAAAGCCAAGCTGCTCGTAGCCCAAGTTGTGATCCACATCGCGGATGATGCGCACGTCGGTTACGTCGGAGAGTGTCTTCCCCCGCGCGGCCAATTTGTCGGAGTTGAGCGCATAGCGGGCTCCGCCTCCGGAATAAGGTGCAGGTCCGAGCACAACGGCTAAAGCTTCGACCCCGGATATGGAGGAGCCATCGCGGAAGGTGACGCGGGTCTCGACCTCTCGTGTGGTTTGGCTGGTAAAGCCTGTTCCAAAGACATCGCCGTAGAGATTGTAGCGGATGCTTTCATCCGCACTATTGCCACGGATGCCGTCGCTGTCGACAATCTCCGCGTCTCGAACGCGTATGCCGGTGACGCTTCCGACGGTCAGAATTTGGCCTGTAAATACCCCTGATGACATGTTCTACCTTTCCAATCGTTTGTAGGCCTGCCGGGCTCATTCAATTTGCGCATTACTTTGAGTGTCGCGGTAACGCCTTTCGCGAATCATTGGGAAAACTTCCCATTACTTTCGCTATTTACCAATGGCGGTTGATCTTCGGTGACGCAAATCACGACGGTTCACGAAAACTTGTGCGGTGTCAGGGTTCCCAAGTTGCGTAAAACTTGGACTGTTTAAGAGTGGACAGACGGCGGAACCCTTGGTATACGCGCGTTTCCTGCGATTCACTCAAACTTAGAAAGGTGGTGACACTACATGCAGGTTAGTGTTCGAGACAACAATGTCGATCAGGCGCTTCGTGCCCTGAAAAAGAAGATGCAACGCGAAGGCATTTTCCGTGAGATGAAACTTCGGCAGCACTACGAGAAGCCTTCTGAGAAGCGCGCTCGTGAAAAAGCTGAGGCCATCCGTCGTGCCCGTAAACTGGCACGTAAGAAACTCCAGCGCGAAGGCGGAATGTAGACATTAGGTCTTTGAGCTTCGGCTCACATCCAAATACGTTAGACTAGTTTGACCCCCGTGAGGAAACTCTGCGGGGGTTTTGCTTTTTTGGGGCTTTTTGAGTTGAGGCCATTCCACCACGCGTTTCAGTATTTTATGCGCAGGGGCTTGATTGGAATCACCTTGTCTCTCTTAATTGCGGGAGTTTTTTACGGAGTATCATAGTGCGTCTTTTGACAGTTATCGTTCTCGCAATTTTTGTTGGTTTTCCCGGGTCTTTGGCGGCTCAGAACATTGAAGATTATGCCTCGGTGGCAGCACCTGAGGAGTGGGTGATTGCCCAAGATATCCCGAAAGATTTTCAAAGTGTCGAAGCTGCCAGCGGGGTCAGATATCTCCTTGCCGATTATCAGGCCAAAGAGATGGTATCGGGTCGCCAGCGCTATGAGCATTATGCGGACCAGCTTGTCACCGCGTCCGCTGTTGAGGAAAACTCCACCGTTTCGATCCGGTTTGATCCCAGTTTCCAGACAGTCACGCTCCATTCGCTTGAGGTCATTCGAGACGGGGTTGTGCAGGATCGCCTGAGCCTCCACGGGTTTCAGGTTTACCGCTTTGAGACCGACCGCGAGCGTCTGATTTACAATGGTGAATTGGAGATGGCCTATATTGTTCCGGATGTTCGGGTTGGGGATATTCTGAGCCATTCTTACACAATTCACGGGCGCAATCCGGCGTTTGGACCGCATTTCTCTGATGGGTTGCGCCATGCTTACGGGGTCGAGGTTGGGCGTATTTCAAACCGGCTGCTGATCGAGGACGGCATGGGGTATCAGATGCAGGCCCTTCAAAATGCAGCTGCTCCTGTCACGCGCCATGAGAACGGGTTTACGGTTCTGTCTTGGGTTGAGGACAATGTGGAAGCGCTTGAGGCGGAGGATGATCGGCCCTATTGGCACTATGCTTATCCGGTCAGCCATGTGAGTAGCTTCGGGTCCTGGGCGGTGGCGGGTCAGCATTTGGCCGAGGTCTATGATCCAGCCCAATACCGGACAGATGAGATTACCGCGATTGCGGCGGAGATTGCCGCCGAACATGGCTCCAAAGAGGATCAGCTTCGCGCGGCCTTGGATTATGTGCAGCGGAATATCCGTTATCTCGGCATTGAGCTGGGGGCCGGTGGATATATCCCCCGCGCGCCCGAGCTGGTTTTGTCGCGCCGCTTTGGCGATTGTAAGGATGTGACCTTGCTGTTGGTCACCCTTCTGGATGCGCTTGAAATCAAGGCGGCTCCGGTTTTGGTGAATACGAGTGACGGCTTTGGACTGCTCGAGACCCTGCCCTCCATCGGGGTCTTTGATCATGTGATTGTGACTGCATGGCTCGGGGATGAGCAGCATTTTCTGGATGCGACCCTAGATGCTCAGATGGGTGATTTTACGCATCTGGAGCAGGGCGATTACGGGTATGGTTTGACGGTTGCCTCCGACAGCGCGGGGCTGTTTCGCGCGGTTGGACGCGGCCCCGAGTACCGTCGGGATTTCGTCGATACGTTTGATTTGCGCGCGGAAGGCTCCGAGGTGCTTTACACGTCCCTCTCCACGTATCGCGGGCATGAAGCGGAGCGGATGAATGCCTGGATCGAGGATCAGGGCAGGTCGGTTGTTGAAGAGAATTTCCTGTCCTATTTCGAGGATTTTTTCCCGGGCATCGAGCAATATGGCCCGTTTCTGATTGTTCTGGATGAGGATAAGGCCGAGCTGAATATCACCGGTTTTTATCGCATACCGGATGCTTGGAGCGAGAATGAGGCTGGGGATGAAATGCAGTTTAGCGCATTTGCGACCGAGCTGACCTCTGATCTGCCGGATGTGGAGGTTGGCGATGACGCGCGTCGCAGCCCTTATGCGATCTCTCATTCCACGCGCACCCGTCAGACGATTGATGTGAAATACCCCGAAGGCTGGGATCTACAGACGCTCGACGAGGTGGTCTCGGTGCCGTCCATGGAATTCACCGAGCGGCGCTCCGTCGAGGGAAACATCTATCGCAATGTGTTCACTTTGGAGAGCCGTTCGAACCAGATCGCTCCTGAGGATTTCGAGGATACTTTGGCCGCTTATGATACGGTCTATGAGGATGCCGAAGTGACTTTCTGGTATAGTTTAAGTGATGTGAATTCGAACTGATGCCTGTGCTTTAAGGTGCCTTGAGCGCGGCCTCGATGAAGGCTTTGATTTCTTTTCCCGCCCCGAAAAGGCGCAGGTCGTTGTGATGCCCACCCGCGAAGAGCTTTAGGGTCACGTCGTTCCCCCGCTCGGCCACGCGCTTGCCCATGTCCACGGGGATGGTCGTGTCGTGGGTGCCATGGAGGACCAGCATGGGGGCGTTGATGTCGATCACTTGATCAATGATGGGATAGGTCTCGTCCCACATCAAGCGGCAGGCGGGAACGATCTTGAGTTGGTATTCCGCCACTTCGCAAAGCCGTGTGAAGGGCGCTTCGAGGATGACCCCGGCAGAGCGGTTTGAGGCGGCCAGATCGGCGGCGATACCCGTGCCAAGGCTGGTGCCGTAGATAATCCTTTGTTCGGGCGGGATGCGGATGCGCAGAACTTGCTCCACATTGTCCCAGAGGAATTTTGCGTCTGCTTTGAGGGCTGTTTCGGAGGGTTGACCATCGGCGCCACCTCCGCCGCGATAAGCCATGGCAACGACCCCGTAGCCAAAACCGCGAAGCTCGCGCAGGACCGGATCGAAGTATTCAAGATTTCCGGCGTTCCCCATGAAGTAGAAGATAACCGGGTGTTCCGGCTCAGGCTCGGCGGCCCAGACCACCAGTGTTGTGCCATCAGGGCGTTGCACATTTTTGATCAGAACGCCGGGAAGATCGCCCGTCCATGCGGCAGTTTCAACGAACGGATAAATGAGCGCGCGTCGGGCCATCAGGCCGACCCCCACCACGAGGCCATAGATCACCACCAGATTGACGATCCATCGGGGGAGGAAGCCCATTTAGATGTCTTTTTCTTCGAATTGGATGTTTTGGCCTGTGTCTTCTTGATAGACGCGGCTTTCCGTGACGCCCGGCAGGGCTTTGAAGGCGTCCATGATTTCGTTGGGGTAATAGGTGCTCGGGATATCGGAAAAGCGCTCAAAAGATCGCAAGACTTCCGATGTGTTGATCCCGCAGAGCAGCTTCGGGGATGGTCCTTGCGCCTCCATGCGGGTGATCATCTGATCGGCAAATTCGCGCGAGACCGCGAGGCGGTGCTCAACCACATAGGTGGTGTCGCGGGCATGATACCACTCGTAAACCTCTTTCCAGCGCGGCGTGATCCCGTAAAAGACGTCGTTCCGCTCAGGCAGTTCGGGGTGTTTGAAGGTGCCCGCCGGATCATAAAGTGCCACTTGCGAGCCATTCACGAGGATCGCGGAATGCGCGCCCTTATCATCATCGCGGTTCACCATGGTCATGAGCGAGATATAGGGGGCTTCCGTACTGGTGTAGCGGGAGGCTTCCACCATTTCATCAGGGGCGTAGACCCGCTCCGCACAGGCTGTGAGCATTGCGATCAATAGGACTATGGGGAGGTTTCGTGTCACAGGGCTGCTCGATCATCTGGTTGTTTTGCAGCCTAGATTAGCTGCAAAACTTTTCCCTGAACACGAAAAAAGGCGCGCTGGTTGCACGCCCTTCGTGTCTTAACCGTCCGGTCGGCTTTTAGCCGTTCACCAGTGCGATAAAGATCAGTGTGCTAATTGAAATTACGGTTACCCAAATGGAAACACGGATGAAGCCCTCGAAGGTCTTTTCCTGCTCTGTGATGTCCATTTTGCCATGCTCGTAGTCAGCCATGTCTTCTCTCCGATATCCTGTGCCTCAAGGGGCATATCTCATAAGTCTGAAAGTCTTCTAAACGGATTTCTTCCGCTTGTCACTGCGACCCTTTGCGCGGGCGGGTTTTTTCTTCTTTTCCAGCTCTTTTTCAAGCAGGAAGCCGATGCGCATGGGCTCGGCCTCCTTGTTTTGCTTCACGGTCGCCTTGAGGGTCACATTAAGCTGGGAGACATGCTGGACCATCTGGGTTTTGGTTCCGCCCTCATCAACCCCGTAAAAGGTGATCAGATCAGGGGCGAAAAAGCCCATGCCCTGCACATGCATGGAGCCGACGCCGCCGCCAACAAAGCCCATGACCACCTCGTGGTCGCCGTCGAGCTGCTCTTCGAATTTCTGGATGTAGAGGATGATCCGCTCATAGGCCCATTCCGCTTTGCTTTTCTCGGAGCGGGGCTTTTGCATCATGGCGGCTGGAAGCGGTTGGTTCTCGACCTTCTCGTCTGCATCATCGGTGGTGGACACAGCACCCGCTTCAGGGAAAAACAGCGACTCGACCGCTTCAACGGAGGTGTCGATGGTTTCCATCGCTTTACGCGCGTCGTTTCCTTTGGATTTCTTCGAACTCGTCTTTTTAGACTTTTTCCCAGACATAGGCCCCATCCTCTAAACTGCGCGTGATCTGCCCCAGATCGTATAGGTGATTGAGATGGCCGATTGTTTCAACCAAGGCAAGGCCATAAGCGCCCTCCTCGATCTCGCGCCCGAAAAGCGGGCGGAAACATTCGGCGGCTTTGCGCGGTTTTTCCAGATGCTCCATGAGGCGGGCCAGCGCGGTGTGGTGGTTCTGGATCAGCTGATGGAGACGTATGGGCAGGCCCGTGAAGGGCAGCTTATGTCCCGGAAGGACCAACTGGCGGTCTGTGGCCATGGTCGCAAAGCGCTCGCATGTCTCGAACCATTCACCCACTGGATCGGCATCAGGCTCGGTCGGATAGACGCCCAGATTGGAGGAGATATTGGGGATGACCTGATCGCCTGCGATCACAATATCGCCGTCACGGCTCCAGAGCGTTGCATGTTCCGGCGCATGGCCGTTGCCGATATGGACGTCCCAAAGGCGACCGCCAATGGCCAGCGTGTCATCCTGTCTGATGCGTTTATAGCCCAGCGGAATATGGGCGACCATGTCGGAGAAATTATAGGGGCGATCATTGATCCGTTTCTCGAAAATCTCGGTCGGCATGCCTGCACGACGGTAAAATTCGATGGATTCCGGCGGGTAAACGTCCTGCGTGTCGAGCCTTAACATCCGCGCCATCAACCACGCGGTGCGGGTCGCCCAAATGGGGATGTTATGCTCGGAGATCAGCCAACCTGCGGCACCCACATGATCGGGGTGGTGGTGGGTCAGGATGATCCGGTTGATGGGCTTTCCTTTAAGGGGGCCCGCCATCAGATCGGTCCAAAGCGCCTTACTTTTCTTGGAGAAAATTCCGGTGTCGATGATGGTCCAGCCATCCCCGTCTTCCAGAGCGTAGATGTTTACGTGATCGAGCCGCATGGGCAAAGGCAGGCGGATCCAGAGGATGCCGGGGGCCACCTCGATGGCTTCTCCGGTGGCAGGTGGTTCCTCAAACGGGAACCGCATGGGGGTATGGTTCATTTATGCGC
>CAZXRG010000121.1:0-2171 GCA_964642935.1 uncultured Rhodobacterales bacterium | reverse complement strand
ATTTCGTCGATCAGCCCGTAGGCTGCTTTTCCACCATCCATCAATTTGCGCCCGACCATATCCATGGCCTGAATGCCGTTGGTGCCCTCATAGATCGAGGTCACCCGCACATCGCGCATAAACTGCGCCGCACCGGTTTCTTCGATAAAGCCCATGCCGCCATGGACCTGTACGCCCAGATTGGCCACATCAAGACCCACATCCGTACCAAAGGCCTTCGAGATCGGGGTCAAAAAGGCGGCTCTGGCGGTCCAGTCTTTATCGCCCGTTGCTGTCGCCATATCGATGGAAATCGCATTATCCAGACAAATCGCGCGGGCCGCAGATGTTTGCACTTTCATGGACATCAGCATCCGACGCACATCCGCGTGGTCCATGATCGTACCCGTGCCATCCTCAATCGGGGAGCGGCCTTGTTTGCGGTCCATGGCAAATTGCAGCGCCTTTTGGGTCGCCATTTCCGCGATGCCGAGGCCCTGTACGCCCACGCCAAGGCGGGCGTTGTTCATCATCACGAACATGGTGGCCATGCCGTTATGCTCTTCTCCGACCAGCCAGCCTTTGGCGTTGTCGTATTCCATGACGGCCGTTGGGGAGCCGTGGAGGCCCAGTTTGTGCTCCAGTGAAATCGGCTTGAGTGTATTGGCCACGCCCGGATTTCCCGCCTCATCGGGCAGGTATTTTGGCACCATGAAGAGCGAAATCCCCTTTGGACCGGGCACGCCGTCAGGCAGTCTCGCAAGGACCAGATGGCAGATGTTCTCCGCCATATCATGATCCCCCCATGAGATATAAATCTTCTGGCCGCTGATCGCATAGGAGCCGTCATCGTTCTTCGTGGCCTTTGAACGAAGCGCCCCCACGTCCGAGCCCGCCTGTGGCTCGGTCAGGTTCATGGTCCCCGTCCATTCGCCGGAGACAAGTTTGCCAAGGTAGGTCTCTTTGATCTCGTCAGAGGCGTGGTGTTCTAGCGCTTCGATCTGTCCTTGGGACATCAGCGGGTTCAAGGAGAGGGAAAGACAAGAGGCGCTCATCATCTCGTTGACCACAGTGGCCAGCGTTTGGGGGAGCCCCATGCCGCCGTTTTCAGGGTCCGCGCAGATCGAAACCCAGCCGCCCTCCGCGATGGCTTTATAGGCGTCAGCATAACCCGGTGATGTGCGCACTACGCCGTTTTCAAGCTTGGCCGGATGTAAATCACCACTGCGATTGATCGGGTAGAGCACGTCTTCGCAGAGCTTTCCGGCCTCGGTCAAGATCGCTTCAACCGTGTCAGAGGTGGCGTCAGTAAAGCGCTCGGTCTCCTGCACTTGATTAAAGCCAAGCACTTGGGAGAGGTAAAACTGGGCCTCAGAGCCGGTTGCGCGATAGGTCATATTAGAGAGCCTCGGGTTAGGTTTTGCGCTCCTCGCGCGGGTGGCGTAAGTGAAGACTAAGAATAACGTATTAACCTCCGGCGACAAGGCGCAGTTCACCACATGAGTGTTACGCAAATATTGCAACCAGATGTGCAGGGCATTGGCGCAGCGGCGGAATTGCTGGGACGCGGGCAGCTTGTCGCCTTTCCCACCGAGACAGTCTACGGATTGGGTGCGGATGCGCGTGATGGTCAGGCGGTGGCAGGGATTTATGAGGCCAAAGGTCGGCCCAGTTTCAATCCGCTTATTGTTCATGTTTCGGATGTTGCGGCCGCTTGTGAATTGGTGGATTTAGCGGGCGTTTTGCGTGATCTGGCTGGGGCTTTCTGGCCCGGGCCATTGACCTTGGTGGCCCCTGTGCGCTCTGGCTCTGGCATATCGGAACTTGTCACGGCGGGCCTGCCGACCCTTGCGGTGCGGGTGCCCTCCAACCCTCTGGCCAGGGCGTTGATTGAGGCCTTTGGCGGGCCGGTTGCAGCCCCTTCTGCGAATATATCAGGGCAAATTTCCCCCACCACTGCCGCTCATGTTCTGGCCGGTTTGAACGGTCGGATTGCAGGCGTTCTGGATGGGGGTGCCTGTGATGTGGGTTTGGAGAGCACTATTGTTGGGAGCTTGAATGGGGCGGTCGAATTGCTGCGTCCCGGCGGGCTTCCCAATGAGGCGATTGAGCGGGCCATTGGGGGCGAATTGCGGTCTGCCACTTCAGGCGGAATTCAGGCGCCCGGACAGCTTGCGTCCCATTATGCGCCC